>JAISPZ010000016.1 GCA_031274555.1 Bacteroidales bacterium | reverse complement strand
AGGTTGAATAACCTATATACGGATTATCGTCATCGTAAGCGGTTAAATATATTGGATAAGCGTAACTCCAAACATTACCCTCTTGAACAAAAGGAACGTAACTGTATTCCTGCGCCCGCGACGCACAAGCGAATGACAGTAGAACAAAAAGAACTGTTTTGTTTTTCATGCGTTTATAAATTGTTTTTAGTAGATAGTACGGAACTCGCCAATAAACAGTTGCCGTTTTCGTTTCTTTGCTTCCTTCACTTCGCTTTTACAAATTTCAGTGTTTCCCACCGTCCCTTGTCGTCCATAATTCTCATAAGGTAAACTCCAGAGGGCAGTGCACTCGTGGGGACGCACTGTTTATTGCCGACAATAGAAGTAATTTGTTCCCCCATAGCAGTTAAAATATTTATCCTTTTGATAACAGTATTTTCTTCTGCCGAAATACACACTTCATCATAAACAGGGTTTGGATATAGCTTGTACAGAGAGGCGTTTTGTTTGCGGGCAGCGGCGTTTTCGTTGCCTACTACAATCAAAGTGTCAGCATTAAGGCAATAAGGTATTTCATCCTCAACAAAGCTGTTGTTCATTACATAGTGTCCGCGTATCGAATCAGAATAACAAACCAGTCCGCTTTCATACGTGTATGAATATCCGTATTCCTTAACTTCAAAAAGCGTGTCACCCTCAGAGAGGACAGTTTTCTGATAAGAGTTTATGAAATACTGTTTTGACTCGTAGTAAGGAAATGGAAAAGGATTTGAAAATGCTCCTATTTTAGAAATTATAGGGGTCATCCTCATAATGCCACCCAAAGATCTTGCGCTAAACAGTCGAAACAATTTTCCTCCTATGTAACTTATATCGGTCACACTTGACACAACAAATGTATCCGAAGGCAAATCAACAGGATACTCACCTTCTCCCACTACGCGCATTGTAATTGCAGTCATGTTTCTTCCGACAAAAGTATCCCCGATTTTAAAATTCCAACTATACAGGAAAACAAAACGGTCATCTAATTTGTCATATCGAAATATACTATCATTTTGCTCATAAAGATATTCTTCAGTAACTTTTCTAGAACTCCTCTTCCAATAAATCTCAGCCCCATTATAATCAAAAGACCATCCCGCAAAGTGAACTCCTATTGTTTTCACATTTTTCCCCTGAACGGAACTATCTTTTTCGTAAACAAGTTTCAAAAAAGAGTACGTATAAGGATTGGAAAATCTCTCATACGTCCAAGTCGCTCCCGCTGGACACCACGGCGCGTCATCATACTCTTGTTGGGCGTAAGAAAAGCCACAAGTAGTTACGAAAAATAAGAACAGCGTGAAAAATATTTTTGTCTTCATGATATTTATTCTGTTAAAATCATACGTTTTGTTGCGACAACTTTGTTGTCCACTATCAGCGAGTAGAGGTAAATGCCTGCGGGTAAATCAGAGGCATTAACTTCAACAGAAGATGTGCCTTTTGCAGTGTTTAAATTAAAACAACGCAGTTCTTTTCCGTTCAAATCATAGATACATATTTTGGCATTTATTGTTTTTTCCGAAAGTTTGTACTGAATAGTGGTCTTCTTGTTAAATGGATTTGGGGAATTTTGGTAGAGAATATTTTCCGACTTTTCCAAATTATTTTCTATTCTAACAGTCCCGCAGTCGTTTTCGGTAAAAAATTCTTCATCAGCATTGCGATAGACAATCTCACCATTTTCTTTCTTGTAGTTCAACTCATATACCACACCTAAGGGCAGTCCATGTCTATATTTTTTAAGAAAAAATGAAAGAGAATAAGGCGTACCTATTCCTTCTATAAAGGTTTCCATCAGTGCTCCGTGTGTGTTGAACCGTTTGCGTAAACATTCCCCAACTTGAATAGTATCAATACTAATTACCTCATACAATCCATAAACCACCCATAAGTTGCCTAAGCGAAAAGTGTCAGGATATGGATGGCAAAAAGTATCCCCTACGGATAATGAAAAGTCGTACAACAATCTTTCTTTCTCTTCCCCATAGTTTATGAGATAAACTTTTTTATCTTGTTCTCTCAATGCTGCAATATATGCATTGTTACACCCATTTTTCATTATTTTGTAATTCTGAAAATTTATGGTTGTATCTCCGTTTATTTCATAAACAAAGTAATATCGGTTAGGCACAAAAGTATAATCAAATGGTCTAGTACAATAACTCCAACGCGCACCCTCTTGAACAAAAGGAACGTAACTATATTCCTGCGCCCGCAACACAAAGGCGAATGACAGTAGAACAAAAAGAACTGTTTTATTTTTCATATTATTTTCTATTATTCACAACTAACTGTAAGGTTCGGATCTATCTCGGCACTGAATATTGCCCCCAACTCAACCTCAAATCCTGCGTTTAACTCAATGTTATGTCTTGCTTTGAACTGAACATTTGCTGAATTTTTCACTAATACCGATGAAGTATTTTTGATAGCATAATTTGCTTTAACAATAGTGCTACTGTTAAAAATAGTTGGCACATTAAGTGTTTTTGTTGCCGTCTGCGCTGCCAAAAGGCAGGACTTTGCAACATCCAATCTTCCTGTTCCAAGTCTTCCTCTATATCTTTGGTTGTATGGAATAGAATAGATAGAAGTATCAGCTGCATCCTTGACCATTTGCATTACTTCTACTGCTGACAGGCACGGATTAATACTTCGCATTAGGCATACTGTTGCTGTAACTAGTGGAGCAGCAAAAGATGTACCGCTTTGTGCATCATAACCACCCGAAGTCGCGTCCATAAGAACAGGCACTTTATAACCAGGTGCACACACATCAACTGCACTATTACGCATATATCCAGAAGTTGAGTCACCTATAATTGCATCGAAACAATCTGCCCAATTATCCAGACCATATAATTTACCTGTTGAGCCAATAGGTTGCGCGTGTCCAATAGATGTTACGGATAAAACGGATGGATAAGATGCTGGATACGCTTTCCCTCCTAATCCTGCAGCACCACAATCGGGGTATGGATTATTACCTGCAGCAAAAACTACTACTGTGTTCCAATCATCTCTCAATTGTCTGTATAAAGTGTCATCAGCAACAATATAATGACACCTATATGTCCAACTGCAATTTATAACTTTACAACCAAGTTGTGCAAGCTTAAGAACCTCAGAACTAACGTAATTATTAGATGCATAGATTTTGGCCCCCAAGCTTACAGAAGATAATCCTATTCCATTATTTGTTATAGCACCTAATATTCCGGAAACGGAAGTCCCGTGATAGTCTGTCGCATATCCTTTTCCTATAACATCAATAAACTGCCCACACAAGTCGGGGTGAGTCGTATCAAAAGGTTGATCCGTAACACCTATTGGTATGCGTGGGATTGAGCCGATAATATCCCACGCTTCCTTTGCTTTTATTAAATCAAGATCTGTTTGACTCCAAGCTAAACTGTAATCATTAGGCGTATAACAAAGTTGTGGCTCAGGTATTTCCTCTATGTTGGATATGGCATTTCCGAAATTTGCCTGTCTTAAATCGCTTATAAACGTTTCGTCAGAAGTGACTATATATACTTTACTTAACCAATTATCT
>JAISPZ010000080.1 GCA_031274555.1 Bacteroidales bacterium | reverse complement strand
ATCTGCATTTTTTTTGTCGAAAAACAGCATATCAACCCCTCGTTTCCCAAAATATCCGCAAAAAAAACTTCGGAAATATTTTTCTACTCTCAAAATAATTTGCTTGCGGATTTAAGGATTTATATTTTTTACATACTTATTTTGGGCGTGCCCCTTGCGGTAGGCAGGCGGCGGCCTGCGCTTTGACCAAAATTCAGCGACAGCACCGACTTCCACCCATTTGTTTTGTGCCCACCAATCCGTAGCCTGCCTGCCTACCTACCGCAAGGGTCGGGCTTTCCGCTGCAATCTTTTGCCTGTTCGCAAAACACACTCTCTGTCATAAACCCACCGATACATCCCATCCCACCTGCCGACCTCAAATCCCCTCGCAGGCAAAAGGATTTCCGCTTCAAAGTCGCGAGTAAGCGAGGGCAGAGGACGCGCTTGCGCGGACTATGCCGAGCGAGAGCGACTTCATTGCGAAGCAATAATCCCTCACGCGCCCCCACTGCTCACGCGCCCCCACTGCTAACAAAATTAAGAATATAGAATTTTACACCTCAAATTCCAACCCCTATTCAACGCTTTTTCGGCTTCGGGTTTCTCTCATTTTGTCCGTTTATACACTTTCAGGTTTCGTGGAAAATTAAGTTTAAAATTTCGCAATCCGAAGAAGCAGCCCACCATCTATTAATCTACTTTTCTAAGTTGGCATGAACTACTCCGTACTCCTTTTCAGCGATGGTTTACTTCAATTGCTAAATTTTAAATCTTGAATTTTCCGTACCCCTGCTTGACACTTTTTCGGCTTCGGGTTTCTCTCACTCTGTCCGTTATATCCTACGTTTTACATTCTATTCTGCGCTTTGCTCATTCTAAATTCTAAATTCTAAATTCTACATTCTATTGGTATATTCTCACGAAGTCCACGTACATTTTAGCTTCGCCACTTGACAAGGCGGTTATTCCTGCGATGTCCAAAATTTTGGGAAAGTTGCCACCAACAGCGATGTTGAAAATTATAAAAAATTCTTTGTGGAAGTAGTTGCCCGGGGAATAGTCTGAACTCTTGTCGGAAATATCCATCTCGTAATACGGCTTCGCATCAGGGTATTTATCTATGTCTAAGTACATACGGATATAGTTGTCGTCCCAAATAAGGGTGTAGAGGTGGAAAGTATCTTGCATACTGTAACTGTTTGTGATAGCTTTTGCGTAACTTGGGTTTGCGCCATTGTCCCACAAACCCCAATGGCAAGCCCCATTAAAATAACGGTCCTGGATAGAATTGCGGATACCGCCATAGCTTCCCATTTCAAAGATGTCAATTTCTCCACAATGGGGCCAGCCCACTGCTGGATAGTCGTTGCCCATCATCCAAAAGGCGGGCCACAAGCCGTTTGCAGTCTGTGGCAGTTTAATCGATGCTTCTATACGTCCATATTCAAAAATCTTTTTTCCAAGACTGTTCACACGTCCCGAAGTGGCGGTTTTTCCCTGATATGTTTCTTTTTTCGCTGTAAGTATTAGGCACTGTTTGCCGCTCTGTGGCTCTATTCCCAACGATACGTTCTCTTCGCGGTAAAACTGCAATTCGTTGCTGTTGCCACCGTTTTCTTCGATGTTCCAATTGGAAGTGTCAAGTTTCGCTGTATTGAAATTGTCCACCCAGACTAACGTGTAGCCTGCGTATTCGGGGTGGGTTGTATCTTCGGGGACAGTAATAGATTCTGTTTCAGCATATATGTTGCTTTCAGTTCCAAAACCGAATATGGGAACATATCCAGCGATATATGTCATAAAAATAAGTATATACTTTTTCATTTGTTTATATATTTTCAGGTTTTTTGCTTGACACTTTTTCGGCTTCGGGTTTCTCTCACTCTGTCCGTTATATCCTACGTTCTACATTCTATTTTGCGCTCTGCTCATTCTAAATTCTAAATTCTAAATTCTAAATTCTAAATTCTACATTCTGTTCTGCATCTTAGCGAATTGACAATTGACAATTAACAATTGACAATTATTTTGCGCTCTGCTCATTCTAAATTCTACATTCTAAATTCTACATTCTATTGGTATATTCTCACGAAGTCCACGTACATTTTAACTTCGCCGTTCGACAAGGCGGTTATTTCGGCAATGTTCCAAATTCCCGGAAAGTTCCCGCCAACAGCGAGGTTGAACAGTATAAAAAATTCTTTGTGGAAGTATTTGCCCGGGGAGTTGTCTGAACTCTTGTCGGAAATATTCATCTCGTAATATGGCTCTACATCATGGTATTTATCTATGTCAAGGTACATACGGATATAGTTGTCGTCCCAGATAAGGGTGTAGAGGTGGAAAGTGTCTTGCATACTGTAGCTGTTCGTAGAGGCTTTTGCGTAATTGGGGTATGCGCCACCGTTCCACGACAAGCCCCAGTGACAAGCTCCGTTAAAATAGCGGTCCTGGGTGGAATTGCGGATACCGTTGGAGTGTCCCATTTCCAAGATGTCAATTTCGCCACAATGGGGCCAGCCCACTGACGGATAGTCGTTGCCCATCATCCAAAAGGCAGGCCACAAGCCGTTTGCGGTCTGTGGCAGTTTAATCGATGCTTCTATACGTCCATGTTTAAAAAACTTTTTCTCCATACTTGTTACGCGTCCCGAAGTGGCGGTCTTTCCCTGATATGTTTCTTTTTTCGCTGTAAGTATCAAGCATTTTTTTTCACTTTGTGGCTCTACTCCCAAAGTTACGTTTTCTTCACGATAGAACTGCAATTCGTTGTTGCCGCCGCCGTCACCGTTTACTTCGATGTTCCAGGCGGACTTGTCAAGTTCTGTCGCGCTGAAATCATCCACCCAGACCAACGTGTAGCCCTCATATTCGGGGTGTATCGTATTTTCGGGGATAATGACAGGCTCTGTCTTCGGGTCAGTGTTACTTTCGCTGCAAGCACTGAATGTAAGGATGTATCCAACGATACACGCCGCAAGAATAAGTACATATTTTTTCATACATTATATAATTTTAACTTTCACACACTTTTTATACACATCACAAAAAATATCCCCGCTTGCGCAGGGATTTTAAAATTAAGAATGTAGAATTTAGAATTAAGAATTTTGCTTACGCACTCGCTATCTGTGCATATCATTCGTTTGTATTGTTGTTTTAATTCTAAATTCTATACCCTACACTCGATTTTACGCTTCGCTCATTCTAAATTCTAAATTCTACATTCTACATTCCGTTACATTCTATTCTGCATTTTAGCGAATTGACAATTGACAATTAACAATTGACAATTATTCTACATCTTCACCACTTTCGCCGTGTCGCGCCGCGTGCCGTCGAGGACTACAATGTACATGCCTGCGGGTAGATGAGAAATGTTGTGGTTTGAAGATTGCGCGAAGTTCTTGGCGGAGTAAACCCTTGAGCCTAATATGTTGTAGAGGGACAACGTGCGGTAGGGGAGTGTGGACACGATAAATAATGTGCCGTTTGAAGTATATATGACAGGCTTCGCCGAAACCTCCGCCACCTCAATGCTGCTCCTTTCCGCAATCGCTTCCATCACAACGACAGTGTCCTGCTGCAGCGAAACTATCTCCCTGTCCTCTACAATGTAGCCGTCAGCGACAGCAGTTATGGTGAACGTGCCACCGCGAGGGATGTCAGTGAAGATGGCTTTTCCGCTCACTGTTACAAGCTCGTTATCAAATCTTGTTGAAGCAGCAAAATCAATATAGCCCTCAACAGTTACAGTGAAATTGGGGGATAAAAGAGTATATCCGTTTTCATCAACAATGCGCACAGTGAGAGTCTGTGCCTCTGAGATAAGCACACTGTCTAAAATAATATCTTCTTCCGTTGCGAAAAAGTTGTCGCCCTCTTCTGCACTTACTGACAAGAGATAAATGCCCGCTAACTTGGGCAACTCGGTGCTGCCGTTATATTTCACCGTCAGAACCCCCGCGCCTGTGTAAGGCTCGACAAGCGTTACAGCAACGGATGAGCCTGTGTCGTGCAGAGGCGCAAAAGCAGGAAAAGTGAAACATGAGGCTTGCAACACTCCCTTGCTGATAGAGAAGTCAGTCGTTAGCACGAAGTCACTTGCAGCATTGTAGTTTTGTCCCTGCGCAACGTCGGCAGTAACAGTATATGTTCCCGCGTTTATAGCCTCTGCGTAGCCGTTATATTTTAACGTTATCTCACCCAAGCCTGCAACCCCAAATGCCGTTAGCGAATGTGGCAGTCCGTTATAGACGGCAGTTGTGTCCATCTCAAAAGTGATAAGGTCCGCGGTAGCTTCGGCTCGCAAGATTACTAACGTGTCAATAACCAAATCATAAGTAGGATAGAAGTTTATCCCTTCCGAAATATCCACCGACACAACGTAAATGTCGGCATTGACAGGGGCGGAAGTGTCGCCGTTATATTTTATTGCCGTAATACTGCCTGCACCCGGTACGTCCTCTTTGATATTTGCAGTTGCGCGGTGAGGCTCGCCATCATAGACGTACGTCCCTGCGGTGTGTTCTAACAAATGCGCACCCATCCCGCCCTTAACAATATGCAAAACGCCAATATTCATATTGTCGACAGCATGGTATCTTGTGCCCTCGCTGACGCTCACAGCAATACTGTAATCACCTACGTCTGTGGGAGGATCGTCAAGACCATTGTAAGTTACAGACAGAACTTCCCCTGTACCATTGGGAAGATTAAATTCGGCTTCGTGCGGCAGTCCGTCAAAAACGACAGTATCCGTCAGGTTGAAATCGCTGACCGACAACACGCCGAGATTTTTAATAGTTAGATTTTCATAAAGTGACGAATATCCCTTTTCGTCTATGGCTGCCATTCTTACGTAATAAGTATTGTACTCTTCCAAACCTGTGATAGAATAAAGGCTGTCGCCTGACAGCGGTGTAATCCTGTGAGATATTTTGTCTTCCAGCTCCCACAGATGAATATGCGAGATAGGGTATGTCCCATGCGCCACATGGATTTTAACAGAACTTTCTTCGAGAGAAACAGGCTGATGATCCACTTGTACTATCTGTGGCAGTACTGCCGGATGTGGTACGGACAGGTCGCACGTTAAGCCAACCGTATATGTCTGTACAGGGTCAATATAGCAGTTGTAGTATCTGTCACCGTTTGCGTTCTCCGTCTGCCATACAAAAGCAGGGTTAGGTCCAATACTTATAACATCCCCCTGTTGCAGTGCTTCGCTGAAAGTGAGAATGATAATACTGTCTTGAAGCACACGTGTTACAACTGTAACTTCGGGACGACTGACAGAAACTAAAGCAGCCTGAATGGAGTTGTTGCTCCAGACTGCGAAAGTACCGTATATGGGAGTTAGTAGAAACGACATCTGATTGTCGCTCGGATGACCGACTGTCAAATAAACATGATAAGCACCGTATTCGCCCCAATAGTTGAGTACCTTATTGCAGTACTGCGAGAAACCGTTAGACGTTACAGGAATTTCCTTGGCAAAAGGCATTCCGCCACCTTCGATGCGCACTACTCCGCCCTCAGATGAGCCTTCCTGCCAACGTACCTCTATGGGCGTTGTAGCCAGAGTGCCGTTAGATAGCGGATATAGCGTATCAACTTTTGAATGTCCATGATGACTGTGCACCGTCAAGCCGTTAGAAGCGGTAACAGTGAGCGGGGACGTGAAGTTTCTGCCCGAAACGGTAAATCTTCTAACCCCTGTGTCGGGCGTAAAAACGATGGAGTTGCAGCTCGTTACTAACGAAGTCGCATATTCGCAGGTACTACCATAGACATAAGCACCGTAATTCCCCATATTAACGACAGGCCAGAGAGCCACCTCGCTCAAAAGCCCTGTTTCGTACTCTATAATACCGTTGTAAACTAACTTGTCGCCAATATGCAGGGGGATATTGGGGATAAATGTTACTGCTGTCCTGTCTTCGTTAGTTTCTAACGTAAACCAGTCGAGGTTACTCTGTCCATTTACTGATAGAGCCTCTGCTCTCATTCCGTCTCCACGAAAGAGGGTAGCGAAATTCCCCTCGTCGTCACTAATGCGGGCAACAATATTTGTGCCGACTGTTTCCCATGAGAGAACCATACGGTCGTTGTTACCATGCTGGGCGGACGGGTCAAAGGCGAATTGACAGAAGATAGAAACTCCCGCCACAGGTATTTTATAATCGGGAATTACAAATGTAAACTCATAACGAGGACTCTCATCGCTATTCACATAATCGACATTGTCGCCCACAGTACGCAGAGTGAGTGTATAGCTGCCGGGAGTGTTTAGTGCAAGTGGGACACTTGTTGTTGTGAGGATTTGTTCGTACTCCTTGAGGTTTGATTGCTCTCTGTAAACGATGAGCTTGTACGAAAGAGCGTTGTCCACTGCGCTAAACGAAAGCACACCGTCAGTGACGGCAATATTGTCGGGAATCTGCAACACCTCAGCCTCAGGGCAGCGACTTCCCCAAATATAATCGCCGAAATCAATCGTAGGATAGAGATTTCCGTTATCTTTGGTGGCATATTCCACTAGAGCGTTGTAGTTTATCTTGTCGCCGTCGAGCAGTGGAACAAGCGGAACGTAGGTGAGCACAGTGTTATTTTCACTCAATACAGCACTCTCAAACCATGTCCCCTCAAAACCGTTTACCGTAAATCTTGCTACGTTCATCGGATTGCGGAATTTTGTGCCCGGGTCGTCAAGTATCACAGGTGCTATTCTGATAACGAGATTGTTATCTATGGTCTGCCAAGTAAATAATGCTTCGGAAGCCCCCTCGCCGACAGAAGTGTTGCAATAGATAGTTTCTCCGACTTCGACAATTGGTATTTCGCCTGCGATAACCCACGCTTGCGCTTCCGACACGGCAGAATTGAGGAAAGACAGCGAACCCGGAAACGATTGCAGCGTGACAGTGTAGCTGCCCGCAATATCAAAATGAACAGTGTCGCCACTATTGACATCTTGAATATGCATTGGCAGGATAGAAGCGCCACGATGTACTGTCAGTTGATGTCGAAGGGCGTTATTATCACCTGTAAAAGTGATGATATTGTCAGGCGAGATGTTGATATTTGAGGGCGTAGCAAGAGGTTGCGGTTCGGGCGGAACACAGACATCCCCGAACGTATGAGTGAACGACAAGCTGGGCCACAAGTCCTGTAACGCGAACCCTCCCTGCGGCGCGTCCGCAGTTTTATACTCCACCAAAGCACTGTATGTGAGCACATCACCCACAACAAGCGGCTCGCTTGGCGTAAAAATAATAACAGTTTTACTGTTGTCCGTGAAAGCACCTGTAAACGTCACGCCCGCTTTACCTGTAACTTTCAGGTTTGCAGCGTTCATCCCTGTGCCTCCACGAAAAGAAGTGGTAGTATTGCCGGGTAGCCCGGTAATAGTAACACTCACAGTCCCATTCTGTTCGGTATTCCACGAAAAGAACGCGGCACTAAGGTCATCTCCTGAACAGTTATTGCCAAGCGGTGGCGTAACCTTTGTCAGGCAAAAATCAGACTCGTCGGCTATCGCTACGCCGACAGTCATACACAAAATAAATAAAAAAAGGCGTTTCATAGTAGTATAGTTTTAAATTAATGTAAAATGTAGAATTTAGAATTTAGAATGAGCGAACTTTATAACGTAAAACGGAAAGCGTGGAAATTTTCGATTTTCAATTCTTAATTCAATTTGGGCGTTCCCCCGCCCCCTCGCAGGCTTCGTGGGCGGGGTCGGGCTATCCGCTGCAATCTTTTTTGCCCACCACACGCGCCCCCGCTGCAAAAAAGGATTTCCGCTACTATCCCTAACGCAGCCCAACAGCAATTTTAAGAAAAAACGTAGAACTTAGAACTTAGAATTTAGAATTGAATGTACCTAAGCCCAAAATCCTACCCCGCAAATTCTATTTTGCGCTTTGCTCATTCTAAATTCTAAATTCTACATTCTAAATTCCTATTTCACCACCTTCACCGTGCGTGTCCGACCGTCAGCACCTTTCAGCACCGCGATATACAGACCATGCGCGAGGTGAGCAACAGAGGCATTGACACTGCCCGAACGCAGCACAGTTGTCCCGCTGACGTTAAGCAGTCGGACACTTTCAACCTGACTGCTCACATAAAGCACGTCATGGAAAATATACGCCGTCAAAGAAGCACTAAAAGCACCAGCAGCAGGCTCTACACGAACACCGTCACGCTCCACAATCCTTAATTGTCCCAAAGCAAGACCCTCAACCGACAGGAAGTTCAAACCCTCTGCCACGTTCAATGTAATTGAGTATGTACCCACCTGCACAGGCTCGTCGGTGCTGCCATTATATAGAACAGTGAACGAACCCACTCCGCTGTACGCTTCGGAAAGCGCAACCTGAATTGGATGTGTAGCCTCATCATAAACAACACTGTCGGGTATCATATACACAAGATGTTCCAAAGTAAGTGTAGCCTTAGCAATAGTAAGTGTATCCAACAGCAGGTCGTATGTGGCTGAATAAACTTCCGTTTCCCCAATATTCACCGTCACAAGATAGTCCCCAGCATTTACAGGCGCAGTTGTATCGCCATTGTATAATACAGTAATATCGCCAACTTCACCTGTTACAGTTACGCGGTACTCACTTCCTGTATAAACAACATCTTCAATCTGGTACGACAAGTCAAGAAGTCTAACGAACGGCTTGGGATCAATAATAAGTTCACCCAAAGACAGACCCTCAACCGACAGGAAGTTTGAGCCTTCTGTCATGTTCAAAGTAATTGAGTATGCACCCGCCACCACAGGTTCGTCAGTACCGCCGTTATACAGAACTGTAAATGACCCCGCTCCGCTGTATGCTTCGGAAAGCGAAACTTCAACCGGATGTGCAAGCCCATTATAAATAAGACCGTCAGGTATCATATACACAAGATGTTCAGGAGTAAGTGTAGCCTTAGCAACAATAAGCGTGTCTAACAACAGACCGTATGTAGCTGAATAAACTTCCGTTTCCCCAACATCCACCGTCACAATATAATCACCCGCGTTTACAGGCACGGTGGTATCACCATTGTAGAATACGGTAATATCGCCAACTTCACCTGTTACAGTTACGCGGTGCTCACTTCCTGTATAAACAACATCCTCTATCTCGTATGACAAATCAGCAGATGTAACGAGTGGCTTGTTGGAAATAGTGAAGTCGCCGAGTACAATATCTTCGGTCGTTGCCAAAAAGTTGTAACCCTCATCAATGCTGACTGTAATCTGATAGACATCAACAGCGGACGGCACAGTTGTCGCGCCGTCATATTTTACTGTAACATTGCCCAACCCTTTATAAGGCGTTTTTAGATAGACTGTTACAGCATGCCCTTCACCATCGTACTGCACACTCTTTGGTGTATAATCCAGATGCAAAGCAAGAGGAGTGGCTTTTTCAATAGTAAGATAACCGAGTGCCAATCCCGATACAGCCTCATAATTATCCCCTTGTGCGATATTGATAGAAATAGCGTAAACACCCACACTGTCGGGAACAGTAGCACTGCCATTATAAAATATATCTGTAATATCACCAAGTCCGACAACATCAGCATTTATTTCTACAGGCTGTGCGCTACCGTTATAAACAGTACTATCTACAAAAGAGAAACTGTCTGTGCTGATAGCAATAGCACGATTTATTATGAACGTACCAAGACGTAGATTTACTACTTCGTTGTGATTTTGACCCTCCGAAATATCAACGCTTACAACGTAGCTGCCCGCATTTACAGGCGCAGTTGTGTTACCGTTGTAATACACAGCTTCTACGTTCTCTAATCCTGCTACGGCAGGAGTAGTTGTAACACTTACCGAGTGAGCCGTTCCATCATAATATACGGCGGTAGTATCAAAAATCAGGCTGTCGGCAGTAATATCAACTTTGTAAATATTTAGAACACCCATATCGAAAGTGTCTGCAAGGTAGTCTGTGCCGAGTGCAACTGCCACCTTAACATTATGCTCACCTGCATTTACAGGATGATCTGTTATGCTGTCGTTATAAATCAGGTTTATATCCCCGATACCTGAGGCGATATGCTCTTTTGGCGTAACAACGGCGGCATGTGGCGTGCCGTCATAATAGGCATGGTCAAATTCCACATCAAAATGTCCGGCAGACAGAGTGCCACGTGTCTTAAATGTTACAGTCTGTAAAACAGACGGATAGCCCAGCGTATCCAAAGCAACAATATCGAACGTATATTCGGTGAGTTCCGTTAGTCCTGTCAGGACATAAGCACCATCTTCCGAAGCAGGGAGTGTCTGCAAGTCTTTCAGTCCGTTTTTCTCGCGCAGACGGATACTGCCAACGCCATAAGTCGGTTCGTCACCGATGATAACTTCAATGGACACAGCATCAGCACCCCTTTTCTCATCAATAACATTAATATAACTGATATTGGGACGAACTATTGGAGCGGGCACGTCCAAATCACATCCACCCTGTCCTACAACATATTTTTTGAATCCGTTATCATAAGCATTGGCATTTAAAACACCATTACTTTGTTCGGCAGTCCAAATTAATGCTCCGCCAAAAGTGACAGTATCGCCGGTGTTTAGTGGACCGTCAAAAGTAGCAGTAACAGTAGCAGTTCCGTTGCCTGTTTTGGATACAAATTCCTGTCCGCCATTAGAAGTGATATTTACAATATTATTCCATTTTGCCGAAGCGGGAGCACCGTAAACAGGCGCGAGAGTGAAAATAAGGTCGCTTTCGTTTTCTGTAATAGAAAGATAGATAGGAGCTTCTAAACCTGTCTGCGGGTTAGTTATTATCTTGTTGCAATATTCCGAAAATCCATCACCTCTTACGGCTATCTGTTTCGGGAAAGCTAATCCACCGCCTTTAATACGTACAAATCCTTCCGAAGAACCGCCTTCTTCCCATGTAACATAAACGTCAATCGGAAGAATATTTCCGTTTTCGTCAGGAGTTACGGTCGTGGGTACGACTGCCAATCCTTTTGATGCTTCGAGAGTTACGGCAGATGTGAGCATTTGAGCTTCAAGTATAAAAGTACGGACTCCTGTGTCGGGCGTAAAGGTCAATGCTGACGGATTAGCATAAACCTGTGGCGAATAGTCGCAGGTTGTGCCCCAAGTATATGAACCGTAGTTGGCGAAGTTTACTGTAGGCCACAACGCAGTTTCACCGGTAAGGGCAGTGCGGTATTCTATCATTTCGTTATAGGTTATTTGATCGCCAGGGTTGATAGTTCCTGTGGGAGTGAACGTAATTGCTGACTTTTCAGCGTTAATTTCGAGAGTAAAATAGTCGTTAGCCTGTACTCCGTTGATTGAAAATCCACTAACCACCATACCGTTGCCACGGAAGAATGTTTCTGAATTGCCGGACTCCAAGTCGGAAGCAATACTGATAACGAGTTTATTGTCTATAGTTTCCCAGGTAAATACTGCACGGTCGTTGTCACCGTGATTTACAGAGCAGTCCATAGAAAATGAGCAGAAGATAGATGGGAATTTAGGTGCTTCACTATTTTCGTATTCCCAATGATATGGGGTAGAAATAAGCGATACAAAATGTCTTTCCGACTTGGGCAGTGATTGCATTTTTATAGTGTAACTTCCCGATACGTCATAAAGAATCGTTTCACCACTGCCAGACACCGTTTGTTCGGCAACTAAAAATCCTTGGTCGTTGTAAATTTTTACGTTGTAACTGCCTGCTGCCGTATCGCCGTCAAAAGTCAGTACACGATTTTCATCAACGTTAATATTTTGAGGCTCAAACAGAGTTGGACCTTTCGTTCCCCATACAAACGTACCGAAATTGGCAAAATTAATAGTGGGATATAAATCTTGAAGATTGCAGCCCTGCGCGGTATTAGCTACTAAAGTTCTGTATGTCACCTGACCATTATAGCTTACAACGTCCCCGTAATTAATTGGCACTATGGGAGTAAGTGTTATTTGGTTAGAAGATGTGCGAGCTATGTCAAAATAAGTACCCGGAACACCGTTAAGACTATATGCAGATACGTTATTAGGTCCATTAGTGTTTCTAAAATCAGCAAAGCCTGTAGGACCTGGCTGAATAGTAATAATTAATTTTCCTTCAATTGTTTCCCATGTCCATTCCGCAGCATCACCATCATCAGTGCAAGCATTACCACCACCGCTTACATCAATAAGTGTGTTCCAAAAACCTGTTGGGTAGGTAATTCTGTCTGTATTGGTATAAGTCCAATCGTAGGAAGCCGGGTCAGAAGCAGCTATATCAGGATTATTTGAAACCGCTTGCAGTGTAACTGTGCCACCTGCTACGTCGTAGAGCAATATGTCGCCCGAATCAACTAATTGTGTTGCTACCGCAATATTTGCACTGTTATAGACTGTTAGTAAATATTCTTCTACATCGGTCGGTTCATTGACTGTGTCCGAAAAGAGAATTTGACGATTTTCATTTACGGAAATGTCGTGAGGAGTACCTAATCGCTGACAGCGACTGCCCCAGACAAATGCTCCGCCAATTTTTCCGAGATTAAAACCTAAATCGTATGCATTGCCATCGGTAGGTGTCATGTATTCCATAGTACCATTATAGTTGATAATATCCCCAACATGTAGCGGTACGACAGGCGTAAACGTTTGTTGCGTAACGTTGCCGTTAGCTTCTGCTTTAGTAAACCAAGTGCCTGTAATTCCATTGACAGTAAAATTCTCGGCTCGGAAACCAGCAGCTCTAAAATTGGCACGTTGTCCCTCAATTGGCGGGGCAATACTTACTACTAAATTGTTGTCATTTGTTTCGACTGTAAACAGTACAGTATTAAATAATTGTCTGCAATTATTGGAAGTACCTACAACAGGGGCAACGTAATTATCGTTTATAAAATTCCAATCATACACGGTGGATACACTTGAACTCATAATATTCACTTCGTCGCCCATTGCTTGAACGGTTACTCTGTATGCGCCACTCGGCAGATTTTGGCAATGCAAAATTCCACCTGCTTCATCATCAATGTTTTGAATAAGTTCAATAAGTACGGAAGTCCCTCTATAAACAGTTACTGTATGGGTCAAAGCATTAGCGTCCCCTGTGTAGGAAATGGTGCTGTCTGTAATACTTATATCTGTCGGGATGCTTAGAAAAATGGCACCGGGTGTTGTAAATTCAATAACTTGCGTAGTGCCCGCATTACCGCTAAAGTCATAAGGGGTAATTTCGTAATGGTAGAGGGTGGCAGGCGCAAGACCTGTAAGCGACAGGCTGTCTGCAAATAAAATATAATCTACACCGTCACAGAGAACGTGATAAAAATAGTCATTATCTTCTGTCACTGCGAAGCGTAACATCGCTGAAACTTGCGTAACATTTTCAGTATTGTAAACGGTGAGTAAGGGGGCTGTAAGATCGCCCTCCACAGGGGTATTTGCAATGGCATCATCGTAAATAAACTGATCCGTTTCTGCAAATGTGTTGTTAGAAAAACCTTGAAAAATACTGATATGCCCACCAGAATGAGGTGGGACAGTTGTGCTTCCCCAACTTTCTACATTATTGAAGCGATTTAGTAGATTGTTTTCTACTTTACCGCCATTTGTGTCATTCCAAAAACGAAGTTGGCTTGTCCAACCATCACCGCCGAGAACACTGCCATTTAAGTTAGTATGCGCCCACGTTTTACCGTTTAGCGTTACAATCTTAAAATCAACTGTTTGAGGAAACACATTAGTAGGAACACCCTGCTCGTGAAGTTCTACGCCTTTCATAATCATTGTCCCTATTGGTTGAGATAGTGCTGTAAAAGCGAAAGACAAGATTGCCGATAGTAATAATATTTTTTTCATAGTATTTTGTTTTTTATATTTTAATTCTACATTCTATTATGCGCTTTGCTGCGTTAGGGATAGAACGGAAATCCTTTTTGCCGAGCTTGCGAGGCAAAAAGATTGAAGTGATAGCCCGACCGCGACCACGAAGCTCTGCGAGGGGGCGCGGGAACGCCCAATTCTACATTCTAAATTCTAAATTCCTTCGCGTTTGTACCGCCACCAGTTAAGGCTTATCATCCCTTTGCTTGGCACAATTCTGACGGTATGCTTTCCTGATTTTAAGGGCAGGGTGGGGGTGGTAATCGTTTGCCACGATGTGTAACCGCCTGTTTTTGGCAGGTCTATCTCGCCAATTTCATCACCGTCCAATAATATTTTATATTTTGAGTCACTGTTGCAAGCGTAACGCATAATGAAATGATAATCACCGTTTACAACAGGCTCTATTTTATATTCCAACCATTTTGGCAAACCGAAATTTGCAACTTCTAAAATTCCTGTTTCATCAGAACTTACTTTAAGTTGAACACCTGCTACCCAATCGTTATTGCCTACTTCGCTGAAATTGCTGTTGCAATAGTGTTCTGCGGGAATTACCTGATTATGTCCGTAATGAAACTCTTTATCATAAGAGGATAGATTAACATATACTTTTCCTAAATCCGTCAATTCGCCTTTACTGTTGCCTGTGGGACGCAAGGCATATTGTGGATTGTTTGTCGTACTGCCGTCGTACTTGAACCACGCATAACGCTCTACCATCGGTTCGGCTTCAAAATAATTGAGCACATCGCTCATATATGCGCGTTGCTGTTCCGCTGTACGGTCGCCTTCCCATGCGCAAAACTCCGTCATCCATATCGGCTTGTCGTACTTTCTGAAACGCTCTACATAGCTCTTTAATGCAGATGGATTGTTCATATAGCAATGCAGGGACAGTGCGCTTACATCGTCTAATGAAACGTTTGGCTTGGCGAAAAATTCGTCGTACCATTTTATTGGGTCGCTGTATCCTGCCAATGTTCCGTAGTTCATTGCAGGTGCGACTATTTTCATATTTAATTCCTGTGCCAGATTTTTGACTTCATTCCACTTCGCTGCCGCCTGCGTGGGTGTCATATTGGCTTGATCCGTTAGATTTGGTTCATTAAAAGCGAGGAAATACTCGCAGTCTGGATATTTCTTTTTGTAGTTACGAATAGCATCTGCCCAATTGCCACCGCCGTTCCATACCATTGGAACGAACGCTACACCTGCTTTAACGGCTGCTGCCTCAATAGTGGCATTAAATCCTGACGTGCCCCAATTGTAGGCCCATGTTATGCCTTTCCTGATAGCTTCAAAGTCATTTTCGTAAAGCGAGTTAAAACCTATACCTCGTTTGGCACTCGGTGCTTGCTTCATGGTGTATTTATTGCTGTCGGCATAGACAATATCTTCGACAGGTTGTGGCTTGGGTTCACAGCTGTAAAGCAAGGCGAAAAGAACAATCAGTATGCTATATTTCTTCATGTTAATTTTGTTTTTTGGTTGAAGACGGTGTGCTGCGGCGCGTTTTTGGTACGCGCCGCAGTTTCCGCTTTTTGTTTAATTAATTTGCAGGTTTCTTGTAGAAGAAGATTGCATCGAGATTTATTTCATAGCCGGGAGTACTTGGGATACCCTGGAATCCGAATAAATATCTTCTGTCGTTATCAGCACTAAGTGGTCCTGTCCATAAATAGCCCTTATTCATAAGTTCCGATACAGGAATTTCAAAATGTTGCCATTCGCCGTTGTGTGGATAGTTGCTGACATAATTTTCGTTTCCTGCGTCTGCACCATAGTAGTAGGCAATGTCGGGTCCCTCGCTATAGAGAATACAGCTGTTGCCTGCTCCTGCTTGACTTGACGGACTTTTCATAGCAAAGTGCAGGTAGTAATCGCCATCCATAATGGGCGACAAGTCAGGTACGACTTCAAATTGGCTTAATACAGCAATAATTCCACCGCCATTCCAGCCCTCGAAATCGTTAATAGTGAAAGTAATGTAGCCTTCGGGTTGTCCAAAAGCGTTGATACCAACAGGCTCTCCACCTGACAGTGTCTGTCCTGCGGGCCAAACGTCATAGTCGCGGAGCATGGTTGGTACAATTACTTTGTTGCCCAACTCTGCGGTGCTTGTGGCATCCATAAAGATAATGTAGAAGTCCGAGCCGTTTTTGATACTGTCGGGGATTGCGCCTACTACGGGATCTGGGTCTGGATCTGGATCGGGGTCTGGATCTGGATCAGGGTCTGGGTCGATAACTACAGGGTCTTCATTTGGTTTAGGTTCGCATGATGTAGCTGTTACTAAGATAAATGCGAAAGCGGCAAAAATGGTTGCCAGCAAGAAAAAAGATTTTAATGTTTTCATAATACTTTTATTTAATGGGTTAGTTGTTTTTATTTAACGATTAATGTTTATTACACGCTCTGCTAATTAACAATTGACAATTGACAATTGACAATTGACAATTATTCCGACAGGTCCAGCTCATACTGCGGAAGCGGGAAGTACTCATGCGTTCCCTCTATAAAAGTTCCCATCTGGGCTTGCACTGCTGCTGTTTCGCCTGCCTTGTAAGTGTCCATCGTCTGCTTGGCAATTCCCCAACGCACAAGGTCAAACCAGCGGTGACTCTCCAAGGCAAGTTCAACGCGCCTCTCGTGGCGCAAAGCAGAACGCAGGTCGGATATGCCATAGTTGGGAAAATCTTGCAGCTGGGTGCCTGGGTCGGCACATTCGGCGCGGCGTACGCTGCGCAGGCTGTTGAGTACCTGTGTCGCTGTACTCACATCACCCGACTCGTTGCAGGCTTCGGCGTACATCAGCAGCACGTCAGCATAACGGATAAGTTTAATATTTATTGGTGCGCGGGTGGCGTGTCCATCCCACAGACAAGCATTATCAGCATCCATAAGGGCATATTTGCGCGTAAGGTAACGGCAGCCCAAATAAATTTCGTCTGTCGGATTGCTCATAAGGTTGTCGGGCAGATTGAGGATAGAGGCATCTCTACGTGCATCCCCAGCTTCAAACTCGTCATACAGGCTTTGAGTAGGCTTGTTAAAGCCCCATCCCTCTGCACCGCCGCCACTCGCAAGTTTAGGTATATTGGTAGAGCGTGAGCGTGTCAAAATAGTTGTGAAAGTTCCGCGTGTGCCGCCAAAATGCGGATTAAAACTGCCGTAGTCACTGCTTGCTTCTTCGGAATACTGCACTTCAAAAACGGACTCTACGCCATTTTCGTTATAAATGCTAAAATTGTCGGCATAAACAGGCTCTAACGAATATTGTCCACTCGAAATAATTGAGTCGCCCCACGATTTGGCAATACCCCAATTTTGGCGATACAAGTGTGCTTTAAGCAGCATTGCTTGGGCAGCACCTTTTGTGGCTCGTCCGATTTCGGCAGAATTTCTGCGTATTTCGGCAACAGTCCAAAGGTCTTTATTAGCATCTTCCAAATCGCGAATAATCTGTGCGTAAATATCTTCAACACTCGCCCTTTGTTGTTTCCAATCGGATGACGACTGTATTGTGAAAGTTATCAGCGGTACTTCCTTGAATACGCGCACTAAGCGGAAGTAGTACAGGGCGCGTAAAAATTTTGTTTCTGCTATAAGGCGTTTTTTAGTGCGCAGGTCCATCAGGCTGTCAGGCTCAACGTCAGGAACTTCCTCCAAGACGAAATTGCAACGTGCAATTCCCTGAAAATTAGACTGATACCAATCGAGTAAAATATCATTATTGTCTGATATTTTAAAATTGTCAAATTCAAAAGCAGCTGACATATCGCTAATGTTCTGTCCGCCTTTAAGGGCATCGTCGGATGACACGTCCCCAATCCACCATTCGGGGCTGTAAGTATGACCATATTCCCATTGCAGCGGAACGTAAGCACCGTTCACCGCCTGTACTGCGGCTGACCCGCCACCGGCAGCAAAAAAATCTTCAATACCCGGTTTTGCAGGCTGTGGTTCGCTAAGCCACTTGCTGCAACCCGTCATGCCGACTGTTGTCAGCACGCTGACTAATAATAAGCTATATATTTTGTTCATATCGTTGATATTCGTTTTAATTCGTCATTCGTAATTGACTAAAAGTCAAGGTTTACTCCAAACATAATGGTACGCGCCTGCGGGTAATTGCCGTAATCAACTCCACTCCCGACTTCGGGGTCGTAGCCGCTATATTTAGTGATTGTGAACACGTTACTCGCGGAAAAATATACGCGCAGGCGGTCAATAAATGCCTTGCGCGTCAATTTCTGTGGCAAAGTGTAGCCTAACTGCAAGTTTTTGAGGCGCATATAAGCACCGCTTTCAATGAATCGGCTCGAAGTGTAGAAGTTTACGGCATTGACAGGATTGGGGATAGTTCCGTTGGGATTGGACGGCGTATATGCATCGCGCATAGCTGTACTCATCACCATTTCATTGCCGGGTCCCTCTAATTTTTCGCGCTGCGCATTGTACAACTCGTTGCCGTAAACGCCTTGAAAGAACAGTGATAAATCAAACCCGAAATATTCAACACTTGCATTGATACCGTACGTCAGCCATGGGAAAGGGTTGCCAAGCTCTACACGGTCGTTATCATCAATTTTTCCATCATCATTTTGGTCTAAATATTTGGCATCACCCCGACCGTACGTGCCTGCGGCAGTTGCCCACAGATAGTCTGTGACTTCTTTGTCGCTCTTGTATATTCCCAAATATTCGTAGCCGTAGTAAGTATAAAGTCCTAAACCTATATCGCTGATTACGCGGTCACCATATACAGGAAAACCGCCATTGAGCTTCGTCAGCTCGTTCTTAATAAAGCTGATATTTCCACCGATAGAATAGGAAAAACCTTTTTTGGTGTCCTGCCAGTTAAGCGAAAGTTCGATACCGTCGTTGCGCACAGTGCCTACGTTCGCTTTCGGACTGAACAGATTGCCTGTATAAGCAGGGGCGGATACGAATAGAAACATCTCTTTTGTTTCACGCCTGAAAAGATCAAGTGTTCCCAACAGGCGATTTTTCAAAACGCCGAAGTCTATCGCCGCGTTCCACTGTTCTGTAACTTCCCATTTGCCGTCCAAGTTTACCCATGTATTGATAGATGCTCCCTGTGCGGCTTCCTGTCCATCATTAACAGAGTTGTTGTCCATGTACGCGCCTCCCTGCCCTAAAATATAGCTCGAAAAATACATTCCCGAATTTATGCCTTGCAGAAAATCACCCGAGCCTACGCTGCTTTGGTTGCCGAGTTGTCCCCAGCCGACACGCACTTTAAGTTCATCCAAACCTTTAACGTCTTTGAAGAATTTTTCCTGACTTATGCGCCAGCCAAGTGCTGCTGAGGGAAAATAACCCCAACGATGTCGAGGGAATTTGCTTGATCCGTCCGCGCGGAAATTAACTGTTATTAAATAACGGTCATCAAACGAGTAGTGCAGACGTCCCAGAAAGGATAACATCCGCGTTCTGTCCACATTGTCCCCCGCGGGATTGGTGTTATCATCCGTAGTCTGTGACAAATACCAATTTGCTGGATCGGGAACGAGAATTGTAGAGCCTGAATTGCCAAGATTGTAGTAATTATATTCTTCGACTGTCTGCCCCGCCATGATGGAAAACGAGTGTTTTTTAATAGTTTTGCTGTAAGTCGCAACATTTTGGTTCATAAGTGTATAGTAGCGAGAGAGCGAGCTTGACAGGAAGTTCTTTGTACGCTTGTCATAAGTAGAATATTCGTACATATCGCCAAATGAGCGGTTGCGCAGCATTGAGAAGTCCAAACTCACGGACGAACGTATTGACAAGCCCTCTATGGGTGTTAATTCTAAGTAAACATCGCCTACAACGCGGTCGGTATAGTCTAATGGATGATTAGTTTCTACCATCGAAAAGGGATTTGTAACGTTCTTGAAGTTAGAGGCAGCGGACGGTCTTCCGCCAATGTTTTCCCCAAGATTGTTTACCGCACCGTCGGGATAGTGAGCAGGATCCCAAGGTGCCATAGCGAGCGCAGCTGTAAGTACTGATGCTCCCGCACTGCCACTATTGTTGGGCGCGTTGCGGTAAGTGGAAGTCATATAAGTCATGGTTTCGCCTACTGTGAGCCATTTTCTTATTTTGTATGACGTGTTTGCACGTACTGTTAAACGCCTGTAATAAGAGCCTATAACTGTACCGCTTTGGTCGAAATAACCTGCGCTCAAGGCATATTGCTTTGTGGCATCCCCGCCTGTGAAAGAGAGGTTATAACTCTGTATGGGTGCGTTTTGCTTGAATACTTCGTCCTGCCAATCTGTTTCCTGCGCAGAATAATCAAAATTAGTTGGATAATAAGGCGACCTGCCCAAGCGATATGTTTGCAGCCACCTTGTAAAGCCCTTGCCCTTATTAAACAGAGCTGTCTGTGGTGCTTCGTCTGCGAGCATTACCAACGTTTGAGCAAACTCTTTACTCTGCATAATATCCAACTTTTTCCAGCGATTTTGAAAGCCCGCATAAGCATCAACAGATATTCTTCCTTTCTGCTCTGTACCTTTTTTTGTTGTGATGATAATTACTCCGTTAGCACCGCGTGAGCCGTAAATGGCAGAGGCGGAAGCGTCCTTTAAGATTTCCGTACTTTCAATATCGTTAGCGTTGATAAACGAAATATCACTTACAATAATACCATCAACCACATAAATAGGGTCGCTGTTATTAAGAGTTCCGATGCCGCGAATACGTACTGTGGCTGCCGAGCCGGGCTGTCCCGAATTAGAGTTTACGGTGACACCTGCTGCCTGTCCTTGTAGTGCTTGAGTAAGATTTGCCGCAGGGGATTTCTTCAGGGCATCCCCTTTTACAGAGGCAACCGCACCTGTAACATCACTCTTTTTCATCGTGCCGTAGCCGATAACAACAACTTCGTTAATGCTTTGTGCGTTCTGAGTCAGGGTGATGTTGATATTGCTGCGTCCATTGACAGGCTCGTTGAGAGTTGCCATCCCCATAAACGAAAAAACGAGCGTGGAATTAGCATTGGCTTGAATGTTGTAATTGCCTGACACATCGCTTGCTACACCTTGCAAAGTACCTTGCACCATTACGTTTGCACCCACGACAGGCTCGCCTTTACTATCGGTGATTTTGCCCGACACGTTGAACTCTTGCGCCTGTGCGCTTGCATTTAGCATTAATATCATTAGAAAATAACATAATGCAAAAACATTTTTTTTCAAACTGACCATTGTAGTTAAAATATTGATAATGAATGTACTGACTAATATTCCAATTGGACTATGTAAACCTACAAACAAAAAACAATTTTTTGTTGATATTAAAGGGCAGTTTTATAAAGTAGTAGATTTTTAAAAAATATAAAGTATTTAATATGAGTATTTTAATACGTTAATGAGCATTAAAAATAGTAGATTTTGAAAAATATGTACAAAGAAACTTGTACTGTTATAATAATATTAACGAATGTTAATTTTGTGCAGAAAAAAAGTTAAAAAAGTATCAGTAGTGATAATTTTATACACATATCTGTATTATTTTGATTTTTTTGAGGTTGGGTAGATTTGGGGGAATTTTGGGCGTTTTTTTGTTGTTATGTACCTATTTTTAGTACTTGGTCGTCAAAATCATCGTGAGAAATTGCTGCATTTCTGACCGAAGTGCGACAATTATATACGGAACTGACGGAACAGCGCAGAAAATTAGCAATTTTAGCACCGTCGCTAATACCAAGTCGCATAAGAGCGAAGACACGTAACTTGGTGTTCAACGCTCTATCGTGTTTTAATATAATACGCTCATCTTCAATCAATAAATTATTGAATTGTTCTACAAAATTTGGATATAAATCAAGGAAGATATTATCAAAAGTTTCGTAAAGTTTTCCCCATTCTGCATCGGCAATTGTGGACGTTTTTAATGTTTTCAGAACTTCCTCGTGATTGTTTGCAAGTGCCTTTTTTAGAAGTGCTTTTCTATAAGCGTCTTCTTTCTCAATAAAGGATGAGCAGAAGTGAAAAAATTGAGCTATATATTCTTCCTTTACTCGATTAGCTTCGGACAAAGAGGCGTTGAGTTGTTGCAGCTCTTGGTTATATTCTTCTCTCACTCTGTTGGCTTCCGACAGGGAAGTGTTGAGCTGTTGCAACTCTTGGTTATATTCTTCTTTCGTCCGATTGGTTTCGGACAACTTCTTTCTAATTCGGCTCAACCGATAGAGTTGCAGGCTCACAATAGTGGTAGTCACAACAAGCAGAAACGACAAGGCTATGATAAACCAAAAATTACGATTTAGTATTCGCTTCTGTTCCAACTCTTTATTCATATAGCTTAAATTGATAGCATAAGCCATAGTCACTAAATCGGATGTTTTGAAGCGTAAATTGCAGAAAGTCATGTCGTCAATGGCGGACTCCATAAAACGGTAGGCGCGGTCGATGTCGCCTGTTTCGTAGAGTGTCATCGCAAGGGTTTGTAGCGACACGTTGTCTTTTGTTGAGCTGCGAATGTCCGACAAGGCGGAGAGCACAAGATATTTTTGTTGTAAGTTTGGTTGGCGCGTAATAGAATAATATGTACCTAACAAAAAAGTGACCATTGCGTACTCGTTATTGTTGGGGCTAACGGTCTTTAATGTTTCGAGCAGTCGTTCTTCGACTTCTTCAATGCCGTAAGGTGCAGTCTGTTCTGCCCATGCTGCTAATCCTTTTTGAAAAATCAGTCGCTCGGCGTATATAATGTTGTAGAGGGTGGACCCTTGAGGAAGAATGTTTTGCAACGAGTCGCGGTACATTGCGTTGAGTGCAAAATGTATTTCGTTGCCTGTGCTCACTGCGTAATGTCCATAAAACAGTCTATATACGTTGTAGTAGAGGGGGAGCAAATGTTTGGACATTTTTTCTTTGTGGACAGTGCTTAGTATTTGCTGCGCCTCAATAAACATTTCCTTATAGGAATAGAGCAGGGCGAGTGTCAGGTTGCTTTCGGTCTGCGCGTCTGTGGTTTCTGTTTTTGTGGTGGCTTGTGTGGCTTCGGTCTGCGCGTCTGTGGTTTCTGTTTTTGTGAGGGCGATATTACGTTGTGTATAGAGGATAGCACTGTCGATAATATATGTGCGGTACATTTCGACAATTTTCCGTTGTATATTATACCGTTGCGCGTTTGAGAGCGAGTTATCAAGGAGTAACTGTTTCTGTATTTCTATGGTGCTGTCTTTTTTGCGGTCATACTGTTTTTTATTGGAGATAGCTTTATCGACCTGAACGAGCAGTGAATTGACTTCGTCCGTTTGCCGCGCAGCAGCTGCTGCGCGTAGTGGCGCTGCTTGCAGCGCCACTACTCCGCACATAGATGAAAAAAAGCATATAAAAATGAAATTCAATATTTTCATTTATCTAATGTTTTTGCTTCCATAATACTTTTTATCGAAATCACAGTGCAAAAATACTATTTTTTACGCGATTTACTATCGGCACAAAGAGGTAGCTATTGACATTTCCATTCTCTATAATCCAAATTACGCATTGGAAAAATTCAAAGGATATAAAAGATAGTGTATATTTATTAGTATGTGGCACTTCTAATATTCCCCGCTGCGTATGCAGGATAGACTTTTATCTTGTCATATTCACTGAAATTTTCCAATGCGCACCTTATGCCATAAGAATAATTTTTATCTGATAGAAATTGAAACATACTTTGCATAGAACCCCTGCTACCGGCTTTAACTTCTATTGGCACGATTGTCGTATCTTTTTGTATAACATAATCCACTTCGGCAGAACTTCCTTGCACGTCTCGATGCCAATAGAACAGGTTTTGAGGCGAATAATTAGACATTGATTTAAGCAGTTCCAATCCGACAAACATCTCAATCAATGATCCTTTATTCACTTGCTGTAAACTGTCCGCAGAAAAGAAATTGCTTATATCCAAGCCTAAAATATTTTGATAGATACCTGTATCGAATATAAGATACTTTCTGTACTTCAAATTGATTTCAGCACCTAACGGCAGTCCGTTTGCCGCAGTATGCGTGACAGGATATATTAAGCCTGCGAGTGTTAAAAGATTGATACATTCTTTTATTTGCAGATGGGTCGCATTTTGTGAGGCGTGTTTATAGGTGAACTTTCCGCCTGTTTGATGAATTATTGCTGTAAATATTTCTCTCAATCTCGAAGTTGGCACTTTTTCTTTATACTTCGCAAAATCATTATAATATGTGGTAGCTAATTCTTCCAGCAGTTGCTGACATTCTGTCAAAGATCCTCCGTCTGCATACGTGGAAACAACTTCCGGCAGTCCACCTATCAAAATAAATTTCAACCATAATTCTACCGCTTTGTGATGAATAGCGTCTGATAAAGGCTTTTTCGGTGCTGCCGATTTAATGGTATTAGCTAAAATATCGTAATGGAGTGCATGTAAATATTCGTCAAACGAAAAAGGGTACATAAAAAGCGAGCGCACTCGCCCTACGCCAAAAGTTGGTATTTCTTCCAAAGCAAATTCTAGAAGTGATCCTGCTGCAATCACATGCAAATCGGGCATTTCTTCATAAAAATATCGCAATGATAAGATAGCAGGAATACACGATTGTATTTCGTCTAAAAACAGTAATGTTTCTCCGCCGCGAATAGGTTGCTTGTAGAGTGCTGACAGTTCATCGCATATTCGTTTGACATCCAATCCTCTTTCAAATACTGATTTAACATTTAATTCCTTATCATCTCTTTCAAAATTAATTTCCACTATATTATGGAACTTCTTGCCTAATTCTCTGACGGATGAAGATTTGCCTACCTGTCTTGCACCACGCAGAAGCAGTGGTTTGTGTTTTGTCGAAGATTTCCACGTCAATAAGTCTTCGTCAATTTTTCTTGATATATACGTCATTTTTCGAGTATTTTTAATTTTATGACGGCAAATATAAGTATTTTTTTAATTTTATGACGGCAAAAAGTTGAATAATTTTAATTTTATGACGGCAAAGCCCCGAACTTTATGACGGCAAATCTTATAATGTTTTTTTATGTTCGTGAGCTACTTTCTGTGTCGTGTCATTGAGTAAGCCTTTTTGTAGAATATAAAATTCGGGATTGTTGCGCCGACTGTGAGCAAAAATACAACACTGATTGTTACAATGCCATTAAGAAAAATTTCTTGCATATATTTTGCCACTAATGCAGGCTCTTGCAGCGATTGCAGGAATTTAACCAATGCCAAAACGGTGTGATAAGCGTACATTCCGGGTATCATCGGCAATAGCGCAGGTATATATAATACAGTCATCGGGCAATGGGTGATACTTCCGAACCATATACTTAGTAAACTTATTGATAACGCTGCACAAAATGATGCAGTCGCAATATCAATATGAGCATAATTCATCAAACAGAAACGCATCGAATGTCCGACAGCAGCCAAGATAGCAATATACAGAAATGCTTTTCGGGGTGGGTTAGAAATTGCACCAAACCCCATGCCTGCAATAGATGCAAAAAATATATCGGTCAAAATATCACCTGCTATCATAACAAACTGTGTTTAAACAATAATAACGCAGCAGACAGTCCGACTGCAATAAAGATAATTAATAGAAAGGCTTGCACCAACCGCGAAAAACCAATTAGAGTGTATCCTTCAACAACGTCTATAATTCCGTTGATGAGCGGAACTCCGGGTATTAAAAACAGGATACTTGTCGCCATTGCTATTTCGGCAGTTGTGTCGAAATAACAGGCGAATGCGGCGAGTGAAGCGGCAATAAATGCCGAAATAAGTGTAGCAATAAGATGATTTACTTCTTTTTTCTGTAATTCTTGCTTGATGAAAAGTCCTGACACAGTGGCTATAAAGACGATTATCATAGAAATCCAATCGCCCCCGAATAATTTGCAAAACGACGCATTTGCTAATCCTGCTAACGTTAGAACTTGCCAATTGTTTATTCTTGGTTTTGCAATAATGCGGTTATATTCTTCCCACAGTTCGTCTAAGGACAGGTGTCTGTCAATCGCTCTCCAACTGAGGGCACTGAGGTCTGAATTGAGCGCGAAGCTGACGGAAGAAGTCGGAATATTGATGACACGCGTGTCTGTACTCGCGGTGGCGTTTGCTTCGGCAGTTGTTCTGGTGGTGCTTTGGGTGGGGGAGATGGCTTTGGCAGTGGCGTTTTGAGTAATGGTGGCTTTGGTGGGGGTACTTTGGTCAGTGGCGACAGGTGTTCCTGCGGCTTCGACAACGGTCATCACAACAGTTCTCTGAAAAGTCATCATACTCATATTAACGCCTTGCGACTCGGCAATTCTCTGTGAGTTGCGATTGACTCTCGAAGTATGTACTCCCGACCCCAAAAGGCAGACGGCATACGTTTCTATAAATCCCGCAATTTTATGTAATTCTTCTTCCGACATAATTTGGATAAGCAAAGTTAGTAATTAATGTAGAATTTTTAGAATGTAGAATTTAGAGTGTAGAATGTAGAATTGTTGCTAACGCACCTGTTGTTAATTACGAATGTAGAATTTAGAATGAAATGCAGGTTATGCGCTGAAAGAGAAGTATGATGTTATAGAAAACGGATGTCCCCTTTGTGGGCGAGCGGGCGGACAGTGGGAGTTGGTCGTTGTGCTGGGGCGAGGACGGGCGGGGGGTGCGTTAGGGATAGGAGCGGAAATCCTTTTGCATAACGTTTGTGTGTGACGGTTTAGTGGGATTTTATAAGGTTTTTTTGTTTTTTGTCCGAGTGCAAAAGATTGCAGCGGATAGCCCGACCACGCCGAGCTTGCGAGGCGTGGGAACGCCCAAATTTTAAATCTTTGTTTGGAAATGTTTAAACAATTGTTTAACTTTGCAAAAATTTATATCATGAAAGAGGACAAAGTAAAAGACAGAATATTGTCGGCAGCCCGCGATCTTTTTGTTAAAAATGGGTATGATGGCACGAGTGTGAGGGATATTGCCGATGCATCTGGTGCTAATGTTGCTCACATAAAATATTATTTTCAGTCGAAGGGACATCTTTTTGAAATTATTTTTGAGGAGTCACTTGATACTTTGATAAAGCAAATATTTCCTATTATTGAGTCGGATATGCCTATTTTTGATTTGGTTGAGGCTTGGATTACTGCTTATTACGACCTTTTGCCTAAATATCCTCAAATTCCGATTTTTGTTATAAATGAAATGAACCATAATCCTGACAAGCTGGCTGCGTTGGTGAAAAAATATTCGCCAGAAAGAGTCATTTTAACACTCGATAAACGCTTTAAAATGGAATATAAAAAGGGTACAATAAAGAAAATACCTGCGGTTGATTTTGCATTAAATGTTTTGTCACTGTCAATTTTTCCATTTATTTTCGGCAGATTGGTGGTTAAAGTTTCAGGCGTTGATCCTGAATTTTATCGCGCTATCCTTAAACGGCATAAAAAATATGTGGTGAGGTCTATTTTAGACTCATTAAAACCATAGTGCAGTTTGATAATTTTTTTGACTTAAATGTTAAACGATTGTTTAATTATTATAATTTATGGCAGCAATAACTGAAACTCTCGAACAGAAAGGTGTGTTATATGCGGGTATCGATTTAGGCTCGACTACCTTGAAGATAATTGTTCTTAACAGTGCTCATGAAGTTTTGTACAAGATTTACAAAAAACATCAGGCAAATATCAACAAGGTGCTGGTGGATGAATTGAGCGCGATAGGGCAACAATTTCCCGACACTGATTTTACGGTGAACGTTACAGGCTCGGCGGGAATGGGCATTGCCGAACGTGCCGATATTCCGTTTATACAGGAAGTTGTTGCATCTATTAAGGTAGCTAAAAGAAAATATTCTGATGTCGGTACTTTGATGGATTTAGGTGGAGAAGATGCCAAAATAGTATTTTTCGGGGATGCCACTAAGCCGCCTGATATTCGTATGAATGGCAGTTGTGCAGGTGGAACAGGTGCATTTATCGATCAAATGTCAGATTTGATGCATATAACTGTGGACGAATTGGGACAACAGGCTTTGCGGTACAAAAAAATATATCCTGTCGCTTCCCGCTGTGGAGTGTTTGCCAAGACTGACGTGCAAAATCTTATATCTCGAAATGTGCCTGCACCTGATGTAGCTATGTCTATTCTACATACGGTGGCATTGCAAACTGTAACTTCTTTAGCGAGAGGCGTTGATATTAAGCCGAAAATTATTTGTACGGGTGGACCTCTGACTTTTCTGCCCGCTCTGCGTAATGCTTTTTGCAAGGTGTTGTCTATTGAGGATGGGGATTTGATTTTGCCCGAAAACAGCGAGTATTTTCCCGCATGGGGGGCGGCACTTGTGGGTGCAGAGGCTCTCGCGGATGAGATGTCTGCCTTTGCGGATACAGAGGCTCTCGCGGATGAGATGTCTGCCTTTGCGGATACAGAGGCTCTAGCTGATGAGATGTCTGCCTTTGCGGGTGCAGAGGCTCTCGCGGATGAGATGTCTGCCTTTGCGGATACAGAGGCTCTCGCGGATGAGGGTGTGCAAAAAACTCAAAATATCCATCAGCTTATCCAAAAGTTGGAAATTACCAATTGCCAACAACAAAAAGAGGCATTACCCGCTCTGTTCTCTGACGAAACAGAATATCGCAAATGGCAAAGAAACAGAAAGATAAAGCCATTGAAAAAGATTGAATTATCGCAAGAGCAGACACTCAACTGTTTTCTCGGAATAGATTCAGGCTCTACCACTACTAAAATTATGATAATAGATGATGCTGCAAATGTCATCTATAACTACTATGCGGGAAACGAGGGTAATCCTTTGAAAAAAGTGATAGAGGGCTTATCGCTATTTTACGGACAGGCAAAAAATTTCAGATTTGTCGCCTCTGCCGTAACAGGCTACGGCGAAGACCTCGTCAAATCGGCGTTAAATCTTGATTACGGAATTGTGGAAACTATGGCACACTTGTTGGGTGCTCAATATGCTGACCCCGAAGTTTCTTTTGTATTGGATATTGGCGGACAGGATATGAAGTCCATTTTCACTCATAACGGCGTAATATCCAATATTGAACTCAATGAGGCTTGTTCGTCGGGATGTGGCTCTTTTTTGCAAAATTTTGCTTCGACAATGGATTTGTCGCTTGACGAATTTACTCGTTCGGCTTGTTTGGCGAAATCTCCGAGCGACCTTGGCACACGTTGCACTGTATTTATGAATTCCAAAGTGAAACAGTCTTTGCGCGAAAACGCTGCTCTGGGCGACATCGCTGCGGGACTTGCTTACTCTGTCGTTAAGAACTGTCTTTTTAAGGTGCTGAAAATATCAAACCTTAATCTGTTGGGTGAACATATCGTGGTTCAGGGTGGAACTTTCCGAAATGATGCTGTTTATCGTGCTTTAGAAATTTTGTCGGGAAAAACGGTGAGTTCGACTGATTGCCCTGAGATGATGGGGGCATTCGGCGCAGCTTTGTATGCGCGAAAAATGATGACTGCTGATGGCACAAAGTTTACGGGAGTGGAAGTGTTGCCTGATGTTGATAATATTCCAACTAAGGAATTTCAATGTAAGGGGTGTACAAATCAATGTTCTGTATTACAGTTTAAGTTTGAAAACGGGAATGTTTCCTACGCGGGCAACAAGTGCGAAAAAGTATTTTATAACAGGGCAAATGCTGTTAAAAAGGGGTATAATGCGTTTGAAATGAAGAATGAAGTTCTGTTTGGAATGGACGTGGCGGGAACGGCTGAAAAGAGGGATAATAGCGTTTTTGAAACGTTGCGTATAGGTATTCCGCGTGTGCTGAATATGTACGAAAACTATCCCTTTTGGCGAACATTGTTTACCGAATGTGGCTTTGAAACAGTACTATCCCCCCAATCCACCTATACGTTATATCACAAAGGAATAGGTGGCGTTATGTCTGACAATATATGCTTTCCTGCAAAATTGGTACATGGACATATATTGGCTTTAATGGAACAGAGTATTGACAGGATTTTTTATCCGATGATTATAAAAGAGGAAAAAGAGGCGGAACATTCCTGTAACTCTTTTAACTGCCCCATTGTGAGCGGATACCCCGATGTAGTACGCAGCTCGATGGATATAGATGTCCCATTAGACAAGCCTGTTATAACGTTTCACGATAATAAAGCACTCGAAAAAAGTTGTTACGCCTATCTGTCTTCGCTCGGAGTTACTAAAAATACATTTACAAAAGCGTTTTCAAAAGCTGTAGAGGCGTATAATTGCGTGAAAAAACACTTATGTCTGACACAAAAGGAAATACTTGACAAGACCGAAGGGCTTGTGTTTGTTGTCGCGGGCAGACCGTATCACAGTGACCCGCTTATCCACCAGAAAGTGGGACAGATTTTATCTGACCTTGGTGTGACGGTCTTAACCGATGACGTTTTCCGCTACGAGGGAAGCAGCGGTTTTCGTAATCTTAATATTGTGTCACAATGGTCGTACCCGAACAGGGTAGTTCATGCAGCTATGGAAGTGGCAAAACTTTCCTCTAACGTTCAGTTAGTTCAGCTTAATTCTTTTGGTTGCGGACCTGATGCTTTCTTTATGAATGAGGTAGAAAATGTTTTGAAGCGAGCGGGGAAAAGTCACACTGTTTTGAAGATTGACGAGATTGCTGCACCCGGCTCTGTTAGGCTACGGTTGCGGTCGTTGGTGGAAGCCCTGTGTGCACAAACAAACGGTACAGCAGTTGGTGCAGAAACAGGCGAGAAGGCTCAAAATACAGCCGTTGGTGCAGAAACAGGCGCAGGAACGCGAGATACAGCTGTTGGCAAGTCCACCCACTACACAAAAAGCGACCGCCAAAAGACTATTCTTGTCCCTTGGTTTGCAGACTTTCTATCACCCTTTGTTCCCGCTATTGGCGAACTTGCAGGTTACAAAATTGTGAACATCCCACCGACTGACAAATACTCCGCCGAAGTCGGTCTAAAATACGGAAATAACGAAGTCTGCTATCCTGCGACATTAGTATTGGGTGATATTATAACCGCATTGCAGTCAGGGGACTATGACTTGAACGATGTTGTTGTCGCTATCAGTCAAACCGGCGGTCAATGTCGTGCCACGAATTATATATCGCTTATAAAATCAGGAATGAAAGCGGCAGGATTTTCCAATATTCCGATAGTCGCTATTGGCAGTGTCCATCAAAATGAACAGAAAGATTTCAAACTTCCAATTCTAAAAATTGCGAATATCACAGTTTATTCACTTCTCTACGCGGATGCTCTCTGGCAAATGTATAATTCGAGTATTGTGAGGGAAGTGCGAAAAGGAAATACTCAAGAACTGTTCGACTTTTACATTCAGTTAGGTGTTCGGGCAGCGAAAAATAACGACCATAAAACGCTATTGCTACTGTTAGAACAGGCTGTTGCCGACTTCAATATATTGCCCATTCACGGCATGGAGCTGACAAAAATAGGACTGATTGGTGAGATTTACGTCAAGTACAATAATTACGGACAGGCGCATATCACAGAGTGGTTACAATCTAATAATATGGAAGTCATCACTCCGCCTATCCTTGATTTCTGGCTGCAATATTTTGTTAATTATCAGGTAAATATAGATAATGGCAGAGATAGAAAAAATATTCTGCAACATTATTTTAATCCCTTGTTGAGAAAATATTTGAACGCAAAAATTTGTGCGGTGGATAAAATCATGCAGAATTATCGTTTTTATCATGCGCAGAAATCTGTCTATGAAAAGGCACATTATGCATCCGAAATATTAGATTTATCTAATCAGTTTGGCGAGGGCTGGCTTATTGCCGCTGAAACTGCCTGCTATGCGCGGCGGGGCATTGACCGTATAGTTTGTATCCAACCTTTCGGCTGCATTGCCAATCACATTGTTGCGAAAGGAATTGAAAAACGTCTGAAACAATTTTATCCATCGGTAAACATACTATATTTAGACATTGACGGTGGAATGGCAGAAGTTAATTTGCACAACAGGCTGCATTTTTTAATGGAGCAGTCCGTTTAAAAACTTCCAACCAACTCCCGCTACTCCTCTATATCTTTGTGCGCCCCAACTCCTGCTTTCCAAGCCTCAATTCGGTCAGTTACGTTTTGTTTCAAGTTGTAATAAAAGAGGTCGTAATCATAGCGGTGGAGCACTTCTGGAGGCCAAGGATCAGCCCCCTCTATATCAGCGTTAGTAATAACGGTGCCACGTGTCAGGTCTAATTTGGCATCAGCAAAATGAGAGAGAGTTACAGGCATATTGCTTCCGAAGCGGACGTAGCTGCCTAAACTTTCAGTTTTGGTGGCGTGTGTGGTGTCCCGTTTCCAATTTATGGGGTTTATAGCAATAACATTTGGCAATGCCAACAGTGGATTGACCGTAGCTCCCTCCCGCTCTGTGTTGTACGAAACAATCACTCCCAAATCGTCGGCACTGTCGGCAAAATGCAGCGGGGCAACAGTTTCGACAAATTCTTGATTGATGGAAAAACCAATCAGATAAGCGGCAATTGTCCGTTCCAGCACTTCGGGATATGTCTGCTTAATGTAACCCAATAGAGCCATCATCGTAATTGTGCCCTGCGAATGAGAAGCAAAGATAACAGGTCGATTGCTGTTATAATGCGACAAATAATATTCAAACGCATTGATAGCATCCACCAAAGGGACGCGCTTTATCGCATCGGAAAAGTTGCTCAAACTCTCAATATAAGGAATACTCAACTGTCTGTAAAATGGCGCATAGACGTTCGTCCCCTCAAAAATCCCAAAATGCCCCTCACGAATTTTTAATGCCTCAATCCTCATGTTAAGATTGTCCGCCCCGCACCAATTGCCCTCATCTGTAAAGTAGCAAGTAGGATAGAGAAAAAACACATCAACCTCATCAGTGTTTGCAGACGGAAGATTTAGCCAATTATCCCCATTAGTATAATCGGTAGGAATATCGTTAGTATAGTTAATCGGAACATCGTTTTTTTTACATCCCACTGCCACAACGAGCAAAAGTGCGATGATATAAAAGTGTTTCATAGCATCCAAAATAATTTTATAAAGTTTCGAGCAAATATACGTGAAATTCTTGAATTACATACAGACAGATAAAATAAGTTATGGGATAAAGCCAAATATTTTCCGCCTCAATTTAAGATTATAATTTTTAGTCGTGGATTTTTTCTAAATTTGCAGTATTATGACAATCCGCAGATTTACTTCTAAGTCGAATTTCTACGTGAATTTTTTCTAAATTTGCAGTATTATGACAATAGACAAAGAAACTAGCGATAAGATTGCATTTATCGCCTTTATCATCCCGCAATTTGCGGCAGCTTACAAGATGAATGTCCAAAAAGCGTATCGCTACCTAAAACAATATGGTGGATTAGATTTTCTTTTTGAGCATTGGTGGACATTGCATACAGAAGATACATACTGGTCGCTTCGCAGTTTATATAACATCTGTTATCAAAATGGTGGTCTGAAATGAAAGTTTATCACGGTAGTTACTTGCCGATTGAGGAAGTGGACTTATCTCAATCTAATTTCAAGAGAGATTTTGGACGTGGATTTTATGTTACAAAATTCAAACAGCAAGCAGAGTATTGGGCGGAACGTATAGGGAGAGAGCATAAAACAGGAGGATTTGTTACTGAATTTGAATTTGATGAATTTGTATTTGAAGATAAAGATTTACAAGTGCTTCGATTTGATTGTTACGATGATAAATGGCTTGATTTTATTGTATTAAATAGAAAAACAAAAACTTCTTCGCATCAATATGACATTGTAGAAGGACCTGTGGCGGACGATAAGATAACATCTCGTATTTTTGCGTATTTAAAGAATGAAATATCTCGAAAAGATTTTCTTAAAGAGCTAACATATCACGCACCTACTCATCAAATATGTCTATGCACTGTGAAATCATTATCATCCATTGAGAAAATAGATCATAAACAAATTTATTCTATAGAACAAATTAGTGAAGCTGTTATAGAGCATCTGATGATAGATTTTTCTGTTAAAGAGGAAGATGCTGTGGAATTGTTTTACAATTCAAAAGTATTTAGCATTTTGGCAGATGAAAAAACGGCTTTCTATACAAAGTCGTGGCAGGAAATTTACTCAATATTGCGAGTAGAATTGGAAAAATAGTGGTACGCGCATTAATATTCCGCGTTCAATAGACCTGCGTGTTGGAGTTCACTTGAAAAATAAATTAACAGGGTTAATAAATTATAAATGTATGAAAAGTTTAATTACGAGAGTACTTGTGAGCTTAATCACAGTATCAGGATTTTTTGCTGCGCAGGCAGAGCCGACTACACTTCTGGGTAAATATGACTACACACAGGGTGATTTAGTAGGGCAAAACGGTTGGCAAACAGCCATAACAAGCAATGCTGCCCTACCGATACAAGTGTTGAGTACCGAGTTATCTCATCCCACAGAATACGGAACAGGTGAGAAAGCTATCAGTATTCCTTATGCAACTTCAAGCAATCAAAGACCATTCTACGCATTTGCTCCACAAACAACAGGTGAGGTATATTATTCGATGCTGTTGAGGGTGGACAATCACGTGGCACAAACTAACCCACTAATTGCGTTTTGGAATCAAGGCGAAGCTGTTACCAGCTCATCCAATATGAGTGCTACGAGCAATTTATTAGCAGGATTGAGTATTAGAACTTACAACAGAGCGGCTACCAAAGGGGATACTGTTTTTCAAATGTGCGTATCCACGACAGGTCAGACTATGTATAATGCTAAATATTCTGGTTATGCAGACACATTTAATATTCATCAAACGTATTTAGTAGTTGTGAAATATAAATTTTTTGAAGGTGAACAAAATGATAGCGTGTATTTATGGATAGATCCCACATCACAACAGTTATTGTCTTCTACACCTCCCGCTCCGCGCACTCAGTGGCACTACATAAGTGGCAGTGATGTGGCTTCTACGGATATATCGCCAATCGCCTCTATAGTGATTAACAGAGGATGTGCCAATTCCACCATTTCCGCACTGCGCGTTGCAACTACTTGGGCAGGCTTATTCGACCGGGAAGGCGGTGGCGGCGACACACCATATCTGACTTTTTCGCCATTCGCAACAAGCGAAACGTTTCTGCAAGGCGAAACATACGAACAGAAAGTTGTAGTAAGGGGACAAAATCTAACAGGGGACATCACAGTAAGTAATCCCACAAATAGCGACGTAAGCATTGATAAAAACACTCTGGAACAGGCAAAGGTCGAGAGTGAGTCGGGCGACACGCTGACCGTCACTATCGCAGGAAATACTCTGAGCACTCCTTTGAATGACAGTCTTATGTTTTCTGGTGGAGGGCTTGTTGATGACGTAAAATATTTGATAAACTGGTTCGTAATTCCTGTAACAGACCTAAGCAGTTTGTCCGCAGCACACAATCTTGTCAATCCGAGTGGTTATTATCGTATTAGCAACGTAATAATTTCTCATGCAGACCACTACAGCGATGATATGCCCATATATTACGCCCAGGACGCTACCGCAGGTATTAAAATTGATATGTTTTTCAGCGATGTGCCATATACCACATATCAAGTTGGCGATAAAATTGGTTCGATGACAGGTCTTTTCGAAGAAATTGGTGGCATGACGGCACTTACTTTTTCTTTGACACATGACCCCGGGGCACCGATAGCTACAGCGCAATCACTGACACCGATAAACTTGAAATTAACTGATTTGCAGAGTGGTGCTGCGAACTATGAGTCAATGTTGGTAAAAATAGACACGGTCGAATTTTATGATCGCTCCGCAGGAAGTTTCGCTGCTGCGACTAATGTCAAAATTCGTCAAGATGCAAGTCAAACAAATTTTAATGCCCGCGCTTTTGTCGGCACTGATTTGGTTGGTGCTCTAATACCTGAATATGCCAACATCACAGGGATTTCGACAGCTAAAAACGGTACTGTAATCTCTATACGGCAGCTCTCTGATTTACAAGAAATAACATCTGTCGCACCTCCTCAAAATCCCAATCTCCTGACGAATTGGGGTTTTGAAAATTGGACAAATTCTATTCCCGACAGTTGGGAAGTTACAGCAGGTACTTCCGCTCAAGAAACTGTGAGCAAAATAGAGGGCAATTACTCACTCGCCATAACAGGTGCGCCGACAGCTGTAGCGCAAAAAATTGTCGGAACTTTTACCGCCGGCGACAGATACGAATTTACGGTCAATTACCGTATTATGGAAGGTGCGGACGAGCCGTCAGAGGGTGCTGTCCGCTTGGCGAGTTACTGGGTAGGTGCAGGCGAAAGTCATTTGACAATGGATGATAAAATTTTGGATGATCCGACTATTTATCTGACACCGGGTCAGGGCTGGAAAAGCAAAAAAGTTGTTACGGTCGCACCTGAACAGGCAGAGGCTTTCTACTTTAAAGTTATTGTCAGCAAAGGTGCTGTTGTGTATTTAGATGATTTTAGTTTCGTAAAAAATAATTCTGCCGATATTTACCCCGAAATAGAAGTGCCGTCACGCGCTACACAGCAATTTGAAGTTACGGTAGGGGATAAGGACACAAATACGCTGACGATAGACGGCATAAATCTCGCTCAACCGATTTTTGCCAACATAAGTGGGGCTGACGCTGCCTGTTTCTCAACCAATATTAGCACAATCGCGATTTCGTCACTCCCATACAGCTTAAAGATTATCTATAATCCCACTGTTGCCGGCACACATAACGCTACCTTGAACTTGGCGAGCGGAACGGCAGATACAGTAAAGATACAGTTGCATGGTGCTGCACTCGCTGTTGGCGCGAAGCCTCAAATTCTTGTAAACAGTAGTGGCTTGACAGGATTTAGCGCAGCTCTGGGCAGTGAAATGGAACAGACTGTAACGTTCTCATACACTAATGTTAAAGACTATGTGTATGTTAAACGTGAGGGCACAGGAATGAATAACTTTGTGATTAGTAATACATTATTCCCTTCAACCGACCAGACAGGTCTGTCTTTGAAAATCACATACAGACCTTTATCAATAGGTTCGCACACAGCGAATATTGTGTTCTATACGTTGGATGCAGATACGGTGAAAGTGCCTGTAACAGGTGTTTGTTCCATAGACACAGGCAGTACGGCAACGTTTGACTCTAACTTTTATTTGGATATTACTTCGCCACTTGCTCTGCTAAATGAAAATTTCGATTCGGCAGTCAATAATCAACCGCTTGTGATTTCCGACTGGCGCAATGTTGTCACAAAAGGTGCGCGTCCGTGGTGGGGTTTTGATGAAAATGCGACAAACAAATGTGCGAAAGCGACTGCATATATTTATCAGGTACAGGATAGTATCCCCTACGAAATGTGGCTTGTTACGCCTGCTTTGGACGGTGTTAATGCCGCTTCCAAATGGTTTACTTTCCGCGTAAAGGGTGAGTTTATGTTTGAAAATCACACTACAACTATTGAGCTTTATTATATGGAAAAAGATGGGGACGGTGCTTACAAATATTTGGTTGAGCTTGCCATGCCTGAGACTCCCGAAGAAAACGGCGAATGGGTTAATTTTACGCTTGACCTGACACCATTGAATGTTGCCGATGTCTTCTTTATGGGTTTCCGTTTTAGAGGGAACAGTGGTGCAGCCAATTCCGTTGTATATTATATTGATGACGTAACTTATGGTCGCACAGATATTCCGATTATCAGTTCCGACAGTTCGTCAATCACTTTTAAGGCTATCATTAATGAGATGGCGACCTCTGTATCAGTGCCTGTGACAGGCTCTTATCTAACAAGCAGGATTAATTTGCAGGTAGAGGGAACATTCGCTTCTTTGTTCGCACTTTCGACTGATACGTTAGGTGCTGATGGTGGAAGTTTCACGGTGTCATTTATCGGAGCACCCGCAACAGGAATTTATACGGCGGACGTGCGCCTGTCGAATGTTTATGCAGCGAGTTTAGTGATTCCTGTTTCGGTGGAAGTCGTAGAAAGAACGGCTACTGAATTATCAAATAGTGTTGATGATATACGTGTTTGGCAGAGGGCAGGGGAGTTGCACGTGACCGCAGGCGGTCTGCAAACGTTATGGATTTACAACGTTGTGGGCAATGAAATGACACGTGTGGCAGTTAATGGCGATAATGCTACGATACCTGTCGGCAGTTATGCTTCGGGCTTATATTTTGCGAAAATCAGGACTGCAAAAGGTTTGCAGGTGGTGAAGTTTGTGAAGTAACCTGTGAAATCTTGTCCAAATCAATTCGCATAAGCAAGTCTTTTGTAATGGCTCGTTTTGCATCCATAAACATAAACGATTTGATAAATGCTTGTGTTTCGGGTTTATTGAGCAAAAGTTGTGCTGCTTTTGCATCTGCAAAATTTTCAAAACCAATAAAATAGCAAGTATCGTCAAGCAAAAGAACTGTTCCGTTAGGCTCAACCAAGGTGAACTTTGTTTGTTTGTATAACCCCGAAATGGCAACTTTATATGGTTTGAAAGAATAATCTCCTACACCAAAAATGGAAAACATAGGTTTTCCATTATAAATACTTGATTTTCTGCGTAAAAAATATTCTTTATGACGATAAAGATATGCTTTTGTTTTGGGTAATCTTTCCAAAATATCTTCGGTCGGCTGCCCAATTTTTTGTTGCGTGACAATTGTATATTTTCGGGGAATGTTTATTCTATCCCCTTTTAAATCAGAACTTTTCAAGATACCATAAATTAAGTCTTCTTCCAATTCAAACTCTTCGTTAAGTGCATTTACAAAATGACCGTCCCTGCGCTCCAATTCCATGACTTTTGCGCAATCGTGCTTAATTCCCTGTCGCCACTCAAACGGACAAACACCGTCAAATTCTTGATATTTTTTATATTTTTCAATGTCAGAAGCAAACTTGTTATTTACCCAACCCAAAGTCAAATGTGGTTTTGAAGTGTAAAAATCAAATTCTGTTGCTGTAAATTCTGCCGTTGAGTTGAATTTGCACACAAACAAACTTGCATCCACCGCTGCTCCAAATTCTTTTTTTGCATTAATTGCGTATTTTTCAATATTTGAAATAGGATACTTGTTCCGTTTCTGCTCATAAATAATGTTTTTGATAACGGAATTTTTAATTAGAAAAGCGAAATTCCCGATTTCGTTTGCAAATAAATCTAACATTTTCAGTGAAATATATTCGCCAATGTCGAAATTTCCTTTTCCTGTGATAGCTTCAATACCTTTTGCCTGTTTGAAATTTGTTTTAGTCGGTAAATTTTTTGAATTAAGTATCGAAAGTGTCGAATTTGTTACCCATGGCGGATTGCCGATTATAAGTAATTTTCGTCCGTTTATTTGATTTTTTATTTGTTGAAAATCAAAAACAAAAATATTACAATGAAATAAATGTATTTCAGGTTTATTGGCTGTTGGATTTTTCAAAAAATACTCAAGTAATTCAAATTTCAACTCCCACAAATACGACTTTTGTATTTCAATTCCGAACACTTGTTGTAATGAAGTGAATGTTTGAATTGCCGACAAAATAAAACTTCCTTTGCCACAAGCAGGCTCAATCAATACTTGTGGATTTAAATTTTTACTTGACAGATATTCAGTTATGGATAATGATAATTTTCGGTTAGTTTGGAAATCACCGTATTCAATATTAGGCTCACAAATCATTGATTGTGACATCTCAATATTTTGTTTGAATTGGATAAAATCGTCTTCTTTTTCAAAAAAATTAACAATACCGCTTTGTTCTTTCAGAAGTTTATTCATCTCCTGAAAGTCGGTTTTCTTGTTTTTCTGAAAGAATGACAGTGCTTTAAATCCAATATCTCTCATATTAACATTTGTCTATTATTTTGGTAATACCTGAGATTTTGTCTTTCAGCGTTACAATTCTGCTGTATTGTAAACGCCATTGTAAAGCATTGGAAATTGTGAGATAGCCGATTTTCGGGGGATTTGCCAAAATTTGTTCCGCCATTTGCATTTTTGCCGTCTGTAACGCCAAACAATTCGCTGTTAGGAATTTCGGATTCTTGCTTACAGAAAGAATTTGCGCAAGAAATTAAATTGGGTATTGTGAGTTGCTGTTTTGACATATTGCCCAAAAATACGACTTTCTTGTGAGAAAATCATAATTGTTGCTTTTCCTTAAATCCGCAAGCAAATTATTTTGAGAGTAGAAAAATATTTCCAAAGTTTTTTTTTGCGAATATTCTGGGAAACGAGGGGTTGATATGCTGTTTTTCGACAAAAAAAATGCAGA
>JAISPZ010000073.1 GCA_031274555.1 Bacteroidales bacterium | reverse complement strand
TTGGTAGGCCATAAAGCTGCAGGATAAGTTCGGACAAGGCTGTCGATGGTGCTTGCGTTTGTGGCATAACCGCCGAGTACGGTTACACCTGCGGGTATAGTGATTTCAGAGGTCAGCATATATTTTCCGACAGCGAGAAAGACTGTGTCGCCATTTGTCGGGTTATAAGTGTGCCCTGCACCAAAAACTGTGAGCAATGTTTCCCCCAGAGTGTTTTGTGGAATAACTTGGGTATTATTGCCACTCGCAGGAATGGCAGTAAAGCCTACAAAATAATGTGTCGCACCAAATAGAGGTATATTAAGCGACAAAAGCAAGAATAAAAATAATTTCCTGCGTCCAAAAGTGCTAAAAATGCAAGTTCTGTACATACGGTTGTTAATTTAGAATTTAGAATTTAGAATGTAGAATTATTGCTGACGCGGTTTTCAATTGTCAATTGTTAATTGTCAATTGTCAATTAGGGCTGACGCAATAGTTAATGTAGAATTTAGAATTTAGAATGTAGAATTATTGCTGACACGGTTGTTGTTTGTGCATACCGTTTGGCTTATGTTTGTTGTTGGTTTCGTAATTCGTAATTCGTAATTGATTACGGTATTACTTGTGCATATCGCTGATGTTCGTTTAATTCGTAATTCGTAATTCGTAATTGATAATTGTTGTTGGTTTCGTAATTCGTAATTCGTAATTCGTAATTCGTAATTGATTAGGGCTGACACGGTTGTTGTTTGTGCATACCGTTTGTGCATACCGTTTGTTGTTGGTTTCGTAATTCGTAATTGATAATTGTTGTTGGTTTCGTAATTCGTAATTCGTAATTCGTAATTGATAATTGTTGTCGGTTTCGTAATTCGTGATTGATTACGGTATTACTTGTGCAGATCGCTGATGTTCGTTTAATTCGTAATTCGTAATTCGTAATTTGTAATTGATTGCGGTATTACTTGTGCATATCGCTGATGTTCGTTTAATTCGTAATTCGTAATTCGTAATTCGTAATTCGTAATTCGTAATTCGTAATTCGTAATTCGTAATTGATTACGGGACGGTTAAATTAATGGTGAGTAATTTGATTGAAAAAACGAGAACGGCAAAAAAAATGCCTTTGTTATTATGGATATTTAAAGATTATTTGTCCAAGTTTTGTCTGCGTTGAAGCCAAGTTACGGAGAATTTACGAATTTAACATCCTAATGCATGATTTCATAAAAAACTTAACACCTTTTAACGTGTCTTGTTTTACGCTAAAATGACAGCAATTAGCTTATTTATAGAGAGTTATAGTGGATGGCGCAGAGATGTTGAGCTAAGACTCAAAATTTATCTCATCGTTGTATAGACATTCTGAACGTCGTCGTCTTCTTCGATTTTGTCTATAAGTTTTTGAATTTCGTCTTGTTGTTCGGGCGAAATTTCTTTTGTATCGGTGGGAATACGGTCAAAGCCAGCAGACACAAGCTCAAAACCATTGTCCTCAATATATTTCTGAATGTCACCATACGATTCAAACGGAGCGTAAATAACTATATTTTCGGTTTCTTCATCTATATATAAGTCATCAACGCCAAAATCAATAAGTTCCAATTCCAAATCGTCCATATTGATGTTGGCTTTCTGCTTGATTTTGAACACGCATTTATGTTCAAACATAAATGTGAGTGAGCCTGAAACACCGAGCGAACCACCTGCCTTGCTGAAATATGAACGGATGTTTGCCACAGTGCGAGTGTGGTTGTCGGTGGCAGTCTCAATCAGTACGCCGATACCGTAAGGACCATATCCCTCATAGACTATTTCCTTGTAGTCCTTTGTGTCTTTCTCAACTGCGCGTTTAATGGCGCGGTCCACGTTCTCCTTAGGCATGTTTTCACTTTTTGCCGTTTGGATAATTGCTCTCAAACGAGGATTTGTTGATGGATCAGCACCACTCTTGGCTGCCATTGTGATTTCTTTTCCCAAGCGGGTAAATACGCGGGCCATATTGCCCCATCGTTTGAATTTTCTTGCTTTGCGATACTCAAATGCGCGTCCCATATCAATTACGAATTATCAATTACGAATTACGAACCCTACGTTCGCTGTTTTTAATATTGTTTAGTTTTGCTTAATTACGAATTACGTTTGTTCAATTCTAAATTCTACATTCTAAATTCTGCGTTCTACATTTTGTTTTGCGCTCTGCTGCGTTAGGGATAGCAGCGGAAATCCTTTTTTGCAGCGAGGGTTTGCGGGGTGGCAGGTGGGCGGCTCTGCGGGTGGGTGGCAAAAAAGATGGGAGCGGATAGCCCGACCCCGCACGAGCTTGCGAGGGCGGGGGAACGCCCAAATTTAAATTCTATCTTCTGCCTGCGTTCTTTGCAATCTCCTGCTGCCGCTTCGCCATAGCTTCAAGACGTTTTTGAAAAGACGAAACCTTGACGGGCTTTTTCTTGTTTTCCTGAATTTTGGCGTGTATTTTTTTATCATCAACAAATTGGCGTATAAGCCACATTTGGAAGAATGTAAAGCAAGTGGAAATGAAGTAGTAATAGTTTAATGCGGACGAATAACTGTTCAGGAAGCCCAAAAACATTATCGGCATTAAATACATCATCCACTTCATGCCGGGCATGGCGTTTGTGGATGACTGCTGTTTCATAGTCATACGTGTATAGAGCAAGTTGGATATTGCCATTAACAGCGCAAATAAACTGACATGGTCGCCGTAAAATGGAATTGTAAACGGCAGATTTAAGATGGAATCATAACTCGAAAGGTCGGTCGCCCAAAGGAACGATTTCTGCCGCAATTCGATTGAGGCAGGAAAAAATCGGAACATCGCAATCAAAATCGGAAATTGCAACAGCATGGGGATACAGCCCGACATCGGGCTTGCACCCGCCTTTTTGTAAAGTGCCATAACCGCCTTTTGCTTTTCCATAGCTTGCTCTTTCTTTGGGAATTTTTTGTTTATTTGCTCAACTTCGGGCTGCAGCACACGCATTTTAGCCGAAGACAGATAGGATCGATAAGTGATAGGGGAGAGGACTATCTTCAAGAGGATAGTAAGAATTAAAATGATTATACCGTAATTTATAGCCCATCGTTCCAACAGGTCAAATACCGGAATAACAGCAAAACGGTTAATCCATTGCATAAGGAAAAAGCCCCATCCGAGCGGAATAATACGCTCCATATCAAGGTCGTACTGCTTAACTATATTGTATTTGTTCGGACCTGCGTAAATGCGCATATCCACACTTTGTTTGTGGTCTGCCTGATACGGAATACCGATTGTTGCACCAAGGTCTTTTACGTGTAACGCTTGCTTGTTGGCGGGTTCAACGCTTTTAACATCTGCGTTTAAAAAATTGTTATTCGCGATGAGAGTAACATTGAAGAATTGTTGCTTAAACGAAATCCAACGTAGCGGGGTAGTGAGGCGTTCTTCCTCTGAACGTGTTTCGGAAAGATTATCAACGTCATCATTTGTGGGCTTGTAGAAAAGTGCCGTGTTTTGGCGTTCTACCTGCAATGCTTTTTCTATTTGCTGTATCTGCTCATTCCACGTGAGGTCAATAAATGTCGTATTGGCTGCGATTATATCTTGCAAACCCGCGACGTTTATCTTAAAGCCCATCATATACTGTCCTTCGTAGATAGTGTAAAGAAATTCAAAATAGCGATCCGTAACTCCGTTGGGATAGAGGCGCATAGATACAGTGACCGAGTCGCCGCTACCTACTGTCACGTTGCTACCGCTTGCGGTTACATTGCTTTCGGTTAGGTTGCTACTGCTTGCTGTCACGTTGCTTTCGGTTAGGTTGCTACTGCTTGCCGTCACGTTGCTTTCGGTCGAATTGCCACCAACGCCAAGTATATTACATTCAAAATAGCAATCTTCCGTATTTATCATACGGTTTTGTGCGAAAAATCCGGCAGAGAATTTAGTGTATCGCTCATCAAAAAGCACCACAGGAAGCGAGTCATACGTGCTATAATTCAGCAATATTATCTGCTTGATTTTTCCGCCCTTTTCGCCAAAAGTTGCTTCAAGAACGCCGTTATTTACCGTGAATGTTTTGTCAGAGCCATGCAGCGAAGCAGAAAACGGATGATTTGGGTCTATAACTCTTTCAGGATTTTTTATCGCTTCAACAGTAGCAAGGCTATCGGCTGTCGCTCTTTCGAGCCGCACGACAGAATCAAGTTGTTGCTGCGACCTAAATGCTTCGTATTTTCCCTTTTCTATTTTTGCAATTTCTTCTTTTGATGGTGCTTTCCAATACGAATACCCTATTAAAAGTAGAAAAATTACTACAAGTCCTGTAATGCTTTGTTTATTCATCTGTTTATAATCTTGGTGAACAGGTCAGATGGAACTCGCACATAAACATTCGTCCTTGTGTGGCAAAGTGTGGCAAATATTGTCATGCTTGTTTCATTGTACGTTATTTATGCCGGCGACAATGCCGACAATTTCAAAAGGTAGCAAAGATAGTGATTTTTGTTGAACTTATGATTTAGTCCGATTGTAAAGATGGCATTTTAGACAGTTTATTTCTGACAGCCTGCTTGTTCGTCCGCTTTGGATTTGGGTTACGGGCGATAATATCAAGAACCAATCGCCATTTGTCGTCCACAAAACGAAATCCATCATAGACACCACCCATCGGGATATAGTTGGAAGCCTGACCGCCGAGCGAAGCGTCACGAGGAATAATGCGGTCGAAGATTATCATATTATCTTTTTGCATCTTTGATTTTTTGCCACTTTTGTTTACGTATGTCTGGTAATCGTAGTGAAGAATAATATCACTTTTCTGGCTAAACTTAAAGACAATACGCCTGACAGGTTTCTTTTTGTTGCTTGTTTCGTCCTCAAAATCGGATAGCGAAGTTGCGGATGAAGCAGCAGCATTGCGCCCTCTATGTTCTATTGTGTAGTGCTCCTGCGAAGCGGCATCAATATTAAATTCTTTGAGTGTGATACCTTGCGTGTTTGCAAAAACGGGAAGACCAAATTCCACGTCCCCGTTTGATTTTATTTTCATCGTTTCGATTACTTTTTGTGAGTAGAGAGGTTGAGACGAATTCCAACCGAAAAATGTGTAAAAACTTTCCCCTGATATTTTTTTCTCTATACAGTTATAATAATATGCGCCCCACCAATTGTCGGGAGTATAAATTTCTTTTTCGGGGAACGATTGATAAGACGACATATCGTTCAAGATTTGCAGTCGATATTGTTTTTTATTTTCATCCCATCCCCACAAAAGTCCACGATAGCTCACCGTACCGTCTTCTTCAGGAACTCCCCAATTGAGCAAAAGAAATTTTTTCTCAAAATTATAGATATTAAAACCGTTTATTTCCTTTAACTCCACAGGGATGTCGATTTTTTCAAAAGTTTTACCGAAAGCACCTGCAACAGCGTCCGAAAATATATCGCTATTTTCTGGTGCTGCTGTAATACTCTGTTCATATATATTGTAAAAGAGGCTGTCAAGTGAGGCGGCGCGAGCAGCTTGAACAGTTTGAGTAGCTTGAGCAGTTTGAGTAGCTTGAGCAGTTTGAATAGCTTGAACAACTTGAACGGCAAGCGAAATACATAAAATTGTAAAAAAATTCTTCATACTGTTTAAATTAGAACGAGATGAATTTCTGTAATTCTTTTCCTGTATCTGCGGCATCTGTGAAAAGTAATGTCTTTATGCCGAGAGCGCGGGCAGGTATTAGATTTTGCTCCCTGTCATCAATAAAAATCGATTCTTCGGGAACGAGATTATAACGATTTAAAAGTATTTTATAGATGTTACTGTCGGGCTTGGTAGTCCTTTCTATACCCGAAACAACAATGCCGTCAAACGTATCAAAAAAATGCAAATCTTTGCGGACAACAGAAAATGTTTCGTTAGACCAATTTGTAAGTCCATAAGTAGCGTAGCCTGCCTTTTGCAAATCATAAAGCAATTCTACGGTTTGGTAAAATGGTGAGCCGATAGTTTCGTAATAGCGAGTGTAATAGGCATTAATTTCCCGTTCTAAATGTGGATATTTGGCAAGCATGACATTTTTAGTGTCTTCGAGAGTTCCCCCTCTGTCAAGCGGGTCGTTCCACTCCTCACTCGACCACTCATTATTCATAAAATTGTCTAATTTGTCCTTAGTATCGAATAGTTTAGAAAAAAGATAACGTGGATTCCAATCAATAAGCACATTACCAAAGTCAAAAATTATGTTCTTAATCATCCCGCGAATTTAGCAAAAAAAGACTTAAATTTGTGACTGTACGAAACGAGCATAAGGCGAGTTCCGCACGATATGATTAAAAAATTCACAGACGTATGAAATACATTTCCCTCTCTATCCTTTGCATTATGTTTTTAGTCGGCTGCAGGCAAATACCACAGCAGAAAACCGAACTTCCTTTAAATGAAATTATTACAGACGAACCACCTGTCCCATTTTGGGAAATTCCATCCCCCTATAATGTAATTTTTCAGAAAAAAACAATAGAAGTTGCGTATGGTCGTTTGTCCGAGCGGTCAAGTTTTTCTGAAGTGCCGTCTTTTTTGATAGACAGTATTCGCAGGTACGAAGACAATTTGCCGAGTGTTGGGCTGATTGTATCGGGAAAAGATGATTTGAATGTTTCTTCCGACGACGAGGCAAGTTTTACTATTGATACGGTAATCCATTTTGGGAAATACCTGTCGTTGTCGTACAGTTGGTTTTTCTATGAGGGGGGCACGGCACATCCGCTTTCAGGAATTATTTATAATGTCTTTGATATGGAAACAGGTGCGCTCGTGCGACTGCAGGATTTAGTTCCCGACACGGTACAGTTAAAGAAAATCGCTTTCGACAATCTGAAAAAACAACATCCCGATATTTTTTCCAATTCTACTGAAAATGACGGTCTGTCAGCTCCTTTTTTCCTGCCTGATAATTTTTCCGTAACCCCAGATGGAATTGTTTTGACATACCAACGATACGATATTGCTCCATATTCTTATGGCATTGTTAATGTGAAGATTACCTATCCAGACATTTCGGCTCTTGCCTATAAATAGTGATTTTCATATTTCAGGAATATATTTTGTTTTTCAAAAAATTTATACTACCTATTCGTTTCATTGGGACACATAAAGAATACAATAAGATAGATTGTTCAACCATTTAATCATCGAATTTATGACCAAAATAGAAACAGAAAAACAGTATGAAGCCACGTGTGAGAGGATGGAAGAATTGCTCAAAATAGTTGGAAACGAAACATCGCCCGACGATAAAAATTTTATGGAATTAGATTTAATTTCAAACTTGGTTGCGGATTACGAAGAAAAACATTACCCTGTAAAAAATCCTCAATTGGTTGATGTGATGAAGCTTCGTATGTATGAAATGAATTTAAACCAAACAAAATTGGCTTCCATTCTGGGAGTAAGTACCTCACGTGTAAGTGAATTTTTAACAGGAAAAAGTGAGCCTACGTTGAAAGTTGCAAGAAGCATAAGTTCGAAATTAAATATAAATGCTTCGATTGTGCTTGGGGTATAGTGTAAATGCGGAATTTGCTTGTAAACTTGTGATTTTTTTGTAACTCCTTAAATCCGCAAGCAAATTATTTTGAGAGTAGAAAAATATTTCCAAAGTTTTTTTTTGCGAATATTCTGGGAAACGAGGGGTTGATATGCTGTTTTTCGACAAAAAAAATGCAGAT
>JAISPZ010000062.1 GCA_031274555.1 Bacteroidales bacterium | reverse complement strand
ATTGTCAAAACGGCGATACTATCCTTTAGCCAAGATAAATTCATAGGTGTCCATCTATCTGTTTTACGCGATTTTAGATGTTCGCCCTCATCTTGAAGCTGTGCATAAAAGTGCTTGTTGTAGGTGCGGATTTGCTTGTCTGGCAACTGAACGGTGAATGAAAGAGAATCGGAAATCAATTTAGACGAACAAATGCGATAGGCAATTTCATTTTCTACCATATATGGATTTTTAACAATGATATAGGGCAACACCTCACGCTCTATATATTGTTTGCAGGGGATATCGTTTATCTTTAATACTTTTGACCCCAATGGTATAGTACCACCATCAGATTTATAGATACCTGTAACATACAGTTCTTGCTGAAAAACCTTGAAATCAAGAGGCAAACGTCCCATATACGCATCATAATTAGAAACTGTATGCGTATGTCCGTCTTTAAGCGTTGCCATAAAACGTTCCAAAGCATTGTAAAACTCAATATCATTGCCTGTTTCTAATACTGTCGGAATGTAAGTACGATACAGACTGTCGAAATCAAAATCCAATTCGTCATAAAAAGCAAAATTGTATCTGACCTCATTCCAAATCATACTTAAAGCATAAATCTTTTCGACATTGGAAATTTTATTTGGAAGTTGATTTGTAAAATGTACGCATATTTCGTTTGGATCTTTTAGCTCTGCTATTTTCAAATTGAACTTAAAATCGGCGTAATCGTCCATCTTACACACCAAACTATCAATATCCGTATAAAAAGTCACCTGAAGATATTTGTTACGTGGTGAATAAACAGGAACTGTGAAACTTTCGCCATCATCAAATCCTGATATTTCATGTCGGCAACCATCTCTTTGACCCGAAAGGGAAACACATAAATAGTTTTCTTTTGCATTTAAAGTAGGGACTTTTGCCTGCGTATTAGCAAGCAACAATGCCATTGCAATGGTGATAAAATATTTCTTCATAATGTATTAATTGTTTCTTTACTCTCTACTCCCCTATCCCTTTGCGCACCATCTGTCCCCATGGTTTGAGGTCTGCATCTGTCCAGTGAGAAATGGGGGAAGTAGCGTCTTTGACCATAGAACAAGTTTCTAACTTATCGGATACCGACCAAGCCACTCGGCTGATTTTATGCTTATTCATAAAGTTGAGCCATACGTTCCATTGCTCCGTATCTATCGGTCCATCACCTGTGGCTTCCATAGAGGCACATTCCGATACAAAAATCGGTAGCCCTTTATTGATTGCGTATTCAACGCGGGCGAGATTCCACTCTTTGTGTGTGGCTGCGTAGAAGTGGAAAGTGTAAGCGATATTACCATATCCTGTAATCGGATTGTCTGCCACAGAGTCCACATCCTGGTCCCAATGTGGCGAACCAACGAGGATAAGATTTTTTTTGTCAATTGCTCTGATTGTATTTATCATGTCAATTGAATAATCCTTGACGTCTTTCCAACTGTCGTATTCTGGTTCGTTAAAGATTTCGTATATCACGTTGGGATATTGGCTGTAACGGTTGGCGACTCTTGTAAAAAATGTTTTTGCTGCCTCTATCTGTATATGGTGACTGTGCCAATCAATAATTACATACAGATTGTTTTTTATAGCTGCATTTACTACTGCATCCAAGCATTTGTAGGCAAAGGCTGTGTCTTCGAGAAAGCCTCGCGATGGCTCTACGCCAATAGCGGCTCGCACTACGTTTACCTTAAAGTCTTCGGCAATCCAATCTACTGTTTCTTCCGTATAAAAGCGGGGCCAGAAGTTATGCCAGCCGAAGCTCACACCGTGAAGCACCACGGTGTCGTTGTTTGCATTTATTATGTGCTTGCCGCTTACGGACAAGAATGGAAGCGAGTTGTCTTCAGGAGGCATTATGCACTTTATGCAAGATACGGACAGCAATGCTGCCAGAGCGATAGTTAGATATTTATTCATAATTTTACATTTTATTTTGCGCTTTGCTAATTCTACATTCTAAATTCTAAATTCTACGTTCTACATTCTATACTGCGCTTTGCTAATTCTACATTCTAAATTCTAAATTCTACATTCTTATTACAGGTTTTTCAAAAATAACGTGCGTGGATGGTTGTAAAATTGGACAAAATTCGAGGCGGAGACCTGACCTTTGAATGGCGCGTAATAATGTGTTGGGCGGTCGCAGGCGTTGCGCCACACAAGCAGGTAGGCTATCGGGTATTCGGCTACGATGGGCAAAAGTTTTTCTGTCCACCAAGTTGAGTCGGGGATGCCTTCAAGACCTGTCTCGGTGAGGGCTGCAACTTTGTTGTGAGTCTTTGCGATTGTGGTAATTATTTCGAGCTGCTGTGGCAAGACACTTTGATAAATGCTGTCGTTGAATTGGTAAAGGTCTGTCCCGATAATATCTATAATGTCGTCGCCAGGGTAGCGTTCAAGGTAGTGGGTGGTATCTTTTAGTTCCTGTGGGGAGTAGGCGTATATCAGCTGCGTTGCGCCTTTTTCTTTCAGGCGATTAACTGTCATACGCCACAGTTCTTTATACTGCTCGACTGTGCAGTGTTTCGCGCCCCACCAGAACCAGAAGCCTGTATTTTCGTGGTAGGGACGAAAAATTATTGGGATTTTTTTTCCGTCTTTTGTCTTAATGGAATTTACAAAATCGGCAACGTTGTCTATCCATTGTATAAATTTTTTGTGATTGCTGCCCTGCGGCAATACTGTCTGTACGGAACTGTCGCCAACGTCCCAGCTGCCGCCGTCTGTAATGGGGTTTGCCACGTGCCAGCTTAGAGTGACCAATCCGCCTTTTTCGTGATGATGTATTATTTCTCTGCGCATACGTGCGAACGGCACTTTGTCGAGGTTGCTGTCTTTTGGACTTGTCGAGAACTCTATCCTTCCGATGTCGAAAGATAACAGCGCGGGCATATCGCCTGTAACTTCTTTTACATCGCTGCGATTGCTGTCTAAATACCACGTGTGACCGTAAACAGGGTCGTCATGGTGTCCGAACATAAAGCCTTTTTCTGTTGTTGCTTTAAGTTTTTGCAACAGGTCTTTTTTGTTTTTATCTCCGCTGCAACATCCTGCCATTGCTAAGGCTGCTGATATTATTAAAATTGCTGTTTTCATTTTATTATAAGTTTGTTGTTTTTAGTGTTCGGTTATGCGTCGCCACTTCGCCATAGAGCCACTGACACTCGGTATATGACGGGCGGTAGGCGCATTAGGGATTGCAGCGGAAATCCTTTTTTGCAGTGGGGTGGCTCAAGGGGCGGGCAAAAAAGATTATTGCTTCGCAATGAAGTCGCTCTCGCTCGGCATAGTCCGCGCAAGCGCGTCCTCTGCCCTCGCTTACTCGCGACTTTGTAGCGGAAAGCCCGACCCCGCGCCCGAGCCTGCGAGGGAGCGGGGGAATGCCCAATTTTAAATTTCGTTCCCCGCCGTCACTGTTGTTTTCAGCAAATCCTTGTCGAGTGAGCTGCCGCCTGCCATAACCTCAAACTCTCCTGACTCTAAAACCCACTCCATCTTTTTGTTATACATACTTAATTTTTCGGGCGTGAGGACAAACTGAACGGTTTTGCTTTCACCTGCTTTCAAATCGACTCTGGTGAAATCTTTCAGTTCCTTTATCGGACGTGCCACGCTTGCAACCTTGTCGCGGACATAGCACTGCGCTATCTCAACGCCGTCACGTTCACCTGTATTTGTAATTTTTACGCTGATATTAAAGCTATTGCCGTCCCTGACTGCCTTTAAATCTTCGTATTTGTATGTCGTGTAGGAAAGCCCGAAGCCAAAGGGATACAGCGGAGTGCTTGGTTTTACTGCGTAAGGGTGAAAATATTGCGAGGGCTTGTGATTGTAGATCATCTGCAACTGCCCCACGCTGCGCGGAATTGTGATAGCGAGTTTTGCGGACGGATTTATTTTTCCGTAAAGAATTTCGGCAATCGCCTGTCCGCCGTACATTCCGGGTGCGAACGCATCTATAAGGGCGTTCACGTGCTCGCTCGCCCACTCTACGCTCAACGGACGACCGTGTATGAGAATAAGAATTGTCGGTTTTCCACTCGCGACTATCCGTTCTATTAAATCGTTTTGGAGTCCTACAAGGTCGAGGTCGCTGCGGTCGGTATCTTCGCCGTCGGTGCGCTCTGTCCAGCGGAAACGCATCATATATTCACCCGCAACGATAATATTGAGGTCGGCATTACGAGCCTTACGAGCGGCTTCTTCTACTTTTTCGGCACTCATATTTCGAGGGTCCCAGCCTTGATCTACAAAATCAACTTGCGCATATTGTTTTATGCCCTCTAACACTGTAATCACGTTTTCGGGCTTCTGCTGCGCCGACCAGTCGCCCAGAATATTTTCGTCATCGGCATTTATGCCTGTAACGAGAATACGCTTGTACTTACCCTCTGTGAGAGGCAGCAAGCCATCGTTTTTCAGCAGTACAATTCCGTTTCTCGCACTCTCAAGAGCCGTTGCACGATGTTCGTCATTAAGACGAATTTGCATACTTTCATCTTCGTCCGCGAACGGTTTCTCAAACAAACCGAGCATAAATTTTGCCACAAGAATACGCCGCACCGACTCGTCAATGCGCTTCTCGGAAATTCTCCCCTCTTTAACAAGTTCAACAACCATTTCGTTCCAGTGAATACCGTGCATGTGCATATCCATCCCCGCCATAATCGTTTGATAAAAAGCGTCTTTCAAGTCTTTTGCTGTGCCATGCAAATCGTAAATATGCTCTATATCCATCCAGTCACTCACTACAAATCCTTTAAATTTCCATTCTTCACGAAGCACATCGTTCATCAGGTAGTCGTTAGTATGACAGGGGATACCGTTAAGTTCGTTATGCGACATCATTACAGACATTGCCCCTGCCTCTATACTCTTGCGGAACGGCGGAAAAAACACTTCACGCAAAGTTCTTTCGGATAAGTCTGCGGGCGACCCATTTGTGCCGTTTATCGGCTCACTGCCACCGACAAAATGTTTGACACAGGCGAGTACATCCCACCGACAGTCTTCGACAGACCGTCCGCTCACAAAATTACCCTGATAGCCTTTCACAGACTGCATACCCATAAGCGAAACGAGGTACGGATCTTCGCCAAATGTTTCCCCTACCCTGCCCCAGCGAGCATCCCGCGCCACTTCCACGTTAGGGTTAAATGTCCAGTGCATATTCATCGCACGCATTTCTTTCGCCGTCTGACGCGCTATCCTATAAGCCATTGCAGTATCAAAAGAACAGGCAAGGTTGATATTCGTTGCATACACAGTATTATCGGGCGCATTAGCGTTACCATGTATCGCATCAATACCAAAAATTATCGGGATTTGCAGGCGACTTCTCATAGCAAGCGATTGCAGATAATTCGCTTCCTTTAACGTGAGCACGTGCAAGAACGAGCCGACAAGTCCCTCAGACGTCCAACGTTCAATATCCTCTATTGTCGTGTTAGGATAAAATGCGTTGGCAGTGTTATTTGCAAGCTCCTCTTCGGTCATTGACGACTGCGCCGCTTTTATATGCTCAATACCAACAAATTGGTTCATCTGCCCCACTTTCTCTTCCAAAGTCATTCTGGACAGTAAATCCTCCACGCGCTCCTTTACAGAGGCAGACGGGTCCTTGTAAATCTCTTTCTGCGAACAGGAAATAAGTGCCGTTGCGATAATCATAAGTTGTAGAATTTTTTTCATATATATATGTTATTAATTTATGGCATTCCCCCTGCAAGGGAGCGCAGGGGTCGGGCTTTCACTCCAATCTTTTTTGCCACCCACGCTACACCAGCAAAAAAACGCTTCATCAAATCCCAACCTCACTTCCACCTCACCCTGCCGAATCAGCCACCCTCACAAGCCCCCCGCAGCAAAAAAGGATTTCCGCTCAATCCCTAATGCAAACCCACCGCACATCCCCGCCCCACCGCAACGACTCACTCCCACCGCCTGTCCGCCCGCACACACCCCCACCGCCCGCCGCCCCCACCCGCACAAACCCACCCACAAGCCCGCCCGCCCCCTCACATTTCAGGAACATAAAAAGCGTTACTCCCCAAAGCTTGGCATTTCATCTCTTGTTATTACATTTGGGTTTGCGACAGCGTCGAGCCACCAGGCAGCATCAGCGTGTTCGTGACCTGTCAGTGTAGTAGCAGCGTTGTCGTACCAAGGCATAAAGAACAGCCACTTTGCGCCCGAACTCCACTGTTCCGAAATCTTTGCCACGTTGCCATTTTCGCTCAAAGCCACCATTTTTCCGCTGTAAGTTGTCGCGATACTCGAAAACTGCGAAGCGTTGGCTGCAGCAGAAGTTTGGTTATAAATATCACGTCCGACAATATCCACATAGTCGTCCCCAGGGTAAAAAGCATTATCTTTCGTTTGCGTTGTCCACACCCAAATCAAGTTGTTTAAACCCTGCTCCTGAAAATAATCGAACATATAACGCCACAGTGCCACATACGCCGCACCGCCGTCACGTCCCCACCAGAACCACGCTGTACCATTTTGGTATTCGTAGATATTGCCCGCTCCCTCATGGAGCGGTCGCCATATCACAGGAATATTTTTGTCTTTCAACAATTTTAGATAGCCAGCCATCTTTGCTAAATCAGCTTTCATAACAGTATTTTCCCACGTGCCGTTTACAAGGGCGTTTGAGGGACGGAAAGCAGTATTTTCGGTATAAAATGCAACGCTACTCGCACCTTGAGCAGTAGGGACATTCCAATGCCAGCACGCACTGACCAATCCGTTTGCGTTCCACCAATCTTCCAGAAAGGCAGTCTGCGAGTAGTCAATCCAATTGGCTGGTGAAGCCCAAAGATGGATATAATCAACCGTGTTCATTGCGGGATATTTACCCGTTGTGGCATATACCATTTCGGCTTCGTCCGTATTCCATGCAACTTTCGCCATTGCGCCAGAAATTATTTTATTGCCGTAGGTTTCTTTAAGGAAGTTATAGACATCTACTGCTTCAGGGGATGGATTAGGCGTACAGAGAGCGGCTTGCTCCACGTTTTGTGTATCAACCGTACTGAATGTAAGGCGCACTTCTGGGGCTTCCACGTTTGTAGGACCAGTTACCACGCCTTTCGGCACAACAAGAGTGTAGGCAGTACTTTTTTGCAGACCTGTAGCTTGGATAGTAACGTTTTTCAGATTTGCCTCTACGCTTGTAATAACGGCATTTTCCATTATAACGCCACTATGCCCCGCTCTGGGGGAAAACACATTTTGGTTATATGTAAGGATTATTGTTATGTCGCCTGCCGCAACATCCACAGAACCATCGGCAGGAACAGAACTCACGAGTTTCGGTGGCTCTACCGTTGGCGGAGTGTCAGGCTTAGGACTGTTGCAGGCTATTACCAGCACTGCGCATAATATATAATAGATTTTCTTCATCATAATATAAAATCAAAATAATTTTCCTGATTTACGACAACAAACTTGTGATTTGGGTAAGCGTCTGCGAACGAATTTGGAAGTTTTACCTTTTTTTTCATATTCCATTTTATTTCAAAAGCGGACAGCAAGCCGTCCTGTTCTTCAATATAGTCTATTTCTTGCTGTGTATTTGTTCGCCAAAAGTAGGTATTAGGAAAATCACCGTTATATTCGTTACGTTTTTTTCGTTCACTTACACAAAAATTTTCCCACAAAAAGCCCACGTCATTACGCAACGCAAGTGGTTGAAAATTTTGGACAAGAGCATTGCGAATACCATTGTCGTAAAAATAAATCTTTCTGCTTTTTGTCAGCTCTTGGCGCAGATTTCTGCTAAAAGATGGCTGACGAAATACGATAAAAACTTTTTCGAGGAGATCTATATATTTTTCTACCGTTTCGTTACTAATGCCTACCGTTCTTGAAAGCTCGTTGTAAGACACTTCGCTGCCTATTTGCAATGCAAGTGCAATAAGCAGTTTGTTTAAGGCTTCGGGATTGCGAATATCCTTATACATAAGCAAATCTTTATAAAGATAGCTCGTACTTAGCTCATTGAGCAAACGTTTAGCATCTTCTGGATTGCTCACAATATCGGGATACATACCGTAAGTCATTCTATGTTCCAACAGTCGCTGTTCCTCTATTGCAGAGGTTGTTTCTACTATTTCGGAAGTAGAAAGCGGAAATAATCTAAATTCTACTTTTCGTCCTGTAAGTGGCTCATTTAATTTGTTTCTTATATCAAGTGCAGAGCTGCCCGAAACGAGCAATTGAATACCGTCTATATTGTCGGTAATCAGTTTTAGGGTAATGCCTATATTATTTACACGTTGAGCTTCGTCTATCAAAACTATTTTCCTTTTTCCTATTAGATTGAGCAATTCAGTAGAAGATGTGTTTTCGAGTGATAATTGTACATCTGTTTCGTCGCAGTTCAAATATAATGACTCATTTGGCGAAAACTCTGTTAAAATTTGTCTAAGTAATGTTGTTTTTCCCACTTGACGTGGACCGACTACAACTATGGCTTTACCCTTAAAGAGCCATTTGTTAATGTTTTTGGTAAGAAATCGAGCTATTTGCATACTTTTTTTTCTACAAAAATACAGAAAATTTCAGTTATATCTTAAAAATAAGGTCGATTTTTTCAGGTATATCTTAAAAATAAGGTCGAATTTTTCAGGTACATCTTAAAAACAACAGGGGCAAGGCATATAACCCCGCCCCTGTGCCTACAATCATCATAAACTTTTTTTACTTGTGCTCAAAGCGGACGTTGTCAATCAGTAACTCCATCGTGTTACCAGCCCCACCATCAGCCGCACCAAACTCATCAATATTAAGGTCGGGTAAAGGATTTGTACCTATTCCCCAATTATCCACGAAATCAGAGAAAGGAACTGTTGCGGTGTACCATGAGTCGTTCTTGTTCTCCAAATTCACAATAGCCATATATTGAGTACCACCTGATTGTAACTCTAAACGAATAGCACCACTACCACTCAATACCCGTACATCAAACTTGACTACCCAGTCGGTAAGTGTCACGCCATCTAACTTCATATTATTAGCACTGTTACGGAAGAAAAGACCCTCGCCGTTATTTACGTGTGCGTATGGCGTACCGTCCACACTAAAAGCAGGATCATTTTCTACGCCTTGCCATAAGTCACCCACATGAGTATTTACATTAACTTGACCCCACCATGAATTTTTAGTTTCATCGTTGAAATCAAAATATACATATTCAGGGTCTTGAACAGGGTCAAGACCTTCAGGACCTTCGGGATCGTCGCCACCACCGCCACCACCACCTGTGGTGATAATGGATATTTGGACTATTGTCCAATCATTGCCTTGAAGAATAAGACACCTATCGTTGGCTACGTCATTATTTGTTTCCAAATTTGTCAGAACTTCTTGCGTTAATACAAATTCTTGGAACGTAATCGTTTTATCTCCTAAAAAATCTGTCGTTATAGTACCTGTCGAGCCTCCCAATTCTGCAAAATTGATTTGCGTCCAAGCACCATTATTAATCTGCACCTGTCCCCAAGCCTCATGCTGTGTAAAGGTAATTTTCAGAATAGATCCTGCCGGAACATCCTCAAAAGCCGACCAAGATACCATCGCTCTACCGCCGTCGTTCCATGTCATATCAACAGGACCCGTCCAAACAACCGTTTCCACAGGACCACTCTTGCCAATAACATTAAGCATATAAGTTACTTCGCCGTTAGACGAAATAAACTTGAACGCAGTGTTGCCATTCGCATTGTTCGGAACAAGAACATAAAGTTTTGCCCCTGTAAGAATATATTGTGCGGCAGCACCTTTTACTTCCACTCCTGTAAGTTTGTCGCCATTTAGAACATCAAATATAACCATCTCACCTGCGTTGATTTCCCCTTCGGGTAAAGTCGGCGCAAAGCAAAATACAGGTAACTCAATTGTAAGTTCAGGAGCAACAGCCGTTTCGCCGTTTGTCATAGTAAACACTACTTCGCCTGTTGTCGCATCAATCGGCACTTCAACTGTTAATTCAGTTGCTGTAGTGGCAGTTATTTTCCCCGCTTTGTTGCCACCAAATTTAAGAGAAGCAACCAAATCTAAATTTGTACCTGCTATCGTTACGACAGTGCCTGCCTGAACAGGATTTGGCGTATAGCCTGTAACCGCAGGCTTCAATGTAGAAACATTAAATCCTACAGTATCTCCATTCACCATATTGAGAAGCACTCGTCCACTACGTGCTACTTCTGGGAAAGCAACTTTTACCTCTGTCGCAGTCTGCGCCGTTGGATTTACTCCATCCACAACATTCGGAAAAGACACACTCGAAACAAGGTCAAGATTTGTTCCTGTAACTGTAATTTCAGTTCCATGAGTGAGATCGACAGTGGGCGTTACGCTACTTATAGTGGGCATAAGCATTGTCAGTTCCCCAGACGCAGAAGTTGTAATGAGCGAATAAGCCGTTCCTGTAATAACCCCACTCTGCGCTCTTGCAGGAACTGTAATAACAATTTCCTCTAATGTCCGCGACACAAAACTCGTATCCTCAACGACCACTCCGCCTGCAAACGTAATAGATTTTATCAAATCCATATTCGTTCCAGTAACGGTGATGTTGCCACCTGCTTTAACTGTCGTGGGCGAGAATCCTGTAATAACAGGCTGTATTACATTTATTGCCGAATCAGAATAGAGCTGATTGCCGTAGCCGTCTGTGATGTAAAAACGTCCTGATACCGCCTCACGTGGCAAATTTACTTTAATTGTAGTACGTGTTTTTTCTACGAAATCTACAGAATCAATAACTGCGTCAGTCCCAGAAAACACGACACTTGTAATCTTCCACAAATAATCACCACTAATAGTTATCTCGTTTCCTGCCCTTGCTGTAGCCGGACTTACCGAAGCAATTGAATATGGCTCGGTAAACGAAAGACTTGCTTTGGAAATAATCTCTCCGTCCTCAAAACGAATTGTGATAGGTCCCTCCGTAGCACTTTGTGGAACTACTACGCGAATTTCTGATTTGGAAACTACGTCTATTTGAGTTACTTCGCCATGTCCTGGAAAAACTACGGCTGTCACATTGTCTAAGTTGTTACCCAAAATAGTAAGAGGCGTGCCACGCAATATGGGGCATGGACCAAATGCTTGTAATGTCACTTTGCCTGCGTCGTCCTTTTTACACCCTGCGAGCAGTAAAAGTGCAAATATAGCGACAGATAATGTTTTAAATATTTTTCTCATAACTGTATGCATTATTTAATTTTTATTAATCTTACGTTGTCCAAGCGAATATCAAACACACCCGAAGTGGCAACATCGCCAAACGGAAAAGCGTAAAAATTGACTAATTGCCCACCACTTGTATAGTGCATATCGGTGCTACCTGTATATTTATTTTGATTGAATTGGCTAATAGGAATTGTAACAGTCACCCAATCGGTAACGTAATTCACTATCGTACCATCCTGCTCAAACGGTTTCCATATATACTGACAAACATCCTCACCATCAATATCGGCACTTCCATCCGCATCAAACCAAAAGTATATCTGAGGCTGCATCCACGACACAGACTTCAATTCAAAACGTAGCACATAATCTTCGGGATTATCGTTTGCGGATATCATTGGATCATTATGGAAACAAAGCAGTTGCATTGCGTCCGCGGGCCAAGTCCAGCTACCTGTCGCATCTGTATGAAGCCACACATAGCCACCGTCAATACCTCCATCAGTTCCAAAATCAGCGCGGTTCCACCAATTCCATTCCGATTGATTTTCGCCATCTATAAAAATACCTCTGTCATCCTTATAAATAAAGGACGAACGACCTGTGCCATATTCGGTAGTAACTGCTACCTGACCTTGCAACGCCCCTTGTGGTACTATCACCTTAATTTCAGTGGACGTGTAGTCTATCACTTCTGCAACTGCATTACCTGCAAAAAGCACTTCGGTTACATTAAAAAAGTAAGTACCCGTAACGGTTGCAGTATCGCCAATTCTTGCCCATTCGCACGAAATGCCACTTACAGTCGGAGCAGGGGCTTTTGTAACAAAAGAATATACATACTCCTTATTGGTAGAAGTTTTTACCGTAATAGTATTGCTAAATTCAGACGGCAACTGATTGGGAATATCAACAATAATATTAGCCGAAGTAACATAGTTCGGATTGAGTTGTGCTTGAACATCGTTAAAATAAACAGCATTTACCGATCCCAAATGCTCGCCAACCAACACTATGGTTTCCCCCATGTTTGCCGAAGTTAAGAGAGCGTCTGCTTCAGCAACATCTGCGGGACGAACGTATTTGATGACAGGATCACCTTGATCCACATCGTTTTTATTGCAAGAGATAAGAGCCATTAACGTCAACCCCACGCTTGCAAGCATTAAAATATATTTCTTTTTCATATGTTTATAATTTATTGACATTTTTTATTTTTTATTTAAGGTGTCAATGATTTTCAATTGTTTTTAATAGTTCATACGGAATTCGCACATAAACGTCTATCATGCTCGTTTCATATCTCATAATTTTTAAAATTTTAGAAATTATAATGTTGTGGATCTTCCATAATGCGGGGTGTCTTTACGACAGTTTCGGTAGGAATTTTTAACGTCATAAGATCAGGTGTAAACGTGACAGGGGATATATTTGTGTTGTACCAAAAATAACTTCCCTTTCCATCTGGATCATCTTCGGGATCTACCACTGCAAATCCACCATGATAAATTCCTGTGGCGTTGCAATCTGCCGGAGTCCAATTAGTAGAGTTATAGTATTGGCGGTGACGCTCCATTCCGTTCAGATAGTTGATAGCCTGTGTCTGATTGCGATAGAACATTCTTTTAATATCAAAAATGTTATTGCTTTCAAAAGCAAACTCTTTACGGCGTTCTTTTATCAAATCGGTATAAGTGATCTCAAAACCGCTAAAGGTAAGACCTGCACGATTTTGAACGCGACCAAATACATCAAGCGCCAAAGCGTCCGAAGTGCTTGTTCCCTCACCTATGCACGCTTCCACATAGCAAAGATACACGTCAGCCAAACGCAAAAGATAAAGATTGCCACCTGCGTCCTGATCTGCATTGCCAGACAGACCGTCACAATCCTGGTTGCCCCCTATAATATACTTACGAACGTGCGCCAACATTTCATTTGGAGTTTCAGTCTTTTCATCATCCGAATAATTAGCATAATCATAACCACCGCCACCTAAATTGCCAAAATGGTCGCCATTACGCATAAAAGTACTAGCTCTACGCAAGTCGTTAGGAGTTTCGTTAAAAATTTCCTGCAAACTCAAAGTTGGTCCTTTGCCTGGTCCATAAGCCAGACCAAGAGTTACAAGTGCATTACGAGAATGGTGCACATTACGCATACTGCCGTAGCCATAGCCATTAGATGTACATTGAATGGCAAAAATTGATTCAGGATTATTATTTGAAAGCGGGTAAAATAAGTCGCCAAAATCGGGATAGAGCGAAAGTCCACTATTATTAATTACATCTTCAGCATACGCTTTCGCTTTAGCAAAATTATCAGCAGAATTGGCATCGTCCAAATGCGAAGCCATAGTCAGATGAAGTTTTGCCAACCAACTTTTGGCTGTCCATTTTGTGCAACGCCCCGGTTGATACGGCGTAAGAGGTAAAGCATCTTTTGCATACTCAAATTCTCTACGCATAAACTCATATACATCACTTTGATAATGGCGTACTATATCCCCGCTTGACATATTGTTATCTTCTATAATCGGCACATCCCCCCAGTATTCGGCAAGGTAATAGTAAGCTATGGCACGTATGCAACGGGCTTCAGCAACACCGCGAGTAATTACTTCTTCCGAAACACCATTTCCACGTGCTGCTGGCGGCATTCCGTTAATAACACCATTGCAAAACGAAATTACATTATATAGTCCGTTCCACCCATCGGTTAGATGTTTATTACCCCCATTAAAAGTCATGTAATAAAACTGACCTTCTTGGTCAAAAGTGTAAAACATATCTCCACTCATGAGATCGCCCGCAAGCCACATAAAAAACATGTGGAATGGTTGCCAAATAAAAGCAGTATAAAGACTTGCTGTATTGTTATTAACCGCTTCTTCGGAAGTGTAATAAGTTTCCAATACTTGCTGGTCTTGTGGAACAATGGTAAGAAATTTCTGACAAGAAACTGCACCAATAGCTATCAGCAACACAAAACCTGTTATTTTTATTATTCGTTTCATATATTTATATTTTTATTATTTTAGAATGATATGTTTACTCCTAATGTAAAAGTGCGCGGCGTAGGATAACGCCCCAAGTCAATATTCGTATAGAGTGCGTTCTGTTTATACGATCCTATTTCAGGGTCTAAGCCTGAATATTTGCTAAATGTCCAAACATTCTGAGCATTAAAATAAAGCTTTAGAGAAGTGATATATGCTTTCTTCAACCATTCTTTCGGAAAATTATAGCCGAGAGAAATATTTTGGATACGCAAGTAGCTGCCATCTTCAATCCAACGGTCACTCATACGGTTATTGCCATTAAGATCGTTTCCGCTAAAACGTGGAATTGTGGCTTCGGGGTTCATAATATAGCTATTATCAACATTGGAAACGTTTGTGTTGTCCCCGTCCAAATAACCAAGTTGCGCTCTATCAAGAACCGACACGTTTTGATTATCCCATATTGATGTCAAACCCTCTGTCTTAACGCGAGTATAGTTTAGAATCTCCCCACCAACCGCACCTGTAAGTCCGATATTAAGTTCCCACCCCTTGTAAATAAAAGTGTTATTAAAGCCAAAAGTAAAATCAGGATTTGGGTCACCAATAATGGTTTGATCATATTCGTCAATTACTCCGTCAGGCACTCCGTTAGGACCACTCAAATCCTTAAATTTAACATCGCCAATCCATGCACCTGTTGTACGGTGAATTCCAATTCCTGTGGGTTTGGCACTGTTTTGCAAATCGTCAGCGTCTTTATATAGCCCATCGGTCACATAACCGTAAAAAACACCTATTGGCTGACCTACCGTGATGACCGAAGCCGTCTTAAACCATCCGCCAAATGTCATTTGCTGAAGGCTTCCATAAATCGGAGTATTGTTAGCGTCAAGAGCAAGCACTTTGTTGCGGTTTACAGAAACTACTATGTTGGAATACCAGTTAAAGTCTTTACCTGCAACATTATGAGTGCTCAGCGCAATATCAATACCTTTATTTTCTACTTTACCGACATTCATCATGGATGGCGAAATATCATACCAATGATTATCATTTTCGACATCTGTCCCCCCTAGAACAGGTGATATAGACGGTCTTAACAACAAATCTTTCGTTGTCTTATAATAAACATCAACAGTAAGATCTACTCTTTGGTTAAAAAGTCCAAAATCTAAACCTGCATTATATTGAATAGCTGTTTCCCATTTAAGATCAGGATTAGGGGTATTTGCTAAACGGTAACCTGTTCCTAACCATGTTGGAAATGACCTTAATGTGCTACCATACAAATATGTTCCAATATCGTCATTACCGTTCCAACCGTATCCTAAACGAAGTTTCAGGTTAGACAGCCAATTTTTCGATCCCTCCATAAAAGTCTCTTGAGAAATACGCCATGCAGCAGCCGCAGAAGGAAAATATCCCCATTTATTATTACTTCCAAAACGGCTCGAAGCGTCACCACGCATTGTTGCCGTCAAAAGATACCGATCATCGTAGTTATAGTTGGCACGACCAAAGAATGAAACGTTGCTGGAAGCATCTTTCCATCCATTGTTACTTTTAAATTCGCCGTCGGACGTAACTACGTGAATATCGTTAGACGTAAGCTGTTCTTTAACAATTTGCGTTCCATTCCAAGATGAACGCTTTGTTTCGCTTCCGACCATTATAGTAACATTATGTTTGCCAAAACTTTGGTTATATGTAATATAGTTTTGCCAATTCCAAAAGAGCGAATTATCTTCTTGTTGCATTATTCTAATATTGGTATTGTTAAGCTGCCCATATTTATAACTCGGTATGAAATTAAGATTTTTATTATGGTTCATATCCATACCAAATTCTGTACGGAACGTCACATATTTACCCAAATTAAGTTGTCCATAAACGTTACCCATTAATCTGTCACGAATAAAATTGTTTATAATATCTTTTGTCATGGCAACAGGGTTGTATACAGACGAGCCGCTGGTGGTGTTCGGTCCTGCATAATTGCCGTCAAAATCGTACACAGGCACAGCGGGCGACATCAAGGACGAGTTCATAACAAGACCGTATATACCGTCATTATTCACTATGTTTTCGTCTGTGCGGGCGTACGAAAGTGTACCGCCTACTTTAACCCACCGATTAAATTCGTTATCTACACTAACGCGAGCTGTATAGCGCTCAAAGTTTGTGTTTAGCATAATACCATCTTGATTTGTATAGCCTAACGACAAGGAATATTGCGTCTTTTCTGTACCTCCACTTGCGGAAAAAGCGTGATTGTGCATCCACGCATTTTTAGTAACTTCATCCTGCCAATCTGTGCCTTTACCTAAAATGGATGGATCTCTAAAAGCATTTTCAATATTTGGCAAAAATCCCTCATCATATAAGCTTTTTTGATATTCGCCAAATTGTTGCAAATCCATAATAGATAGCTTACCGGGGCGCACTTGTAAGGCTACAGAACCATCATACGAAATTCTCAAACCACCTTTTTGACCACGTTTTGTTGTAACAATAATTACGCCATTAGCACCCGCAGAACCATAGATTGCAGCAGCAGAAGCATCTTTCAGTACAACTATTGACGCTATGTCACTTGGAGCAATAGCTGCAAGCGGATTTGCAACATTTTGACCGCCCGAGCCACCCATCCACTCCATACTGACAGTAGAGGTACCCTGACCACTCATAGGTATTCCGTCAATAACATAAAGTGGCTCATTATTACCCGTAATAGAATTTACCCCACGAATACGAACAGAGGTTGCTGCACCGGGTTGTCCTGAGTTGGCTTGCACCTGCACACCGGCAATACGCCCCTGTAACCCCTGGTCAAGATTTACGGTGGGATTTTCCCGTAATTGGTCGCCTGAAATGCCACCCACAGCCCCTGTAAGGTCGCTCTTTTTCATTGTACCGTAACCCACTACTACTATCTCGCCCAACATCTCGTTACCCGAGCCGAGCGAAATATTAAGATCCGTTTGACCGGGCTGAAGTTGTATCTCGCGGGTTTTAAAACCTACGCTTGACACTTCGATTAGATCGCTGCCTCCCGTCAATTGAAGTTTGTAGTAGCCGTCCACATCCGTTACCGTACCAGAAGACGTTCCTTTTACCTTAACGGTTGCCCCCACCATTGGAGAGCCGTCTTGAGCATTGGTAACTCTGCCGGTAACCTCTCGCTGTGCTAATGCACAAAACCCCAGCACCAATGCCAATGTTAATGAAATGATTTTTTTCATACGTTTGTAATTTGTTTTTAGTAGGTCGTATGGAACTCGCACACAGACATTTAACTTTAAGAACAATGTTTGTCATGCTCGTTTCATACGCTTAATAATTTGTTTTTAGTAGGTCGTATGGAACTCGCACATAAACGTTTATAGCACTCACTCCATATTGATTGTATAATTTAATCGGTCGTTTTTATTAGTCAAAATAAATTAACCCTCAAAGATATGCAACTTTTTCACGCGAAAATTGTACAATTTTATCTATCTCTGATACTTTTCTTACAATATGTACTATTTTGCATAGATATGCCGTTTCAAAAACTCCTCTTTTGCATTCCACCATTCCAATCCTGCACTATGTGCCTGATTTGGATAAATATTATAATACTTTTCTGATTTGATTAGATTATATCCTGAAAAATTCGTATGTGGCGGACAAATATCGTCCTGCAAGCCTACGCACATAAGCACAGGACAAGTTATCCAACCTGCGAAATTTTTTATATCAAAATAAGAAAGTGTTTTGTAAAAATCTTCGTCTGTCATCCCGATTTCACGCTGTTTATCCATAAGCCAATTACCGGGCCAGTCCACAATCTTGAAATAATCGGGATAGTCCGAAAGAAACGGAACAGACGGAGCGATTGCCTTTAAGCGACTGTCGAGTGCAGCAGCGGCGAGCGTAAATGCTCCACCCTGACTGCCTCCCTCTGCTACAATACGGGTATTATCAACTTCGGGGCGGCTTGCAATAAAATCTATAGCACGAATTAAATCCATAAACGCTCCACGGTAATAGTAGTGATCTTTATTGTCTAATCCCCACGTGAGCCACATATTATCCCTGTCAGTATCTTTTAGCAGTCCCTGATTTCTTGTGGACAAAACAAACTCTATGCGATCGTCATAGCCACCCGGAATCCACGGCTTGGAGTCGTAACCCATATAGTGAATCTCGGCAGGATAAACACCTTTTTTTGCAGGAACAGAATAAAATCCCTCTATCTCTACCCCGCCGAGCGATTTCATTTTTACCAAGTAGAGTTTACGTGCTTTATTGTTAAACTGCGTATCTTTAATTGCGATAACTTTATATTCGGGATCAACCTGTGCCAATTCTTGTTTTGCATTGTTCCAAAATTCCTTAAAGTCGGGCTGATTATCGGCAGGCGAGATAATCTTTGTTGGCTCATAGCCGATATTAAAATCCTTTATGGGAGCGTTGTCTTCGGCAATATTGACGCGGTAGAAGCCGGGTTCCACGTTAAACGTAAACTGAACTACAGACGAGTCGCCTTTGGGGACGCTGACTGTTTGCGAGAAAAAATACAGATGTTCTTTTGTGTCTTTTGACACATTTACTTTTAGAATTTGTGAGGCTACGCCGTCACTGTTTTTCACAACAATTTCTATTGTAGGATTTTGTGGTGAGTAGTAAACCCAATCGGAAGTTTGGACTATGCGGTACTGATAATTTGTTTGGGAATTGGCGCACACAAACAATGCTACAAAGAGCAATAACGTTAATATTCGTTTCATATTTTATATTATTTTAAAATTTTTCAAACAACAACGGTTCAATTACGAATTACGAATTACGAATTACGAATTACGAATTACGAATTACGAATTACGAATTACGAATTACGAATTACGAAAACCGACAGTCATTATATGCACAAACAATAGGCACAAACAACAACTGTGTCAGCTCAAAATCAATTACGAATTACGAATTACGTGTTGCTTCTGGTAATTGCTGGTCTTTACGGTGGTCTGCACCCCAATATTTTATTCTCGCTGAATAGCCCGATATATTTTTATCAGTGTAGCAGAGGTTTATCTCACCACGATTTACGCTGCAAAAACAACCATTTTTTAGCCAAAACTAATGCTTTTTTATGACATGGAGAATGCCATAGCGTATAATTTCATCTGCTTTATCATTGCCGTAAGACCGTTGGAGCGGGTAGGGGATAAATGCTCTCTTAATCCTATCCTGTCGATGAAATCAACAGGGGTTTCCAACACGGTGGCGGGTGTCTGACCGTTGAAAACATATATGAGGAGTGAAGCAATGCCGAGAGTAATTACGGCATCGGAATTGACACTGAATTTTATTTTTCCGTCAGATAGCTCTGCTTTGAGCCATAGACGCGACTGACAGCCCTTGATAAGATATTTGTCTAACTTTTCTTCGTCTTTCAAAATCGGTGCATCCTTGCCCATTTCAATAAGGAGTTGATACTTGTCCATCCAGTCGGAGAACTGCCCGAACTTGCTTACTATGCTGTCTGTTTTTTCTTTTATAGTCATTTTTTAAATTCTACGTTCTAAATTCTATTCTGCATTTTAGCGAATTGACAATTGACAATTAACAATTGACAATTATTTTGCGCTCTGCTGCGTTAGGGATTGCAGCGGAAATCCTTTTTTGCTGCGGGGGGCGTGGGATGGGCTTGTGGGCGGGATTTGCGGGTGGGTGGGATTTGCGGGTGGGTGGCAAAAAAGATTGAAGCGAAAAGCCCGACCCCGCCCACGAAGCTCTGCGAGGGGCGGGGGAACGCCCAAATTAATATCCGTACTTTTCTTTCCATAGTGTGCGTAATTTTGCTCTTATTTCATTTTCTTTTGGATTGTCTGACGGAAAGTAAAACGTGGTGCCAGCAGCACCTTGAGGCAAAAATTCCAAGTCTGCAAAATTGCCCTCAAAATCGTGTGCGTATTTGTATCCTTGGTGGTAGCCTAACTCTTTCATAAGTTTGGTAGGAGCGTTGCGAATGGCGAGCGGCACGGGCATATCGCCTGTCTTCCTGACGAACTCGAGAGCGTTTTCGATAGCCATATACGCGGCGTTGCTTTTCGCAGAGCATGCCAGATAGACGGCGACGTGCGAGAGTGTAATTCTGCACTCTGGATAGCCGACCTTATGCACGGCATCAAAGCAGGCATTTGCTAAGAGAAGTGCGTTGGGATTTGCATTGCCAATATCTTCCGAAGCGAGGATAAGCATCCTGCGTGCGATGAATTTCGGGTCTTCGCCTCCCTCAAGCATTCGAGCGAGATAATATGCTGTCGCGTTCGGGTCGCTGCCACGAATACTTTTTATAAAAGCGGAAATTATGTCGTAATGGTTCTCACCTTTCTTGTCGTACGCTGCAAGGTTTTTGCCGAGAATGGATGCTACGGTTTCATCGCTTATAATCGGATGTTCACCTCCGTTAGTCACAACCATTTCAATAGCGTTCAGAAGTTTTCTGCCGTCACCTCCCGATATTCTTTTTAGAGCATAAGTCGAAACGATATTTATTTCTGTCTTGAGATAATGTTCCAAGAACTTGACGGCTCTGTCAATTATCTTATCAAGGTCATCGCTTGAGAATGGCTTCAAAACATATACCTGAGAGCGTGAGAGTAGCGGAGTGATAACTTCAAACGAGGGGTTTTCTGTTGTTGCGCCTATAAACGTTACCCATCCTTTTTCTACCGCCTGCAAGAGAGAATCTTGCTGACTTTTGCTGAAACGGTGAATTTCGTCTATAAAGAGGATAGGCACTGCGAATGTCATCGTTCCCGAACGTGTCTTTTCGAGAATATCTCTCACATCTTTTACTCCTGCCTGTGTAGCACTCAATGTGTAAAAAGGACGATTTAACGTTTTAGAGATAAGGTATGCAAGCGTTGTTTTTCCTACACCTGGGGGTCCCCACAAAATCATTGACGGAAGATTTCCTGTTATGATTGCCTGTTGCAAAACAGCACCTTTGCCCATAATATGGGACTGTCCGATATATTCGTCGAGCGTCTGGGGTCTTAGCTGTTCGGCAAGCGGAGGGTTTAGCGGTAATGTTGCTCTTGCTGCGCTTGCAGCAGAAAAATCGCGTTCTCTTTGGGGAGTTCCTCCATCGTCATTTTCTTCCATTCGCCTATTGAGAACGTCTGAATTTTCTCTGATTGTAGAGTTATGTTTCGGGCAAGGCATAGTGATGTGTTTTCTTTACAAGTTTTTAGAAGGGAAGTGAACAGATGTTTATTTCTGTATGGTGTTTCAATAAAAATTTCCGTAAATCCTGTTTTGCAGGAATGGTTCTCAATATATCGTATTTTTTTTATTCTGTCGATTGGGTGAACAGGCAGGTAGCCGTGGAAAACAAATTGTTGTCCGTTTAATCCTGATGCCATTAACGATAGAAATATGGATGACGGTCCGCTGACAGGGACAACTCTCATTCCACGCGCCTGTGCCCACTTCACCATTTTAGTGCCAGGGTCTGCTACGCATGGCAATCCTGCTTCCGACAATAATCCGATGTCCTTTTGAGAAAATTCTTCGGGAATGTCAAGCGTTGATGTATGCTCGTCCAATATAAAAAATGTGACATCCTCAAAAGGTACTGTAAAACCAATCTTGCGCAAAAATCTGCGTGCGGAACGAATATCTTCTACAACAAAAGTACGAAGCGGTAGGACATTAGACAGGTATGACGCGGGAAGAACATCTTGAGGGTCCGACTCCCCCAGAAGAGTAGGAAGCAAAAACAGATTAGACATTATTATCCTGTGATTTTTTTGCTCAAGTCATCTACAACTTCTTTGAAACGCTTGTCTGTTGCTATAAGATTGCCGACCATTTTGCAGGCATAAAGAACTGTTGCGTGATCCTTGTTGCCGCATTGTTGTCCGATGGAACTTAATGATGCCTTTGTGTGTTTTTTCGAGAAATACATTGCGAGTTGTCTTGCCTCAACAATTTCTCGCCTTCTTGTCTTTGCGTTTATTTCGTCTATCGGTATGCTGAAATAATCGCTAACGGTCTTCATAATGAAGTCTATCGAAATGTCCCTGACGGCGTTGCGAACTATTTTTTCTACGGTCTGCTTAACAAATTCCATCGTAATATCTTTCTTGTTAAGGATTGACTGGGCGAGCAGAGAAATAAGTACTCCCTCTAATTCTCTAACGCTCGTGGATACGCTGTAGGCAATGTATTCAACTATCTCGTCCGAAATTTCAAGACCGTTCTCGTGAATTTTTTTATTGAGGATGGCAATACGTGTCTCCACGTCTGGCGTTTCAAGTTCCGCACCAAGTCCCCATTTGAAACGTGAGAGAAGACGTGGCTCTATACCTATAAGATCCACAGGGGAAAGGTCTGACGAAAGAACTATTTGTTTTCCCTGTTGATGAATTGTGTTGAATATGTTAAAGAAAACGTCTTGTGTGCCCGGTCTGCCAGAGAGTTTATGAATATCGTCAATCAGCAGGGCGTCTATCGCTTGATAAAAACTTGTGAACTCGTTCGCCGAATTATTTTTGGAAGCGTCTATGTACTGTTGCGTAAATTGGTCTGCTGAAATATATAAAACGGTAAGGTCAGGATTTTTAATTTTGCTTTGAAGACCTATGGCATTAAGAAGATGTGTTTTTCCAAGACCTGTTTTTCCGTAAACAAAAAGTGGATTGTATGCTGTTTTTCCCGGGTCATTTGCTACGGCAAATCCCGCTGCACGTGCGATTTGATTGCAATTTCCACCTACAAAATTGTCGAAAGAAAGTTTTTCGTTAAGTTGAGAATTTACTCTGACACGTCTTATTCCGGGTATAACAAATGGATTGAAAGGTGTTTTGTCGGGAACAGGAAAAGTTATTTCTGGATTTTTTGTTTCTCTTTTATTATAACCTGTAGCAGTAACTCCGTAAGGTTCGGTAGTATCTATTGTGATAATATATTCAAGGCGACCTTTTGCTCCAAGCTCTTTTCTTATTGCCGAGCGCAATAAATCGACATAGTTATCCTCAAGCCAGTGATAAAAATAATTTGTCGGAACTTGAATAATAAGAGTATCATCCTTTAACTGTATGGGTTTTATTGGCAAAAACCACGTTGCAAAAGCCGAATTGTTTTGAAGATTGTCGCGTATAAATGCTAAACACTTCTTCCAAACTTCTTGATAGTTTTGTTCCATACGTTAAAATTCCTTCGGTGAATTACTAATTTTACGTTAATTCATAATTGAATGTTAAAAAAGCTCAATTATTTTGCAAAGATGTTACAAAAAAATTAAAAAAAAAAGTAATTACCTATTGTTTTAAAAAAAAATTTTAATTAAATAGGGGGGACTTTTTTGGGGCATTTTTTTGTTTGGGGCGTTTGTGTTTTGCGTACGATTTTCTGGTATTTGCGCGTTTATTGCATACGTGCCTGTTCGCAGAATTTCATTACTGTACGCACGTTTGTGGGGACTTATTTCGCATAATTCACCGCACGTGTTTCTCGTATAACTGTTATCTTAATCTGTCCTGGATAAGTCATCTCTTCCTGAATTTTTTTAGAAAGATCAACAGAAAGTTTATACGACTCTGTGTCGTTTAATTTTTCTGCGGAAACAATAACTCTTAATTCTCTACCAGCTTGAATGGCGTAGGTCTTAACTACACCCGGGTACGCCAATGCCATCGCCTCAAGATTGTTTAAACGATTGATATACGCTTCTACAATTTCTCTGCGTGCACCCGGTCTTGCACCCGATATGGCATCACATATTTGAACAATAGGAGAGATGAGGTTGTTCATTTCTATCTCATCGTGATGAGCACCGATTGCATTAATGATTTCGGGACGTTCTTTATATTTTTCGGCTAGCTTCATTCCATATACTGCGTGAGGCATTTCTGGCTCACTGTCGGGAACTTTTCCGATGTCATGCAACAGTCCTGCACGACGTGCTATTTTGGGATTAAGACCTAATTCGGCAGCCATAGTAGCGCAGAGATTTGCCGTTTCGCGCGAATGTTGCAAAAGATTTTGTCCGTACGAAGAACGATATTTCATTCTTCCAATCATTCGCATAAGCTCGGTTGCCATATTGACAATGCCCATATCAATACAGGTACGCTTACCTATTTCGATAATTTCCTGTTCAATCTGTTTTTGTGTTTTTGACACAACTTCTTCAATACGCGCGGGATGAATACGACCGTCTGCAACAAGTTTGTGAAGTGAAAGTCGAGCTATTTCTCTCCTCACAGGGTCAAAACCCGAAAGTAAAATGCTGTCTGGCGAGTCATCAACAATAATTTCAACACCCGTAAGTGATTCAAGAGTGCGAATATTTCTTCCTTCGCGTCCGATAATTCTGCCTTTTACTTCCTCGTTTTCTATATGGAATGTGGATACTGTGTTTTCCACAGTAGTTTCGCTTGCGGTGCGCTGAAGTGTTTCTATAATTATCTTTTTTGCTTCTTTGTTTGCGGTAAGTCTTGCTTCTTCTACAATATCTTTAATTTGATTAAGGGCTTCAATTTTGGCTTCATCTTTCATCAATTCCACCAAGTGATTTTTTTGTTCTTCCGCCGAGGTATTTGCTATTTTTTCGATCATCTCAACATGTTTCGCATGTTCTTTGTCTAATTCGCTTTGTTTCTTTTTTAAAATCTCAAGTTGATTGTTTAAATGATCTTTTAATGAATTTGCCTCGTTTGTCTTGCGCTGTAAATCCTGTAGCTTTTGTGTTGCTTCATTTTCCTTTTGCTTGATGCGGTTTTCGGCTTTGAGAAGATTGCTGTTTCGCTCTTGTTCCTGCTTGTCAAAGTCGGCTTTCATTTGGATGAAATGTTCTTTTGCCTGAAGAAGTTTTTCTTTTTTCAGGATTTCCCCTTGCTCCTCAATTTCTTTCAGACGGCTTTTTACTCTGTTTTTAGTAATTAGTTGAACGACAAGTGTGATGATTATAGCACCAATGCATATACCCACTCCGAAATAAATTGCTAATTCGTCCCAATACTCCTGTGGCACAGTTATTCCACAAATAATGTTTTTCATGTGTTTGTAAATTGTTTTAAATAGGTCATACGAAACTTGCCAATGAACATTTAACCTCGTTTATAATGCTCGTTTCAGTATGATTGTAAATTGTTTTAAATAGGTCACACGAAACTTGCCAATGAACATTCAACCTCGTTTATAATGCTCGTTTCAGTATGATTGTAAATTGTTTTTAAATAGGTCATACGAAACTTGCCAATGAACATTTAACCTCGTTTATAATGCTCGTTTCAGTATGATTGTAAATTGTTTTTAAATATGTCATACGAAACTTGCCAATAAACATTTAGCCTTGTGTGCAAACGCTTATGACGTTCGTTTCAGTATGACTGTAAACTACTTTTAGAGTATGGTAATGTTTATCATACTCGTTTTGTGTATTTTAACTAAATTTTAGATAAAAAAAACCGCAATCGCTCGAAGAGTTATGGAAAACTCCTTTATTAAAGTTTTGGAGTGCCTGTCCTTTCAAGTATCTTGTCTGGCAAGCCCGCTTTCCGAAACACGAACACATCCACCTTATAGTCTAAAAATGTTGAGTTTTCAAACTGTTGGCGAGCGATGCGGTATAGTAGAGAAACCGTAAATCATATTGTTAAAGTACGGTCTAATGCGTGTAACTTTTCTGTCAGTTCGTTGTCACGAAACCTAATAATTTGTTCATTTTTAAGTGCATTGAATGCGTATTGCAAAGCGACCATAGATAATAAATCCTGTTGGTCTTTGAATGCATAGTTTTGCGCATAATTGCCAATCTGCTCGTTTATTTTAACGGCTGCCTCTCTGAATATAACTTCATCCTCCCGTCTAACTTTCAATTTATAGGGGCGGTCGCTAATAGTAACGGTAATTGATATTGTGTCCATTTTACCGGTTTAACAGTGCTACACACCGATCTATCTCCTGTACCATTTCGTCAAGAGCTTTTTTTGCTTTTAACGTTTCGCTGCCACCGGAGCCATTTGTAAGTCCGCCGGTAACGTGCAAAATGCGGTTTTTGTTTTCTAAATCAGTTATTTTTCGTTTGTATAGTTGTATTTCTTTTTCCTGTTCTTCATTTTTTGCAAGAAGAACTCTTTTTTCAGTATCTAATACTATCACGGTCCTTTTAAGGTTTTCGGCTTTTTTTTCAAGACCAAAAACAAGCGAAATAATATTTTCTTCCATAAACCCCACAAATTTAATTAAATTTCTTTGAGTTTGCAAACTTTGTGAGATATTTTCGCTATTGCTGGCTATCACTGAAACTTCAACGCCTACATAATTGATGCTGTGTTAAAAATTGAATAAACCTAATTGTTTGAATTTTTTTGTATCTTCGCCACCTGAAAATGGATGTTTTAATAAAAAGAATAGTAAATGATTACAAACAATTATCATACAGTGGCATTATCCGAAATTTCGATTGATTATTCGTGGTCGTTTTCCGATAAAACAGTCAAAGATACTTCGTATATTACACATGGATATTATACCTATCCTGCGAAGTTTATTCCGCAACTTGCCGAAAGATTGATTAAGGAAAATTCAAACGAGGGTGACATTGTAGTAGATCCATTTATGGGTAGCGGAACAACAATTGTTGAAGCGATAGTAAATAATAGAATCGGAATTGGAACTGACATAAATGAAATTGCAAATCTTTTGGCAAAAGTAAAGACAACGCCTATTGATAATCTGATTTTAGCGAGCGAATTCGACAGAATACAGGAAGATTTAATAAAACGATTGAATGGACAATTTGAACAGGCATTAAAAAGAGCATTACAGAAAATTCCAAATAATGAACGAATTGACTATTGGTTTTTGCCTGAACAAAAAAATAAATTAGCAATTATTCTGGATAGGCTTTTAGAAGTTGAGAATACAGACATTCAAAATTTCTTTTTAGTTACATTTGCTCAAACTCTTAAATCTACTTCTATTTGGTTGCAAAAAAGCGTAAAACCAACACGAGATTTGCATAAAAAAATTTACGATCCTGTCGAATTATTTTTGACCCAATCAAAGAAAATGATTAAAAAGCATTGTGAATTTGACGGAATATTAAAATCAGAAATCAAAGAAAATATTGACAAGTTTAGAAATGTACAATGTTTAGATTCAAGAAATTTGCCTTGTGAAAACGGCAAAGCAAGTTTAATTGTAACTTCACCACCTTATGTAACTTCATACGAATACGCAGATTTACATCAACTGCCGTCTTTGTGGTTAGGTTTTATGAAAGAATTGCCCGAATTTCGTAAAAAATTCATAGGCAGTTCGTACAAAAATCGAGAAAATGTAGAGTTAAAAAGCAAATTGGCAAATGAAACCGTAAAAAATCTAAAAAATAAAAAGCAAAATGAAGTAAAAAATTATTTTGCTGATATGCTTGAAACTTTTGAAGAAATAAAACGTGTATTGAAGCGTGGTGGTCGCGCTTGTGTGGTAATAGGAAATACGGAATTTCAAGGAGTTAAGATTGAAAATGCCGAAGTTTTTCAAGAACAGTTTCACAATATCGGTTTTAAAACTTACAGTGTAACAAAACGTGAAATTCCTTCAAAAATGTTACCCTCTACACGAAACCCCGAAACAGGAAAATTCGGCAAAGCGACCGACAGTAATATAAAAATGGCTTATCCTGTTGAATATATTTTAACAATGCAAAAATTATGACAATTAAAGATTTAATTTATTTATATGAGCAGGAGAAACGAAAGGTTGGGAATGAGGCGTATCGCTTCGTTTCTAAGGTATTAAAAGACGCGAAAGAACTGCACAAAAGAGATTTTACGGGCAACGACCACGAACAGTCGTGGCGTGCATTCAAAGGCAAAAATCTTGAAAAACTAATTGAACATATTATTGTTGATGAAGTCAGAAGTTTGGGACTTGATATAATTAATGGAAATTCGCTTGAACGAAAAAGCAGTGCAAATCTGTCCAAATTGCTAAGCATGGTAAAACGTAATCTTTTAATTGATTATGGTGAATATGGCTCGCATTTGCCCGATGTTGATATAATTATTTTCAATCCGCAAAACGGAAAGGTAATAGCAGTTTTATCAAGCAAAGTAACACTGAGGGAACGTATTGCACAAACGGGTTACTGGAAAATTAAATTATCTTCCGACAAAGTTACGGAGCATATAAAAGTTTATTTCGTAACACCTGATGAAGACGACACTTTGACCATAAAACGTCCAGCTAAAAAAGGACGTGCAATAGTTGAAACGGATTTGGACGGTAGCTACGTTTTTAGCGAAACAACTATTGAGGAAAGTGGTAAGGTGAAAATGTTTGACAAATTTATTGGTGACTTGAAAAAACTCATAAAATAACTAAATGGCTGATAACGAACTTATATTAGAATCCACTACTCTTTGGGACTTTCCAAGACAAAACTACGGAAAAACGTCGCATGGAAATAATAAATACAATGGCGTAACGCCTGCATTCATAATTTGGAATTTATTACAGCGTTACACGAAAGAAAACGATTTAGTTATTGACCCGATGTGCGGTAGTGGAACAACTATTGATGTGGCAAAAGAGCTTAATCGTCAGGTAATTGGCTACGATCTTAACATAATCCGTCCTGATATAATTTACAATGATGCCCGCAAAATTCCACTTAAAGATAATAGCGTAGATTTTGTATTCATTGATAGTCCATACTCCGATAATATAAACTATTCCGACAATCCTCAATGTATAGGCAAAATTTCCTGTGAAACAACGGAATTTTTTGATGAATTGGAAAAAGTGGCTGTAGAAATTCACAGGATATTGAAGCCCGACAAAGCCCTTGCATGGTTAATTGGTGACCAATGGATTAAGAAAAAATTCACTCCAACAGGATTTTTACTGTACCAACGTCTTGAAAAGCACTTTAAACCGATAGATTTAATTTGTGTTACCCGTCACAATCAAACCTCAAACACAGGAATTTGGCATGACAGAGCAAGACGTTTTAATTTTTATTTAAGAGGATTTAAACATTTAATAATAATGAAAAAATAAACATAGTTTAGCAGATGTATTTGTGAGATAACTTGGAAAATTAAAACTATTGTTTGCCACCCAAAGACAAATGTTTATGTGCGAGTTCCATAACAACCTATTAAAAACAATTTATAAACGTATGAAAAAAATTCTTATTGTTGTCCTTTTGTTGGCTCTGTTGGCTGATGTTGATATTGCCTGTTCTCAAAAGTCTAACGTTCCCAAAAAGCCTAAGAACGTGGTTTTGTTGATTGGGGATGGTATGGGTCTGGGAAGTATTTACTCGCTGATTGCAGTTCGGGATAATACTGCGTTTGAGCAGTTTAAACATATCGGATTTAGCAAAACACAATCGGCAGATAATTTTATCACTGACTCTGGAGCAGGTGGCAGTGCTTTATCGACAGGGAAACGTATTAAAAACAAGCAGATTGCCATAGACCCTGTAACGAAAGAGCCTTTGGAAACGCTTGTAGAGTTGAGCAATAAAAATGGACTGAAAACAGGTGTAGTCAGTGCTTGTGCGATAACTCATGCAACACCTGCTTCTTTTCTGTCGCATAGCGACAGCCGCTACAAGCAGGAAGAAATTGCTCTGAATATGTTGCCCACCAACCCCACTTTGTTTATCGGTGGCGGTCGCGACTATTTTGAGAAACGTGAAGATGGATTAAATCTTAGTGACTCCCTGCGCACACGCGGTTTTCAGGTCGTTTATACTATGGATGAGTTGCTGAACGTAAAGACTGAGAAAGTTGCGGGCTTGCTTTATGATGATAATCCCAAGAGTATGCTTAATGGACGCGGTGATTTTTTGCCTGTAAGCAGCGAAAAAGCGTTGGAGTTGTTGTCGCAGAATAATGATAAAGGTTTCTTTTTGATGATAGAGGGTTCGCAGATAGATTTTGAAAGTCACGACAACAACTATTTGGGGATGATAGCCGAAATGGATGACTTTAACGCAACATTAAACAAGGTACTTGACTTTGCGCGTAAAGATGGCAATACGCTTGTTGTTGTGACTGCCGACCATGAAACAGGCGGCTTGACACCCTTAGACAGCAGCAGTGTTTCGACAAGAAATGCCCGCTATAATACTTTCGGGCACACTCCTGTTATGGTTCCTGTGTTTGCTTTTGGTCCCAACTCCGAAACGTTCTGCGGTATCTATAACAACAATACTGTTTTCGACAAGATTGTGGCTTTCCTGTTTGGCAGGTAACTTCCGCAATGCCACATTGGATAAATCTTGTCGTTGGGGCAATATTTTCTGATTTATATCATTTTTCATATTTTCTACTCTGTGTATTTTTGCTATTGTATTTTTAATAAAGACAATAGCGAAATGATTGAAACAATATTTTTTGATTTGGACGGTGTTATCATTGACTCCGAACCCGTTCATGCTAAAGCAAAGAAGTTCACACTTGATTTGTTTGCAATCAACTATCCTGTTTCTATTTTTGACGATTTTATAGGGCAACCCGATGAGGCGTTTTTTAAACACGTGTCGGAAGAACTGGATGCGCAAAAACGTCCTGCGGAATTATTCTTAAAAGAGAAGCAGCGTTTATTCGTCGAGATATTGCCAGAGATGAAACTTATCGACGGTTTTTTCCCTTTTTTTCAGGAAGTAAAAAAAATAGGAATAAAAACAGCATTGGTAAGCTCTACATCAACCTATACCTTTGGATTGATTGATGAAAATTTCAATATCGCCCATTTATTCGATTTATTGATAACGGAAAAAGATACTATTAATCATAAACCACATCCTGACCCTTATATTAAAGCATTGCAAACACTGCCCGCTTCAACGGAAAGTACAATTGTAATTGAAGACTCGCCAAACGGCATTATCTCTGCAAAGTTGGCAGGCTGCAAAGTTTTTGCCCTAACGACTTCATTCAAGACAGAAAAACTCGCAGAAGCCGATGTAATTTTTGATAGCTATGCAGAAATATCAAAAAGATTGGGACTAAATAATTAAAATCATGAAACGAAAAAAAGTAATTTTACTCTTGATGAGTTTATGCGCTCTGTCAATTTCAGGTTTTTCTCAAGACAATAGAGCCGAAGCATTGTTAAAAACGATGACTTTAGAAGAAAAAGTCGGACAGATGGCACAGATTACAATAGATGTCATCGGTAAAGGTCCTAACCCATATTCTTCTTTTGAACCTTTTGAGATTGATACAGTCGAATTAAGGACTGCTGTGAAAGAATATCATGTTGGTTCTATCCTGAACACAAGCAATAACAGAGCATTGACATTAAAAAGATGGAATGAAGTTATTTCGGAAATTCAAGATGTTGCCACAAAAGAAACACGCACGAAAATTCCTGTAATTTACGGAATAGATGCGATACATGGTGCAACATACCTTGCCGAAGCGACTATGTTCCCTCAAAACATCGGACTGGCGGCAACTTTTAATCCCGATTATGCTCGCAAAATGGCAGAGATATGTGCCTACGAAACCCGTGCATCAGGTATTCCATGGGTTCTTTCACCTGCGTTGGATTTAGGCGCAGACCCACGCTTCTCACGCCAGCAGGAGGGATTTGGTGAAGATCCGTATCTTGTGACAGTGATGGGCGAACAGGTGATTAAAGGATATGAGGGGGATTACAACGACATAAACAATCCTTATCACGTAATCTCTTGTCCAAAACATTTTTTGGGATATTCAACATCTTTGAGTGGAAAAGACCGTACGCCGGCATATATTCCTGAAATAATTCTGAGAGAGTATCACCTGCCTCCTTTCCGTAAGGCTATTGAGGCGGGCGCAAATACAGTGATGATAAATTCGGGAATTATTAACGGTGTTTCCGTCCACTCAAGTTATGACCTTATTACAAAACTATTGAAACAAGAGCTTGGCTTTGACGGAGTTGTCGTTTCTGATTGGAATGATATAGAGAATTTGCACCGTCGAGATAGAATTGCAAAAGACGATAAGGAAGCAATTAAGATAGCGATTAATGCGGGGATAGATATGTCGATGATTCCGTACGATTACAAGAAGTTCTGCAACGGATTAGTGGAATTGGTGAATAGTGGTGAGGTCAGTATGCAACGTATTGACGAAGCTGTTTTGCGAATTCTTAAATTGAAAATAAAGACAGGTTTATTGGAAAATCCTGTTACGTCGCAGGCAGATTATTCAAAGGTCGGAAGTGATGAATTTGGTCAATATGCTTATTACGCAGCAGCAGAATCTATCACTCTGTTGAAAAATAAAGATAATATACTGCCACTCAAGAAAGACTCAAAAATTCTTGTCGTAGGACCTAATGCTGACAATATGAGAACACTTAATGGCAGCTGGACTTACTCTTGGCAAGGTGAAAAAACTGATGAATTTGCAGGAAGATTTAATACGATACGTGAAGCTCTCAAAAACACATTTTCCAATGTGGACTTTATTGCAGGTGTCAGTTATAATATGGAAGGTAAATATTATGAAGAAAATAAAGATAAATTTGATAAAGCGGTAGCTGCGTCAAAGAGGGCGGATGTGGTAATTCTTTGCTTGGGCGAAAATACGTATTCCGAAAAACCGGGTGATTTAAATGATTTGACATTGAGTGATATGCAGCTTGAACTTGCGACTGCTATAGCCGATAATGCAAAAAAAGTAATTCTTGTTTTGAACGAAGGACGTCCGCGTATTATTAGAAAGATTGAACCTGAAATGGATGCAATTATACAAATTTATTTACCCGGGAATTATGGTGGGGACGCATTGGCTGACATCTTGGTGGGTAAAGTAAATCCGTCAGGAAAATTACCTTATAATTACCCCAGCTATCCAAACTCTCTCGTAAATTATTATCACAAGCCTGCCGAAGAACAAATAGCTGCAGAAGGTGTATATAATTATGAGTCGGATTATAATCCGCAGTATGAGTTTGGATTTGGTTTAAGTTATACTACTTTTGAGTATAGCAATATGAAAGTATCACGAGAGAATGAGAAAATATTAGTATCGGTGGACGTTAAGAATACAGGAAAAGTAGGTGGTAAGGAAGTTGTACAGCTATACTCCTCTGACCTTTTCGCAAGCATGACACCCGATATGAAAAGACTAAGGCGGTTTTCAAAAATAAATTTGAAACCACAGGAGAAAAAGACCGTAACATTTGAGTTGATGATAACCGATTTGGCATTCATCAATGCTGATGGTAAATCAATAGTAGAAGCTGGTGACTTTGAGCTTGGAATTGGGACGGAAAAGGTGCTGCTGACACTTTAAAGTGTTCCTGCACGTACGCGGCTCAAAGACTCTGGAGTCATGAGCAGGTAGGATGCAATATGGTTTACGGAAGCTCGTTTTGCCGCTTGAGGATATTCCTTAGAAAACCGTTCGTATCGTTCCCGCGCTGTTTCAAACCGCCATGAGTCGGCTTTCTGTTGCGATATAATAAGTCCGAGTTCGAGTATCCTAAAAAGCAGTTTTGCTATTTCGGAATGTTGGGTGGATAGTTCTTTTAGCTTTTCGCAGGGTATTGTATGAACAACGCTCGGCTCAAGAGCCTCCATCATTAAATTTGTCGGTTCTTTTTTAAACAGACTTGCTATGCAGAAAGCTAATGTGTTGCCGTCACAGGTGAAATGCTCTGTAATGTCGTGCCCTCTTTTGTAATAAAATTGCCGTATCATGCCAGATTCGACGTAAATAAAATTTTTAGCAATCTGCCCCTGCCTTAGGAATATCTCATTCTTTGCTAACTTCCAACAATCAATTATTGAGGCAAATAGCTCCAATTCTTTTTGTGGAAGTCTAACATCATACTTTTCTGTAATCCTTTTTGCAATATCCAATTCTGTGCCCATATCGTTTATATTTAACACTTTCAAGGTGCTGACGGACGGTTGTTATATCGTTTTTATCAATCTCGTCCGTCAAAAAACTTTCGTGTCAGTTGAGCAATGGAGCTGTACATTAATGGGATTTTTTCAAACACTTCTTCCTTAGAGAGAAATACTGCTTCCTTGATGTTTTCTTTCTTTTGGGGAACGGTATTGACTTTTGTTGGAGAAAGTATTTCAAACCAATGTGTTTCTTTCACTTTAAACTCTCCATTATCCATAAGAAAATGATACGTGGAGGGAAGTTGCTTGACTATTGAGGCATTTGAAACGCCTGTTTCTTCGCGAACCTCACGCAACGCAGTTGTTTCCTTTTTTTCTTTTCTCTCTTTGTGACCTTTGGGCAGGTCCCACCTGTCATTTCTATAGATATACAAGTATTCGTCGTTTGGTGTATGGACAAGTCCACCTGAAGCATTTATGATTGTGAAACAATTTATAAACTGGGTAAATACTTCATCAACATTGAATTTTTTTGGCACAATAACGTTTACGTCCTTATCCGATTTATCGGAAATAAAATGTTTCTCAAATAGACGAATTAGTTGATATATATTTGAAAATACAATCTCTGAAGCATTTTTTTTCTGTTCAAGCGCAATCACTGTGTTAGTGAATGAGAGTTTTTTGTCGATGTAAAAAATTTCCCTTGTCATATTGATGAGTCTTTACAATTGTTTTAGAATTTCTACAAGTAGCTTCCAAAATCTCTCTACTGCTTTTATTTCGAGCCTCTCATCGGGGGAATGTACGCCCCGCATTGTGGGACCAAACGAAACCATGTCCATATCAGGATATTTTTCGCCGATAAGACCACATTCAAGCCCCGCGTGAATAGCGAGCACTTTCGGTTCTGAGGCGAAAAGTTTACGGAACGTGTCGGCAGAAAGTTGTGCAATTTTGCTTTCAGGATTTGGATTCCATCCGGGATATCCGTCGTTATGGCTCACCTTTGCATCTATAAGTTTAAACGTTGAAGCAACGCGGTGTGCTGCAAAATATTTTGCAGTTTCTACCGAAGAACGCTGACTTGTGACGATTTTTACATGTTCGTTTTCTGTCTTTACGGAAGCGAGATTTGTGGATGTTTCTACAAAATTTTCCATAGTGTCGCTCATGCGCAGAACTCCATGTGGGCAGGCACAAAGTGCGTATATTAATTTTTCCTGTTCGTTTTTCGGGAAAATTTTCTCTGCTGTCTTTGGTGAGAGTGAAAATCTTACTTTTTCGTCTGCGTGAGCAAGTTCATTTTGAAGGACTTTTTCGTAGGCGATAACGGACTTTTCAAAATCAAGAATTTTTGTGTCAGGAATAGCAACAACGGCACTTGCCTCGCGTGGAATGGCGTTGTGAAGATTACCTCCGTTAAAGTTTACAAGACGAAGTTGCAGCATATCCGAAAAGCTGTACAGGAAGCGTGCGAGGAGTTGATTGGCATTGCCTCGCCCTTTATTTATATCGTCCCCCGAATGACCTCCCTGTAAACCGTGAACTTGGATGGAATAGATTTTATGACCTACAGGCATTGGCTCCGGGTGATATGTGTAGTCTGCATAAGTGCCAATACCGCCTGCGCAGCCGATAAAAAATTGTCCGTCGTCTTCAGAGTCCAAATTAAGGAGTGTTGCACCTTTGAGCCAACCGCCTTTAAGACCGAATGCGCCTGTTAATCCTGTTTCTTCATCAACGGTAAAAAGACATTCGAGTGCAGGATGTTCAATGTCATTGCTGTCCAATACAGCCAGACATGCAGCAACGCCAATGCCGTTGTCTGCACCGAGAGTCGTGTCTTTGGCTTTAATCCAACCGTTTTCTTCGTGGGCTTCAATGGGGTCTGTGTCAAAATTATGGTTGGATGTGCCTGTTTTTTCGGCAACCATATCAATGTGCGCTTGGAGTACTACCCCTGAATGGTTTTCCATTCCTGTGGTTGCGGGCTTGCGTATAAGCACGTTGCCGACACTGTCTGTTTCGGTTTCAAGATTGTGTTGTTTTCCAAACGCGAGCAGGTACTCGCGAATTTTTTCTTCTTTTTTGGATGGGCGAGGTATGCTTAGTACTTCGCCGAAATAATGCCAGATTTTTTCCGGCTGCATTGTTTTTAAAAAATCATTCATTTTTATTAATTGTTAATTGTTAATTATTGCTGACGCACATTCAATTACGAATTACGAATTACGAATTACGGCTGACGCAGAGTTAATTACGAATTACGAATTACGAATTACGGCTGACGCAGAGTTAATTACGAATTACGAATTACGAATTACGGCTGAC
>JAISPZ010000066.1 GCA_031274555.1 Bacteroidales bacterium | reverse complement strand
TCATGCCAACTTAGAGAAGTAGATTAATAGATGGTGGGCTGCTTCTTCATATTGCGAAATTTTAAACTTAATTTTCCACGAAACCTGAAGATGTATAAACGTACAAAGTGAGAGAAACCCGAAGCCGAAAAAGCGCAGGGGAGTGCGGGGGCTGTGGATTAAGCTGTCAAAATTCGTAATTCGTAACTGATAATTCGTAATTGAACAGGGTGGGGGGCTGCGTTAGGGATTATTGCTTCGCAATGAAATCGCTCACGCTCGGCATAGTCCGCGCAAGCGCGTCCTCTGCCCTCGCTTACTCGCGACTTTGCAGCGGAAAGCCCGACCCCTGCATCTGTGCGCATAACAGAATTTAGAATGCAGAATGTTGGATTTGGAATATCATCTCAATTCTGTCACGCGCACAGATGCAGGGGGAACGCTATAAAAAGTATCTCAATTTCAGTTCTCAAATAGCTGACAGAAATTTTGGTGTTTGCAGGCTTTTTTAGTATTTTACGTTCAAATTGTAAAACACAAACGCCCAAGTATCAGTATATTCCGCAATCGCTTTTCCTGTCGAAGAAGCACCGTGTCCGCTCATCACATCAATTCTTATCAGACAGGGGTTGTCGCAAGACTGCGCGGCTTGCAATGCGGCAGCGAACTTGAATGAATGTGCAGGGACAACCCTGTCGTCGTGGTCGGCAGTAGTTATTAATGTCGCGGGATAGCAGATGCCTTGCTTAATATTGTGGTAAGGGGAATATCCATACAGGTAGTGAAATTCCTCCTCGTTGTCGGAAGATCCATAGTCATCAACCCAACCCCAACCGACAGTAAATTTGTGAAAGCGCAACATATCCATCACACCAACCGCAGGAAGTGCCACCTTGAATAAGTCTGGACGTTGTGTCATGCATGCACCAACGAGAAGTCCGCCGTTAGAGCCGCCGCGGATGGCAAGTTTGTCGGGCGATGTATATTTTTTCTCAATGAGATATTCGGCTGCTGCAACAAAATCGTCAAACACATTTTGCTTTTGCAGATGAGTCCCTGCCTTGTGCCAATCGCTTCCAAACTCCCCGCCACCACGAAGATTTGCGACAACATAAATTCCGCCCTGTTCCAGAAAAAAGAAATTCGAGATTGAGAAACTCGGGGAAAGAGAAATGTTAAATCCACCGTAACCATAGAGGAGTGTAGGATTATTACCGTCAAGTTTTATCCCTTCTTTATGCACGATAAACATGGGAACTTTTGTGCCATCCTTGCTCGTGTACCAAACTTGCTGCGTAACATATTTACTTGGAGTAATCGCGAGTTTTGTCTGATTATAAAGTTCTGGTTTATCCTCTGCAATATTGGCAGTGCGGTAGATAGCACCCGGATTAGTGTATGAGGTGAACGAATAAAAAAATTCACTCTCACCCTTTTTGCCACTCAACGAACCGACAGAACCTATTTCGGGAAGTTCTATCTCTTGTTTATTACTGCCGTTTTTATCGTAAATATAAAGTTTTGAATACGCATTTTGAAGATACTTTGCAACGAGTTTATCACCTATTACAGCAACACTCGTTAGCACATCTTCGCTTTCAGGAATAACATCTTTCCAAACGATTTTTCTGTTTGAAACATCTGCTTTCATAAGTCTGTAATGCGAAGCATCTTTATTAGTCCAAACATAAACTTCATTGTCAAAATTTTCTACGACAGTATATTCATTCTTAAAGTCAGCATCAGTAATTAAAACAAACGGCGCATTTGCAACGTCAAGACGTTTAACGTAAAGTCTATTTCCGTCTGTCCCCTGCGAAACTGTCAGGTATAGAAAACGTTCGTCTTCGGAAGTCCCTGTGTGATGATAGAGGAGTGGATTTTTCAAATCCTGATATACGAGTACGTCTTCTTCCTGCGAATCGCCCAACTTGTGATAATATACTTTTTGATATTCATTTTTTTCGTACAGCGCACTGCCTTTTGGCGCATCGTAACGGCTGTAAAAAAAGCCGTCTTTATACCACGAAATATCTGTAAATTTTACCCATTTTAGAACATCAGGTAAATCTTTTCCGTCAATATCTTTAAGGTGAATTTCGTTCCAGTCGCTGCCGCCCGAAGATAGAGTATAGGCGACGTATTTATTGTTATACGAAACACTTACTGTGCCAACTTTTGTTGTGCCGTCTTCGGATAAATCATTGGGGTTCAAAAATACTTTTTGCTCTCCGTTCAGTCCTTCACTAACATAAAGCACACTTTGATTTTGCAAACCATCATTTTTCCAAACGAAGTATCTATTGCCATGTTTTGATGGAACACCTTGTCTTTGATAGTTCCAAATCGTTGTAAGTTCCGTGCGTATTTTTTCTCTGAATGGAATTTTTTCCAGATAGGAATTTGTAACTTCATTTTCACTTTTAACCCACGCTGCCGTACTGTCGGAGCGATCATTTTCGAGCCAGTGATAAGGATCTTGAACACCTATGCCGAAATATGTATCAACATGTTCAATTTTGGCGGTAGTTGGATAAGTAACAGGAATAATGGGATTTTTACCCTGCTTGCAGCCTGCAAGCATACATACGGTGGCGCAAATAGCCATAAGTAAGATTTTTTTCATTGTTTTGCGTAAAGATTTTTTCGTTTTGCGTGTTTCGCGTATTTCGCGTGTTTTTCGTGCTTCGCGCAAAGTTACGCAAAATTGAGAAACGTTGTGAGGGATTTGAGGTGTTGATTGCAAATTACGAACAATTTATAGCCTCAAATTGCAAATTCACATGAAATTCTTGAATTACACACAGACGAATAAAAATCTTGCAAAAATTTATAGAGGAAATGTGCCGTTGTGAGCATTAATTTCAAAGTGGCTGTTGTACCACGTATCGTATCTCAATGATCAAAGGTGAAAATTTGAAAGCAATTCACAACCATCAGGTCCGATTACAAGGTGCGCGACACGCAACCCACCCCTGTTTTTTTTCAGTACAAGATTGAGCAAATCATTTTGCATTTGTGCAATTTCTTGTGGTATTGCACTTTTCTTTTTTTATTAGTCGTATTCATATTAATTTTACTTGGCTACGTTTGGTTTATTCTCTTTCTTCTTTTTATCTTTTGCCCCGAAAAGCGAGAGATGTACGTATCGTCCGGGATTTTCCTGCAAATCTTTAAGTAAACTGTTTAAATTTGCTGTGGCTCGTTCGAGGTTGTTGTAAAGATGCTCGTCATAGATAAGTTTTCCCGCAGTGCCGTCGCCCGTATTGATTTGGCTAATAGCATCGTTAAGTCCTTTTAATGAGGCATTCAGTGAATTTAGCGTTTGGGCAATCTGTGCTTTTGCAATAGTGTCGGTTAAATTAGATAAGTTACCTATAATATTGTCTAAACGCTGTTCATTCTGTTTTAGCGTATTAGTGACTGACTCAACATTGCGAACTATATTTTGAATATGCGACTTCTCGCTGCTGACGAGATTTTTAGCATCATCGGTAATTACAGCAATATTTTTCAGACTCGCGTTCAAAGAAGCAAAACTTTCTGTAAGATTACGCACGGCGACATCATTTACAACAGCATTGATGTTAGCTAAAAGCGAATCAATCGAATTTACTATTTTACCGAGATTATCGGTTAAACCGGGAGTGCTTCTAGTAATAAATTCATCCCCATTGTTCATCTCCTCTGGACTGTCGCCGGGAATGATGACAATACATTTTCCACCCATTAAGCCGTTCGCTTCGAGCGAAGCAATAGAGCCTTTTGGCAACGGATATTCCTTTAGGACGTTAATAGTCATTTTAATTCGGCGGTCTGTTTCACTCACAAAGTCAAGTTTGCTTACGCGCCCGACTTTCATTCCATTTATAAAAACAGGACCTGATGCTACAATTCCGCCTGTGGTGTTGTAAATAGCGTAGAAACGGTCTTCTTTTGAAAAAACATTGTTGCCTTTGAGAAAAAATGCAAACCAGATAAAAAATGCAACTGTTAAAATACTTACAATACCAATAGCAATATCCTTATTGTACTTGTTCTTAAAGAGTGTGTTTTTTTGCGTCATTTTATTATTGTTTTATGATGGAAGCCGCTATGGAAGTATAGAAGCGACCATCGCTTTTATCATATTAAATACACCGCTATACACTTCGCTAATTCGAGCGTTTGGCAGCATATAACAAGGGGTAGAGTACAGGTTATTTTCCGCGTCATACACATATTCCCCCGCCTGCGTTGGAGTATGTCGCGCACCCATCTCTAACATATTTTTAATCGTATCGGGGTCGTTGCCACTTGTAACGTTGGCATTTGGAATAAGTTTTGCGATTATAACAGGTGCGATACAGAGTGCGCCAATGGGCTTACCAAGTGTGTGAGTGTCTAACACTGCTTTCTCTACCTCTTTATCGACAGTCATTTCCGCACCCTTGATAGCGTAGTCGCATAAATTTTTTGCCGCACCAAAGCCTCCGGGAAGCACAAGCGCGTCATAGTTGGCAGCTGCGTATTCGCTTAGCGGTCTTATATCTCCGCGTGCAATACGTGCCGCTTCGAGCATCACATTGCGCCTGTCGGGTATTTCTTCCCCTGTAATGTAGTTGAGAGTATGGAATACCTGCTTGTCTGGAGCAAAAATATCGTAAGACACTCCGCATTGGTCAATAGAAAGGAGTGTGGTTAGCGATTCGCCTATTTCAGCTCCGTCTTTGTTTCCACATCCTGCAAGAATTACTGCGAATTTTTTCATACGTTTGTCATTTGTGTGTGTTCAAAATTTGTTTTGAAAATATGTTTATTCTTGTTACGCTTGTTCGATTAAAAATCTTTCTGCTTCTATTGCCGCCATACAGCCTGTTCCCGCAGAAGTTACCGCCTGACGAAAATGTAAATCCTGAACATCGCCTGCGGCAAATACACCCGACACTGACGTTTGAGTCGTTCCGGGCTTAGTCTTAATATATCCGCTGTCGTGCATATCCAAATGCCCACAGAATATGGAGGTATTAGGCGTATGACCGATAGCGACAAAAAAACCTGTAACGTCTATCTTTTTTTCTTCGTTTGTTTTAACGTTTTTGAGTCTTGCGCCTGTAACACCGCTGTCGTCCCCAATAATTTCTTCCGTTACATGATTCCAAAGAACCTCAATATTCGGAATACTTGTAACGCGCTGCTGCATTGCTTTTGACGCTCTAAAAACATCACGTCTGACAATCATATATACCTTATTGCAGATATTGCTCAAATAAGATGCTTCTTCAAGGGCAGTGTCGCCACCGCCGACAACGGCAACGTCTTGTCCGCGATAGAAAAAGCCGTCACACGTGGCACAGGCGGAAACTCCCATACCTTTGAATTTTTCTTCGCTTGGCAGCTTTAGCCAGTTGGCAGACGCACCTGTCGCAATAATTACGGTCTGTGCGGCGACTTCCGTTTTTTCGTCAATAGTGATAATAAATGGACGTTTGGAAAAGTCCACCTTTGTGACAAGACCGCTGCGAAAATCGGCTTTGAAGCGCAGAGCCTGCTTCTTCATTATTTCCATTAGTTCGGGACCTGTAACACCATCGGGAAAACCCGGATAATTTTCAATTTCGGTAGTAATAGTAAGTTGTCCTCCGGGTTGCAGACCTTCGTAGAGGACAGGATTAAGTTCAGCTCGTGCAGCGTAAATGGCGGCTGTACATCCGGCGGGACCGGAGCCGATAATAAGACATTTAATTTGCTCCATAGAAAAATAATTGTTTGTATTCCGCCAAATTTAAGCATTTTTGGTCAATTCTTTTTTTTAGACATTGTGAAAACTAATATCACGTATCAAATTTGAGGTTTGATTTCGCGACAGGCGGTCGGAACGAAGACCTGTAAATTAGTCGTGCTACGCCTGAAAAATTAAGGCTTTCAACAATTCTTTTGTGTCAAAAATGTTACTGAAAATATGAAAACTAAAATCGAATGTTTTCGGAAAGACATTCCAAATATTTTTAATAATGCTTAAAAAAAGAGACTTATCACGTTGCATTTAATTCTACTTAATCGTATATTTGTCGTTCGCGTTAAATGAAACTAACATGACAAATATTTGCATACGAGGATAAATATTTATTTGCGAGTTCTATATGACCGATGAAAAACAGTTTATAAACATACGAAATGCCTTTTTTTATGGAAGAAGAAAAGATTGTTATACCGGGAGAAGCTGTTGCAGAAACGTCTGCACCCACTCAGGTTGTGCCCGCTGTAGAGGAAGATGTTGTTGATACTCCTGCTACTATAGAGCCAACAGCTACTGACGAATTTGAAGTTGAGCCGACTGCTGCGGATGAAGTTGAGCCGACTGCTACGGATGTTGTTGAGCCGACTGCTACGGATGTTATTGAGCCGACTGCTGAAAATGTTGTTGAGCCGACCGCTACGGATGTTGTTGAGCCGACTGCTACGGATGTTGTTGAGCCGACTGCTACGGATGTTATTGAGCCGACTGCTACGGATGTTATTGAGCCGACTGCTGAAAATGTTGTTGAGCCGACCGCTACGGATGTTGTTGAGCCGACCGCTGAAAATGTTGTTGAGCCGACCGCTGAAAATGTTGTTGAGCCGACCGCTGAAAATGTTGTTGAGCCAGCCGCCGAAGTCCTTGATGTCGAGCCATCCCCTCCAACAGCTGCCGAAGCCCCCACCGTTGAACCTACGGTAACCATAGCAGAAACGTCTGAACCTGCCGAAGTTCCCACAGCCGAGCCATCCGCAACAACAACTGCCCCCACCGCCGAAGACTCCCCAGACGACACACCCGAAGAGCAAGAGCAGGTGGACGATGCCGTACTGTCATCACTCTCTCGTGAAGACATCGTAAAAAAACTTCAAGATTTCGCAAGTGAAAAACAGTTGAAGCCACACAGCAATATCATCTCACAACTCAAAATTCGCTACCGCGAACTCACTGCCGAGGTCCGTCAGCAAGCATTTAACCGTTACAGCGAAATAGAGGAAGAAAAAGGCGAATTTGTCTTTGAGGACGACACAGAAAAATCGTTTCGTGAAGTGAATAATCATATCAAGAATATTCTGAAAAAAGAGCGGGAAGATTTGGAAAAATTGATGGAAGAAAATCTTGTCAGGAAAAAAGCACTCCTCGAAGAATTGCGCACACTTGTCGATAGCGATATTCCACTTAAAAACATGTATGATGCTTTCAAGGAACTGTCAGAAAAATGGAAAAACATTCATCCTGTAAGTCGTCTTGTCAATAACGATCTTTGGAGCAACTATCAATTTCTCACCGATAGATTTTTCGACAAAGTCAAGATGAACGTAGAGTTGAGAAACCTTGACTACAAAAAAAATCTCGAAGAAAAAATAAAACTCTGTGAAGAAGCCGAAGCATTACTGCTTGAGGAAAATATAAACAGAGCATCCAATGCACTTCATCGTCTGCATGATCGTTGGAAAGAAACGGGACCTGTCGCGCCGGAAAAACGTGATGAAATTTGGGATCGCTTCAAGGCGGCGAGCGATGTAATAGGTTCAAGGCGCAAGCAGGCAGAAGAATTACTCTCCGAAGAACAAAAGCAAAACCTGTTGGCAAAACAGGCACTCTGCGAAAAGATGGAAGCCCTTGCGGGTGAAAATTACACTTCTATCAAAGATTGGAACGCAAAAACCGTAGAAGCGGAAGAGCTGATGAAAATTTGGAAAAACGTAGGTCGCGCTCCCGAAAAGCAGAACGATCAAATTTGGGAGCGTTTTCGTGCTGCGATGAATAATTTTTACGAAGCGAAGAAAAATTATTTCCGTTCCCTTATGGAAGAAAAGAAGCGCAATTACGAACAAAAGTTTGATTTGGCAGTAAAGGCGGAACTTATCGCTCAACAGCGGGAAGATTGGCGCAAAGCCACGTCTGAAATTAAAGAATTGCAGCGTCAGTGGAAAGAGATAGGTCCTGTTCCCGAAAAGCAGTCGGAAAAAATATGGAAACGTTTTCGTACTGCGTGTGACGAATTTTTTAATCAAAAGAAAACAATTTTTGAGCAGCGACAGGCAGGCGAAACCGAAAATCTCGAAGCAAAAAAAGCATTAATAGAAGAAGTCAAAGCACTCGATCCCGCTGCGGACAAGGACGGATTTATCACTACTGTCAAGGACATTCAGCGGCGTTGGACAGAAATCGGATTTGTCCCTGTAGCAGAAAAAGAAAATATCTACAAACAGTTTCGTGCCGAAATTGACACAAAATTTGCTCTTTTGGGCGAACGTCCCAAACGTTGGATTGATACGCTTGAGAGTGCGGAAACAGTTTCGTCGAAAAATATGCAGACCTTATTGCGTAGATCACAAATGTTGCGTAGCGATATTATCACTTGGGAAAATAACATAGGATTTTTATCCCGCTCCAAGAACGCCGACATTTTAAGAGAAGAATTTGAGGCAAAAATTCAAAAGGCAAAAGAAGAACTTGCCCTTATGGAAGCGAAGTTGAAAATGCTGCATGGTAACGAGAATAAAAGCGAAAACAGAAGCGAAAATAAAGACAGGAGCGAGGGAAATAAATCCGCAGTGTTTAATCGTCCAAAGAGAAGTTTAAGAAAAAAATGATGCATATAGACATTATTTCCCTTTTTCCCGAAATGTTTTGTGGCTTTCTCGAACATTCCATCGTGAAGCGGGCAAAGGAGAAACGATGTGTTACGATAACGCTTCATAATTTGCGCGATTACAGCAACGACAAACATCGCTCTGTGGACGATGAGCCTTACGGAGGCGGTGCTGGGATGGTGATGTCGATAGATCCGATAGCGCACTGTCTTAAGGCTTTACAGCCTGCGGACGAAATTATTTTTCTCACTCCAGACGCGCCTGTTCTCACGCAAAAGACTGCGAATGAGTTGTCGCTAAAAAAACATATTATTTTCCTTTGCGGTCATTACAAAGGGATAGACGAGCGAGTGCGTGAGCATTTTATCACGCGCGAAATTTCCATCGGCGACTACGTGCTTTCAGGTGGTGAAATGGCTGCTGCCGTTGTTACTGATGCGGTTGTGCGCCTTATTCCGGGTGTTTTGAACGACGAAACTTCGGCTTTGAGCGACTCCTTTCAGAACGATGGATTGCTTTCGCCTCCTGTTTACACTCGTCCAGCCGATTACAACGGTTGGAAAGTCCCCGACATACTGCTAAGCGGCAACGACAGGCTCATTGCCGAATGGCGGTACGAGCAGTCGTTGCAGCGAACGAAAGCCAAGCGTTCGGACCTACTTTAACCAATTACGAATTACGAATTACGAATTACGAGAACCGAAAACTATTCAACATACACAAACAACAAACACAAACAACAAGCACAAACAACAAACACAAACAACAAACACAAACAACAAACACAAACAACAAACACAAACAACATACACAAACAACATACACAAACAACATACACAAACAACAATTGCGTCAGCAACAATTGACAATTGACAATTGACAATTAACAATTAATCAAAAGCATCATGAAAAAATTAACTCTATCATTCTGTATCGCTATTTCTTGCGCATTTGCGCAGGCACAAGTTGTCACCACAACTCCGTCCATTGTTACGACCGAGTACAGTGGCGAAGTACAAGTTATTTTTAATGCAGCCGAAGGTAACAAAGGGCTGATAGACTACGCAGGCGAAGTATATGCGCACGCAGGCGTTATCACCGACAAAAGCACAGGTAGTAGCGACTGGAAATACGCACCCGCGTGGGGCGACAACGCCGCCAAATATAAGCTGCAGTCATTGGGAAACAACCTTTGGAAGCTAATCATCACACCGAACATGAGAGAGTATTATGGCGTTGTTGCAGGCGACACCATAAAAAAACTTGCCTTTGTATTTCGTTCGGGGGACAACTCCAAAGAGGGCAAAGACGTTGGGAACGCCGATATTTTCGTAGATGTTATCAGTGCACAACTCTCGGTATCGTTTGAAAGTCCCTCACAAAAAACGCTGCTCATAAACAAAAATGAAACGCTGACACTTACTGCAAATGCGATTTTGAGCACATCCCTCTCCATTTCTGTAAACGGCACTCCGCTTCAAACGACCGCTGCATCAACACTTTCGTTGCAATATACTTTCAACACAGAGGGAAACTACGACGTAGTCGCTTCTGCCACTGACGGTGCGAATACAGTCACCGACACCGTTTTCGTATGTGTGACGAAAGATGTGCAAACATCAACTCGTCCAGACGGCTTGCAGGACGGCATAACAGTTTATTATGGCACTGATTCCGCCTCATTCTCGCTTTACGCGCAGGGCAAAGCAAATATTTTTCTTATCGGGGACTTCAATAATTGGAATATAAGCAACGATTACCTGATGAAAAAAGATGGAGATTATTTTTGGATGACAATTCATGGACTGCAAGCCAACACAGAGTACGCTTTTCAGTATTTGGTTGATGGCACGATTAGAGTTGGCGACCCATATTGCACAAAAATTCTCGACCCCTGGAATGATAAATATATAACATCGTCAGTATATCCCAATCTACAAAAATATCCGTCCGAAAAAACGAGTGGAACGGTATCTGTTTTTTCGACAGCAACTGACGTGTATGCTTGGCAGAACAACACATTTGTACGTCCCCCAAAAGAACAGCTCATCATATACGAATTACTTTTCAGGGACTTTACGGAGCAGGGAACGGTAAAGGCGGCGGAAGCAAAGCTCGACTATCTTAAAGAACTTGGCGTTAATGCAATTGAAATTATGCCCATAATGGAATTTGATGGCAACGACAGTTGGGGATATAATCCGACATTTTATTTTGCGCCCGACAAAGCGTATGGCACTCCGAACGATTATAAACACTTTATCGACGAATGTCATAAACGTGGAATAGCAGTAATCCTCGACGTAGTTTTCAACCACTGCTGGGGCGAAAGTCCACTCGCAAAAATGTGGTGGGACGACGCGAATAACCGCCCCGCTGCCAACAGCCCCTACGCCAATCCAATAGCGAAACATCCGTACAATGTTGGCAACGACCTTAATCACGAGAGCCAAGCTACGCGAAAATATTTTAAGCGTTCACTTGACTATTGGCTCAAAGAATACAGGATAGACGGTTATCGTTTCGACTTGAGCAAAGGATTAACGCAGGTTAATTCGGGAGATAATGTTTCGCTTTGGGGACAGAAAGACACTTCGCGCATAAATATTCTCGAAGATTACTATCAGGCTGTAAAATCCGCAGATGCAGGCGCGTATATGATTTTAGAACACTTTGCAGAAAACAGCGAAGAAACTATTTTGGCAAACGACGGTATGATATTATGGAATAATCTAAATAATTCTTTTTGTCAATCCGCGATGGGACATGAAGACGGCAGCAGTTTTTCGGGGCTTATCAAAAGTATGCCAGGGTGGGTAGGATATATGGAAAGCCATGATGAGGAAAGGGTAGGGTATAAAACTAAGACGTGGGGCAATTGGAATATGGCTGCAAATCCTAATATGAGAGCGTTGAGGGCAGGACTTTCGAGTACATTTCTACTTCTTGCTCCAGGTCCAAAAATGATATGGCAATTCGGTGAGATGAATTACGATATTTCGATAGACGAAAATGGTCGTACGGGGCGTAAGCCCACCCATTGGGAGTACTTAGACAGTCCCGATGGAAAGTATGTACACAGTATGTACAGCAACATTATGGCGTTGCGCGGGACTTTTTCCGAAGTATTTTCGGGTGTTAGCGGAACGGCAACGTTTACCAACAGTATTGGGTCGCTCACATCTTTACGCAAATATACATATACGTCTGATGTGATTAACATGGTCTTACTCGGCAATTTTAGCGGCGACACAATCACAACTACGGTAGCTCTGCCTGAAACAGGCAAAGTGTGGTACGACTATTTAAGGCAAAATTCGGCAGGTATTGCAGGAACTTCACCCACTATTTCTGTGCCTCCACATCGTTTTCTATTACTTATAGACACGCTCACCCCTCTTGTAGCCGATTGGAACGATTTGAATGTGGCGAACGAAACAGTAGTGACAGCAACTTCCGCAAACAGTTTTTCGGTCTATCCAAATCCCACTATGGACGAGCTGACGGTGATATGCAAAAATTGTCAAAATCAGGATAAATTCAAGATTTACTCAATGCACGGAAAGTGCATGATAGTTGGAAATATCAGAAAAGGCGAAAAGATAAACGTCAGCACCCTTCCCAAAGGAATGTACATCCTTGAACTAAACGCTGGACGCACCAAATTTATCAAGCAATAATTAAATTGACAAGGCTTTCTATCCAACGGAAAGACAGCGAATTATCGCGAGTTTCGTTAGAAACGAGGTCGAAGCAGTTGATAAGGTAAACTATGACACCGCAAAAAAGTAGAGCTTTGGCAAATCCAAGTGCAAGACCGAGCAATCGGTTAAAAAAAGACAGGGAAAGTTTTTTCGCAAAAATGTCAAGAGCTTTGCCGAGAAAAAATATACCGATCATTACGGCAATTAAAGTAATGACAAAAGCGGTGGCGTTGGCATAGCTACCTGTTAAATGCAGCCACTCACAAACGAGATGCGAAAATTTATACGAAATATAAATCCCTGCTACTATAGCCAGCAGGGAAGCGATTTCCATAATAAATCCCTTGCGTAAACCCGAAAATCCGAACCAACAAACAGGTATAATAAAAATAATATCGAGAAAATTCATGCTGCAAAATTACAATAGTTTTGGTTTTTTTTCTATCTTTGGGGATTGAATTTTGACGAATAAATCCGTTTTTCTCACGAAAAAATCAGTAAAACAATAAATTAACTAAAATATAAATCCAATAAATCTCTAATCTTTATGAAAAAACTCGAAAAAAGAAGTATGGGCGCGTCCGGTTTGCTTCTAATTGTGGGATGCTTTATTGTGGCAGAAGCCATTTACTACTTTATTTATGGCAACCCATCTAATTTTATGAACAACGATCCAAATAATCACCCGAATCCGGGTAACCTTTTGGGTACTATTTACAAAGGTGGCGTTATCGTTCCTCTTATCCAGACCCTCCTTCTTACTGTTCTCGCTCTTGCTGTTGAGCGTTTTATTGCTCTTTCAAAAGCGTCAGGAAAAGGTAATCTCAGGAAATTTGTTGTTAAAGTAAAAGGATTACTTGAAAAGAACGACATCTCAGGTGCTGTTGCTCTATGCGACCAGCAGAGAGGATCTGTTGCAAACGTTGTTAGAACATCTCTGAAAACATACACAGAGGTTGCTGCTGACGACAATATGACGAAAGAAGAAAAGCAGCTTGCTCTCCGTAAAGACCTCGAAGAGGCAACAATGCTCGAACTTCCGTCAATGCAGCAAAATCTTCCTATTATAGCTGCAATCACCACGCTCGGTACTCTTATGGGACTTCTCGGTACTGTTATCGGTATGATCAAGTCGTTTGCCGCTCTTTCTACTACAGGTGGCACAGACTCAATCGCCCTTTCAACAGGTATTTCAGAAGCTCTTGTTAATACCGCTTTCGGTATTGCTACAGGTGCTTGCGCTGTTATTTTTTACAACATTTTCACAACTAAAATAGATGGCATTACACATTCCATTGACGAAGTTGGTGCATACCTTGCACAGGCATTTACAGGAAAGCATAAAATATAGAAGTTACAAATAATGCTTCACACTTACTATGAGTAAAAAGATAAAAAAACAATCTACTTTCATTGACATGACGGCGATGAGTGACGTTACAGTTCTTCTGCTGACGTTCTTCATGCTGACCTCTACCTTTATCCAAAAGGAGCCGGTACAGGTAACGCCGCCACAGTCTGTTTCGGAAATTAAAATTCCTGAAACAAACATAATGTCTATTTTGGTAGAAAAAGACGGTAAGGTTTTTATGTCGCTTGACAAGCAGACAGACCGTTGGAACGTGTTGAAGAAGATGGGTGAGCTTTACAATGTGGAGTTTACGGATGGGGAACTTAAAAAGTTTAGCCTAATTCCATCTTTTGGTGTACCTATCCATGGGATGCAAAAGTTTCTGTCGCTCCCCTCGGAGGAACAGGATAAAATCATTATGGATTACGGTATTCCGTCCGACAGCACCAACAACGAATTGAAGAACTGGGTTAAATTTTCTCGCGAGTCGAATGCGGAGCTGGTGATTGCTATAAAGGCAGACTCCGACACTCCGTACTTCACAATTCGCGATTTGATGAACACCTTGCAGGATTTGCGTGAAAATCGCTATAACCTGATTACATCCTTGCGTGATATGCCTTCTGAACATCATTAAGCAGGGGCATTACCGAAAAAAAACGTTGCCTATAGATAGCAAAAGGCAGTAAAATGTAATTAAATTTAGAATTATTAATTATGGCAGAAATACAAGAAAAGGACTCCGGTGAACGTAAAAAAGGTCAGCAAAAGAAGTTTCAAATTCACGTGGACTTTACTCCTATGGTGGATATGAATATGCTTTTGATTACTTTCTTTATGCTCTGTACTACGATGAGCAAGCCACAGACGATGGAAATTTCCATGCCCCGTAAGGACGTTGTTCCCGAGCAGGAACAAAATAAAGTTAAGGAATCCAAAGCTATTACAGTGCTTCTCGGCATGGACTCCAAAGTATATTATTATTTTGGCAAGCCCGACTACGAACATCCCGAAAGCGTTACCGAAACTGATTTTTCGGCGGATGGTTTGCGCAAGGTGCTTATAGGTAGAAACGAGGAAGTAGTAAATAAAATAAGGGAAATTAAAAGAAAGAAAGACAATCTTGAAATTTCCGAAGAGGAGTATCAAAATCAAGCAGCTGAAATACGTGCCGATAAAAACTCGCCTGTTGTGATGATTAAGGCGACCGAATTTTCGAAATATAAAGACCTTATTGACGCTCTTGACGAAATGCAGATTTGCAATATAGGTCGCTATGCTATTGCGGATATTACTCCGGGCGACCTGCGAGTTTTGCAGGACCTTACACATGCGGGCTACACGTCCGACTTGAAAGAAGTAGTTATTGAAAGAGAAACACCTCAATAGAATTATGGCAAAGGATATAAACATATTTGAACCGATTTGGCGGGAACTTGTTTTTGAGGGCAAAAACAAGGAGTACGGAGCGTATAAACTTCGTAGAAACTCCTCTCGTTATCATCTGCTGGCATTTGTGATTGTTATAGCATTCGCATTTCTTGTCGGCTCTATGCCAACACTTCTCACGCTTTTGAAATTTGATTCCAAAGCAAAGGAAGAAACACGTGTTACGGAACTTTCTCAACTTGAAGATGAAAAGCCAAAAGAAGAAGAGGTAATAGATCATTCTACGCCCCCTCCTCCTGAACTTAAAACTACCATTAAATTTACTCCTCCTATTATTACTGAGGATGATAAGGTGAGAGATGAGGACCAGATTAAAACGCAGGACGAACTTGCTCAATCCAGAGCAGCGATTTCAATTAAGGATGTGACGGGCAAGGATGATGGAACGGGCGTGGACATAGTTGATGTTATGGAGGCGGGTCGGATTAGTGATGCTGTAGAGGAAACGGTGCTCATAGTGGCAGAGCAGATGCCGGCTTTTCCCGGTGGCACTGAAAAACTCAGTCAGTGGCTGCAAAGCGAACTTCGTTATCCTCCGGTGGCTACAGAGAGAGGACTTTCAGGAACTGTTTACATTCAATTTACGGTAGGCAGGGATGGTGCTATTCGCGATATTGAGATTGCGCGTAGTCCCGATCCTGTTTTTGACAAAGAAGCAATCCGTGTGGTGCAGAAGATGCCCAAATGGATACCGGGTCGTCAGCACGGCAGACCCGTAACAGTGCGCTTCACGCTACCAATTAACTTTAATTTAAAGTAGTTTTGAGAAAGTTTTATTTTGATACAAAAAAGCAAATATGCGCACTGAAAACAGTGTGCATATTTGCATTTATGGGAGTGCTTACACTTGGCGTTTCAAGTTGCAGGAGTAGTGTGCCTAAGGAAACATTATTTAGCGGCTTTATAACAGTAGCGGTGGATGAAACACTTTTTCCCATTATAAATGAGGAAGTGTTTGTCTTTGAAGCGATGTATCCAATGGCAACTGTTGTCACGAAATCTGTCAGTGAAGTAGAGGCAATCAATATGCTTTTACATGACAGTACGCGTCTTGCCGTTATGACACGTCCGCTTACAGACGAAGAAATATCGTATTTGAACAGCAGAAAACTTTTTCCAAAGTCAATAAAAATGGCTATGGATGGAATGGCTTTTGTTATAAATAAAAAAAATTCAGATAGTATTATTAGCGTTAATGCACTAAAAAAGATTTTGAGCGGAAAAGTATTGCGCTGGAATGAGTTGTTTTCGCACTCGCGACTTGGGCAATTTTCAATCGCTTACGACGATAGAAATTCGAGCACAGTACGCTATGTGCAGGACTCTATAATTCGCGATAAAAATTTATCCCCGCGTTCGTTCGCTGCCGGTAGTAGCGAAGCTGTCGTGAAATATGTAAAAGAAACTCCGAATGCAATAGGGATAATAGGTGTTAATTGGATAAGTAGCGAACATGACTCTGTTACGAGGGAATTTTTGAATGATGTTCAGGTTATGCGCATCAGTAAAGAGGATAAGGCTACTTACGAAAACAGTTGTCAGCCTTACCAGTACTACCTCTATACGAGGCAGTATCCCTTTGTGCGCGTACTATATCTTAATATTAACGATCCACTTGGAGGACTTCCCACAGGATTTACTAACTTTGTAACTTCTGGAAGGGGACAGCGCATAATCCTTAAAGCGGGATTGCTGCCTGCCACGATGCCTGTTAATATTGTAAATGTGAGAGAAGAACTTTAAAAGAATTTAGAATTTAGAATGTAGAATTTAGAATTGAGAATGTAGAGTTGAAAATGTAGATGTGGGGGCATTGCTTGAATTAATAAATAAAAAATATAGAAAGAATGAAGATGATAAAACTTATTATTGGCGTAATAGTATTTTTTGCTGCTGTAGGGCAGGTAAAAGCAGAAAATACAGGACTAAATCTCTATCGTGCTGGAATGGACGAGGCTGCAATTGTTTATTTTAAAAAAGTTTGCGCAAGCCAAAGCACAGCGAGAGAGAAAGCAGAGGCAAATTATTATATCGCAAATGCTTTTATAAGATTGGGACATCCCGATTCGGCTCTATCGTACTTTGATAAAGGATTAATAGAAGACCCTGAATATCCATATAATATTGTCGGAATAGCAGGGCTTACCGTCCTGAAACAAGACCCGAAAGCAGCCGAAGCAATTTTCAAGCAGGCTATTTCCGTAAATAAAAAAGATATGGGAGTTTATCTTGCTGTAGCGAGAGCGTATATTTCGCAAAAAGATTACGAAAATGCAAATAAATATATCGCTCGTGCCATTAAAGTTGATAGTAAGAGTGGCTGGCCCTATCTTCTAAAAGGTGATATTGCACGTTTGCAGAATAAGCTGATGGAAGCCGCAACAGAATACGAACAGGCAATATATTTTAGTCCCGAGCTGATAAGTTCTTATCTCAAATATGCTGCCGTTTATATGTCACTCAATAAAGAGCTGGCACTTACGACATTGCAGCAGGCTAAAGAGCAGTCTGCCGATTTTAGAGGTATTGATGCATTGCTTGGCGAACTTTATTTTAGTCAGGGAAAGAGTTCCGAAGCAGTAGCGAGCTATGCAAGATTTATTGAAGACGGAAATTATTCCGAAACGCATTTGCTCACCTACGCGCTCTACCTTTATATGGACAAGAAATATGAGGAAGTTCTTCCTATTATTTTGCCTGTTATCCAAAAAGAACCGAATAATTTTGTTGCCAATCGTATTTATGCCTACGTAAAAGCCAAGACAGACCAAACCGAAGATGGGCTTAAAATTATTGAGAAGTTTGTAAACAATGCACCAAAAGACAAGCTCATTGCGCTTGACTACGTTTCATTGGCTGACGAACAAGCAGAAAATAAACTTAACAGAGAGGCTATTGAAAATTATAAGAAAGCGATAGCAATTGACAGCAATCGCAGATTTCTCTACCAGAATATTGCAGATATTTACGTTAAGGAAAGCGAGATAGATTCCTCTGCAAAGTATTACGATTTATATGCTGACGTGGCGGGAAAAGAAGATATTGTTGTACTTTTCAAATATGGTCGCAATTTATATTCAATGACAAGTAATCTTGATTCTACGTTGCGCGAAAAACAAATATTGTATTTGAGAAAAGCAGACACTATTTTCCAACTGTTATCGGAAATTGCACCCGGCAACTACCTTGGATATTTTTGGAGGGCACGCGTAAATTCTCTTATAGATATGGAAACGACAGAAGGTCTTGCAAAGCCTTATTACGAAAAAGTTGTTGAAATAGCTTTACCTGATGCGGACAAACGCAAGCGTGAACTTTCCGAAAGTTATCGTTATCTTGGATATTATTATTACGTTCAGGCAGATGCAAAAGCTACCGCGAAGAACAATGCAAAGGCGGCAAAGGAAGAATATCTTAAATCGAAAGAATACTTTTCAAAAGTTCTTGAGATAGAACCTGAGAACGCTGTCGCGACACAAGTGATTGAAGCAATAGATAAACTTAATCTCGAAAAGTAAATTTTGATGGGTGATTTTTTCCTCGGTTTTGATTTCAAGGAGTTTGCAAGTGTATTTATAGTATTGTTTTCAATCATAGATATTACAGGGGCAGTACCTGTCATAATAGATATAAACAAGCGAAAAGGCAAAATAAATGCTTTAAGAATATCGCTTCTCTCACTCGTTATTATGGTAGTATTCCTCTTTGTGGGGGAACTTATACTGCAACTTTTTAATGTGGATAATCACTCATTTGCTGTTGCAGGTGCGCTAATTCTTTTCGTTCTTGCAATAGAAATGATATTGGATATTGAGATTTTTAAAAGTAATACGGTGGAGAGTAATTCAGCACTCATACCACTCGTGTTTCCTTTAATAGCGGGGGCAGGAGTGCTTACAACACTTCTTTCTTTAAGGGCAGAATACCATTTGATAAATATTCTGTTAGCAATCTTATCCAATTTGATTTTTGTTTACTTTGTGATACGTTACGTTGGTGTTTTTTCAAAATTTCTTGGAAGTAACACCGTTTATATTTTAAGAAAATTTTTCGGAGTAATTCTTGTGGCAATGGCTATGCGAATGCTCGTATTTAACTTATCAAAATTATTATAACAAATGGCAACAACAGCAGAAATTAAAAATGGTTTAGTTATCGACTTTAACAACGACTTGTGGCAAGTTGTGGAATTTCAACATGTAAAACCCGGAAAGGGTGCGGCTTTCGTCCGCACAAAATTGAAAAATCTTAAAAACGGAAAGGTGCTGCAAAACACATTTCCCGCAGGCTCGAAGATTGAAACGGCACGTGTAGAGCGCAGACCTTACCAATTCTTGTATAAGGACGATAACGGTTATAATTTTATGCACAGTGAAACATTTGAGCAAATTGTTATACCTGAATTTTTAATTAACGCTCCACAATTCCTTAAAGAGGGAGGTACTGCAGAAATTCTTATTCACGCTGAAACGGAAACGCCACTCGTATGCGAGCTGCCGGTGTATTTGGATTTTATTGTAACTTATACCGAACCCGGAATTAAGGGTGATACAGCCACAAATGCAATGAAAGATGCAAAAATAGATACGGGCGCAACTATTCGTGTGCCTCTTTTTATAAATGAAGGAGAAAAAATACGTGTTGATACACGTACCGGTGAATACTCCAATAGAGTGAATGACTAATATTTTTCGGCTCCGCAGAATAGATTAATATAATGAAATTTGAAAAACATATTTCGCTAAAAGAAATCGTTTCAATACTTGGCGATGTTACTATAAAGGGTAATACTGATTTAATTCTGACAGGAATGAACGAGGTTCATGTCGTAGAAAAGAATGAGATTACTTTTGTAGATTTAGCGAAGTACTACGACAAAGCACTAAATTCAAATGCTTCTGTCATAATTATTGACAGAGATGACATTGAAATTCCAAATGGAAAAGCACTGATAATTTCAAAAGATCCGTTTAGAGATTTTAACAAACTTACGTTATATTTTAGACCTTTCGTGTCGTATAGAGAGGGGTTACGTTCTACAGAACGGTTTCCGGGTGCAACTATTGCCCCGACAGCAGAAATAGGCGAGGGGACAATAATTCAACCGAATGTTTTTGTAGGCAACTTTGTTAAAATCGGCAAAAACTGTGTCATCCATGCAAACACTACTATTAACGACTACTCCATTCTTGGCAATAACGTTATTATTCAACCCAACGTTTCGATAGGTGGTGATGCCTGTTATTTTCAAAGAAAAGATCCCGAAGGTGCGTTTAGAAAGTTTGAATCATCGGGCAGGACTGTTATTGAGGATGATGTTGAAATAGGTGCACTTTGCGCTATTGATAGAGGTGTTTCTACCGATACAATTATCGGGCAGGGGACAAAGATGGATAATTTTGTTCAGATAGGTCACGATACACGTATAGGAAAGCACTGTCTTGTAGGTTCGCATTGCGCTATTGCGGGCGTTACAACAATAGAGGACAATGTTGTTTTATGGGCAAATGTAATGGTTAATAAAGATATTGTTATTGGTAAGGGTGCTGTCGTTCTTGCAACTTCTGCTGTGGACAAGTCTATTGAGGGAGGCAAGACATATTTTGGTGCGCCTGCAATTGAAATGATGAAAAAATGGCGAGAACTCGTAGCACTGCGCCAATTGCCCGATATTCTCGAGAAACTCAGCAAACAATAATGTTCCTAATGTTCCCCAAGAAGTATTTTTTTTTATGTGTTTTATTCTTCTGCCTGTACGACAACCTAAATTCTCAAACAGTTGTGCAGGGGACGGCAAATGGTGCGGAAGGCAGGGTTATAAAAATTTCTACCGTCACCGATTATATTACATATACTCCGCTATATTTAGCCTGCGATACAATTAACGGGGACGGAAGTTTTTTTCTGAATTTTGACATTACACATTCATATTCCGTCAAGGTAGAAATTGATTACTATTCCACATTTATATATGTTAGACCTGGTAGAAATATATCTGTCGATTTTCTTTCTTTCGATTATCGTTTAGCGGAAAGAATGAATGTTTTTATTGAAACGACTCAATTGTCGCCTCTGCAATATGCTTTTTCTGTTTCCGATTCCGATTCTATTTTTATGATTGCCAATATTGATTCTGGTTATATATTGCAGATGAACCGCTATCGTGCGGCGCGGTATGCGGAAGCAACAGGAAAAATGAACCGAAAAAAACTTTTTGAAAATTATATCGACAACGTTCCATTTTCCTTGAACAACGAATATTTCATAGAATTTGTCGGTGATTTTTTCAACAATTATTTTTCACGTTTTTCAAATAAATTTTTATGGCAATTTTTCAGCAGGGTAAACGAAGACAATGCTTCGTCTGCCGTTGATAATTTGCTTGACACGATGGGTATAGATCCTTTTATGCGTAATGAGATGTTGCGTGAATATATTTTCATAAAGGGACTTTATCAATATGCCAATTCGCTGCCGTTCCGTTGGGAGCAAAAGACAAAAGATATAGTGAGGGAGCGTGTGAGATTGCTGTTGGAAGCATTATCAGGGAAGACAAAATTTACGGAGTTCGCTAAAATTATAAATCAAATTTTATCTGATTGGGATAATGTGAAAAGTTTTGCGTCTATGGTACTTAAAGATTTTTCTGGGCAAACAGTACGGTTTGATTCTTTGTTGAATAATTTTTCTGCTCGGTATCTTTACGTTGGATTTGTAAGCAGTAATCAGCTACTTTGTCCTGATTGTGTTTCGGAAACGGATGTGCTCTTGCGACTTCGCTCTACCGACAGGAATTTCCGCGATAAGGTACAAATTATTTTGATTAATGTTGATGATGAATTTATGACTTATCATCGTCACTATCGCAATCAAAAATATGTTGTGCCCTATTTATATTTTAACCGTCAAATTTCGTTTATGCGGGAGTTGGATGCTGTGCATTTCCCCTGTTATTTTCTTTTAGACAACACAGGCACTGTTATAGAAAGCGACTTCGCAAAACCAAGCGATGGACTTGCCAAAAAACTCTCCACCATCATCTCCGAAAATCCCGAACATTAAACGAAACTTATATAAAGAGGCTTTTCATAAGTTCCTTTAAGAATATTTTTTAAATATCCTTAAATCCGCAATTATTTTTTGCCAAAAACAAGCGAAGCGTTATCAAATAAACATTTGTAACGCTTTGCCGTTTGAAAATTTTTCGTTTCCCCGAATATCCGCATTTCCCCGAATATCCGTATTTCCCCGAATATCCGCATTTCCCAAAATATTCGCAAAAAAAACTTTGGAAATATTTTTCTACTCTCAAAATAGTTTGCTCGCGGATTTAAGGTGTCTGTTTTTAATTAGAAGCCCAACCTGTCAAAATTGAACGTCATTTTCGTATCTTTGCAAGTTACAGCGTTCGACACAAAATTAACAATTTTTTACGCTCAAAACCATTATGGATACAAAAATTTTAAGTACACCTTTCCCAAAGAAAGATCCTTACGGCTCACTTGCAATGCCTGTATATCATACGGCAGCATACGAATTTGAAACAGCGCATGAAATGGAAGATGCCTTTACCGGTAGAACTTCGGAATTTGTGTATTCAAGAATTGCCAATCCTACTGTAACAAACTACGAAAATCGTGTCAAGGCGATAACGGAAGCACAAAATGTTCTCGCCTTTAATTCAGGTATGGCAGCGATTTCCGGTGCTGTCATTACTCTCGCATGGAACGGCTGTAATATTGTAACATCGCCACATCTTTTCGGAAACACATATTCATTTTTCGCAAGCACACTTAAAGCGTTCGGCGTTGAGGCACGTTTTTGTGATATGACAAACGTACAGGAAGTAGAAAGTAAAATAGACAGCAACACCTGTGCAATCTTTCTTGAAATCATAACAAATCCCCAGATGGAAGTGGCAGACCTTAAAGCAATATCCGAAGTCTGTCGCAAACAGAATGTCCCTCTGATAGCGGACACCACAGTAATTCCATTCACACATTTCAGGGCGAAGAATTTTGGAGTGGACATCGAGATAGTATCTTCGACAAAATATATTTCAGGCGGAGCAACTTCTCTCGGCGGTCTTGTGATTGACTACGGAACTTGGGGTGGAGCGACATCTCAAAAGCTAAAAGACGTTCCCGAAGCAGAAAACAGCACACGCTTTTTCACGAAAATATTCAGGGAAATTCATAGAAATCTCGGTGCTTTTATGACACCCGAAACAGCGTATCTTCAAACGATTGGGCTTGAAACGACATCTTTACGATACGAGAAAGAAGCAAAGAGTTGCAAAAAAATAGCGGAGAAACTACAACGTCATTCGGAGATTGTCGCAGTGCACTATCCAGCCCTTAATAACAAAATAGCAAACGAGCAGTTTGGAGAATATTCGGGCGCGATGTTCACTTTCGACGTAAAAACTCGCGAAAAAGCGTTTGAGTTTATCGACAGGCTGAAACTTATTCGTCGTGCGACAAACCTTTTCGACAACAAGTCCCTCGCAATTCATCCCGCAAGCACGATATTCGGAACATTCACCGATGAAATGCGCAAAAAAATGGATGTCAAAGATACCACGATACGAATTTCCGTAGGGCTTGAGGGCGAGGAAGATATTTATGATGACATTGTACAAGCACTTTGACAATTGTCAATTGTTAATTGTTAATTGTCAATTATGGCTGACGCAACCTTTAATGTAGAATGTAGAATTTAGAATTGGGCGTAAAAAATTGTCAATTGTTAATTGTCAATTGTCAATTCGCTAAAATGCAAAATAGAATGTAGAATTTAGAATTGGGCGTTCCCCCGCCCCTCGCAGGCTCGGTGCGGGGTCGGGCTTTCACTCCAATCTTTTTGCCCCTCCCGCAGAGCCACCCCGCTGCAAAAAGGATTTCCGCTCAATCCCTAACGCAGCAGAGCGCAAAATAATTGTCAATTGTTAATTGTCAATTGTCAATTCGCTAAAATGCAAAATAGAATGTAGAATTTAGAATGTAGAATTTAAGATGTAGGGCTTAAACATCTGTTATACGCTTTGCTAATTCTAAATTCCAAATTAATATTATGAAGCGCATATTGATTATAGACGACGAACCGTTAATAAGGGAGTCACTTAAAGAAGTTCTCGAATACGAGGGGCATGAGGTTGTGCTCGCAGAGGACGGCGCAAAGGGGCTGAAAAAAATACAGAAAGAGAAATTTAACGCTATCTTTTGCGATATAAAAATGCCGAAGATGGACGGCATGGAGCTTCTGCAAAAAGCGAAACCACTTACTGACGCGTCTTTCGTTATGATTAGCGGACACGCTACGATAGAAAATGCTGTGGAAGCAATGAAGCAGGGAGCGTTTTATTTTATAGAAAAACCACTCGACCTGAACCGTATCCTTATCACACTTCGCAACGCACTCGAAAAGGAAGAACTTGTCGAAAAAGAAAAAATTCTGTTGGCGCAAAAAGAAGAATTGACAGCACAGAAAGAGGAGTTGGCAGCGCAGAAAGATGAGCTTTTCAGCGAAACAAAAAATCTGAAGAAACAGTTAGATAAAAAATATCATATAGTAGGTTCGTCAAAAGCACTTTTGCAAGTGCTTGAAATGTCGGACACCGTTGCGAAGACAGACGCTCGCGTACTCATCACAGGCGAAAATGGAACGGGCAAAGAACTTCTTGCGCGGCGTATTCACGAAAAAAGTGCGGTAGCAAACGGCGCGTTTGTTGCGGTTAATTGCGCAGCAATCCCGTCCGAGCTTATAGAGAGCGAACTTTTCGGTCACGAAAAAGGTTCGTTCACTTCGGCTATTAAACAGCGAAAGGGGAGTTTTGAGCAGGCAAATGGTGGCACACTTTTCTTGGACGAAATCGCTGATATGAGTCTGTCGGCGCAAGCAAAAGTATTGCGTGCATTACAGGAAAATAAAATTATGCGCGTTGGCGGGGAAAGCTCCATTGATGTAAAGGTGAGAGTGATTGCTGCAACGAATAAAGACTTAAAAAAAGAAATAGAAGAGGGACGTTTTCGTCAAGATCTCTATCACAGGATAAGCGTAGTTGTTCTGCGGCTGCCTGCTTTAAGAGAGAGGATAGAGGACATTCCCGAACTTGTAAAATATTTTATGGAAGATGTTGCACTTTCTATGGGAAGACAACCGTTAATGTTAGAAAAGTCAGCGATGGAGCTTTTGCAAAATTATTCGTGGCTCGGAAATATACGCGAACTTCACAACGTAGTAGAACGTCTTCTTATCTTTAATAGCGGTAGAATTACGGCAGAAAACGTAAAAAAATTTTTATGAAGACATTTATTTTTTGTTTGATATTTCCATTTGTGGCTTTCACAGCTTCTGGGGCTGTTGTGGCTTTTGGGGATAACGCGGATAATGCAGCTTTCGCGGATAATGCGGATAATACGGATAACGCAGCTTCTGCGAACAACACCAACAGTGCGAACAACGCCAGCAGTGCGAACAACGCCAACAGTGCGAACAACGCCAGCAGTGCGAACAACGCCAGCAATGCAGTCCACCGTGCCGACTCTTTTTTTATGGACGGTATTCGCTATCATTTGACAAATCAAAATGAAAAAGCATTTCAGGCATATTATTCCGCGTCAAATTCCAATCCGAACAACTATGCAGCCTTTTACGAAATAGCGCGACTGTACAAAGAACAAGGGCGTATAAGCGACGCCATTGTTTACGCCGAAAGAGCATTTTTCCTTTCGGACAAAAACAGATACATCGGAGAATTTCTTGCCGATTTGTATGCGAGTTCACATCAGTACGAAAAATTAATAGATGTCTGCCTCAAATTAGTTGATGCCTATCCTGAAAAATTAGAGTATGCCTATCACGCAGCAGACGCTTATATAAGTATGGGACGCCTGCAAAATGCGATTGAAATATATAACAAACTTGAGCAGAAGTTTGAAGTGACGGAAGACTGGGTGCTTGAAAAACACAAACTCTATATGGCACTTGGTGATAAAAAATCGAAAGAAGCCGCTCGTAGCGAGATAGAGAAAATAAGTAAATTGATGCCCGACAAGGTAAAATATTATGAGATGCTCGCTCAAATGGCGATGGACGACAAAAACTACAAAGAGGCAGAGAACAATTATAGAAAGATTATAGAAATAGATCCTGAAAATACCCTTATTCACCTTTCGCTTTCCGATTTTTATCGCGTAATCGGCAATATGGAAGATTCATATAAAGAACTCATCAAGGGAGTAGAAAATAAAAATCTTGATTTTGATACTAAACTAAAAATTCTTTCCACATACTATGAGATGAATTCCGTCAGTGAAAAAAAAGAAAAGAAACAAGAACTTTTGAATGTTGATAAAGTCTTTCAGGCACTCATAAAGACACATCCTGACAGGGCAGAAGGATACAGCATTTACGGAAGACTGCTCGTTTTTACAAAGCAAACAGACAAAGCAATAGAAATGTTTGAGAAATCACTCTCTCTTGATTCGTCTTCAAAGAACGGCTCTTGGGATGCGTTGCTCGCCACGCTTGCCAAAGCAAGCGACTATAACGATAAATTAGTTAGACATAGCTTTCGCTTTACCGAAGTGTATCCCGAACGAGAGATAGGATATATTTATCTGATGTTCTCTGCATATACGGCAAAACAGTGCGACACCGCCATTTACGCAGTAGAGAAACTTGAAAAAATGGATGTTGTCAAAGATAAGGGGGACTTGGAAAGAATGAATGTTATAAAGGCAGAGTGTCTGTACGAATTAAAAAGAGTGGACGAGTCATTTTTGATTTTTGATGAAATAGTAAAAGATGATTTTGTCGATATTGTTATAAAAAATAATTACGCATATTTTCTTGCTCTCGAAAATAAAAATCTTGATAAGGCTGAAGCATTTGCAAAGGAAGCGTGTGAGAAAGAACCTAAGAGTGCCACGTATCTTGACACTTACGGCTGGGTGCTTTATATGAAGAAAGAATACGAAAAGGCGAAGAAAATTTTAGAGCAGGCACTTAAATATGGTGGCGACAAATCGGACGTAGTAAAGGAACATTATCAAGCGGTGATTGATGCTATTGCAGGAAAAACCGACACCACAGGGAAAGCTGATGATGTTACAGGGAAAGCCGATGATGTTGCGGGGAGAGCCACCGACACTACTTTCTCGGCAAATGTAAAATGCCTCGTTTCAGGTTTGGAAGACAGCGAACTCGCATTAAGCGGAAAAGTCAAAGTATCCGTTTATAACGGCGGCTGGGTAAGTTTAGGTCTTGGAGCGATTGAAGCAGTCAGGATACGCTTCCGCAACGACTCCATCTATGTTATAAACAGACTTGAAAATTCCTGTATGGCTGCTGGTGGCGTATCTACAAGTATGCTCGCAAAAATATTTTCAGGACAGTGCACTGTTCCCGCGTACTCCTTCGCCCTCTCAGGATTTTCACTCCGCGTAGAAGAATGTTCAGCGCAATCCCTGACACTCTCTGCCAGCTTTGGCAGTAGCCCGATAATATTAAAATTACAATATCAGAACATAGAAAGAAATAAAAATTTAGATATGCCATTTCGACTGCCAGCAGGGTGCAAATAGTCAATTACGAATTACGAATTACGAATTACGGCTGGCGCGATGAAGAATGTAGATTTGGGCGTTCCCCCGCCCCTCGCAGGCTCGGTGCGGGGTCGGGCTGTACGCTGCAATCTTTTTTGCCGCCCCGCAGAGCCACCCCGCTGCAAAAAAGGATTTCCGCTGCCATCCCTAACGCAGCAAAGCGCAAAACAATTGTCAATTGTTAATTGTCAATTGTCAATTCGCTAAAATGCAAAATAGAATGTAGAATTTAGAATTGGCTGACGCGAAACAAAATTTAGAATGTAGAATACAAAATGAGTAGGACAAAAACTATAATGATACTTTTAGCAGGGCTGTTATTCTTCAGCGGCTGTGCTTATCTTTTTGCTCAAACAAAAGACAAGAATGTTCTTGAAAACAACAAGCGAAAGATAGAGCAAGAAATAAAGCAAACGACAGAGCTACTCGAAAAAACACGTAAAAACAAAAACAGTTCCGTTCAGGAACTCGAACTGCTGAATAAAAATATCTCAAAGCGTCAGCAGCTCGTTTCAGAGTTAAACAAAGAAATATCTGCAACAAATAAAAACATAGAAAAGCACAGTGCTGCTGTGGCACGTCTAAGTGAAGACATAGAAAAACTAAAAAGCGATTATGCGCGGATGTTGCAGTCATCCTATCTGCACCGAAATTCATACAGTCAATTGATGTACATCCTCGCTTCTAAAAGTTTTTCTCAGGCATACAGACGTTTCATGTACATCCGTCAATACAGCGACCATCAGAAAAAACAAGTTGCGATTATAGAGGCGAAGCAAGTTGCGCTTGGCGAAAACATATCGGCACTCAAAGAAGAAAAAAACCAGAAAGGGAAACTTCTCGAAGAAGAAAAGCAAGAGAAAGACAAACTTCAAAAAGAGGAGCAAAGACAAAAGAAAGTGCTTGAGGACTTACAGAAACAAGAAAAGAAACTTCGTGCAGACCTTGCGGTGAAGCAGAAAAGAGTGCGTGATTTAAACAGTCAAATTCAAAAGATAATTCAGGCAGAGATAAAGGCTTCACAGCAAAAGGCGGCAGAGGGAAAACGTGAAGCGGGCAAATATTCTCTCACTCCCGAAGAAAAAATACTCTCAAATGATTTCGCTGCCAACATGGGTCGTCTTCCCTGGCCTACTGAGAAAGGGACAGTATCCGAATATTTCGGTACTCACAATCATCCTGTGATAAAAAACGTTAAGGTAACAAACAACGGAATAAACATTCTCACGGAGAAAGGTGCTTCGGCACGTGCGGTATTCAATGGAAAAGTGACTAATGTCGGCAACATTTACGGCTTAAAATTCGTGATGATAAGGCACGGCGAATACACCACTGTTTATTCAAACCTTGACAACGTACAGGTACAGGCAGGTCAAACGGTAAAGACAAAACAAACGATAGGTCGCATCCACACCGACGACAACAGCGGCAACACCGAACTCCAATTTCAAGTCTGGAAAGGCACAACAAAAATGGACCCCACAACTTGGATCGCGAAGTAAGTAATAACAGAAACAAAAAAAGAAATAATGAGTAGAGAACAGGAACGTGCCGAGTTGCACAAAACAATCTGGCAAATCGCCAACGACTTGCGTGGGAGCGTGGATGGTTGGGACTTTAAACAATATGTATTGGGTATGTTATTTTATCGCTTCATCAGCGAAAATCTAACTAATTATATAAATGAAGAAGAATGGCGAACGGATAAATCTTTCAACTATGCTGAACTATCCGATAAAAAAGCGGAATTTGGTAGAGCCGATACGGTTAAGGAAAAAGGTTTTTATATTCTGCCAAGTGAACTTTTCGAAAATGTCAGTCACAATGCAGCGAATGACCCCAATCTCAACGAAACTTTAAGCCGTGTCTTTAAGAATATTGAAAATTCAGCCAAAGGTGAACCCAGCGAGAACGACTTAAAAGGATTGTTTGACGACCTTGATGTGAACTCCAACAAACTTGGCAATACGGTAGAAAATCGTAACAAGTTATTGGTTAAATTGCTTAATGCCATTGGTGATCTTAAACTTGGGGATTATAAAGACAATACGATTGACACTTTTGGTGACGCTTATGAATATCTAATGGCGATGTATGCAAGTAGCGCAGGAAAATCCGGTGGCGAATACTACACTCCGCAGGAAATTTCCGAATTACTTGCAGAAATTACAACCGTAGGAAAAAGGCAAGTGAATAAAGTTTACGACCCCGCTTGTGGTTCTGGCTCGCTATTGCTGAAATTTGCAAAGGTACTTGGCAAAGAAAACGTACGACAAGGCTTTTATGGGCAGGAAATCAATTTGACTACATACAACCTTGCTCGTATCAATATGTTCCTGCACGACATCAATTACGAGAAATTTAATATTGCCCATGGCGATACACTGCTCGAACCAAAACATTGGGACGATGAGCCTTTCGATGCCATTGTTTCCAATCCACCATATGCCACACACTGGGATGGCGATGATAATTCGCTACTTATCAACGACCCACGCTTTTCGCCCGCAGGCGTGTTAGCTCCAAAGTCAGATGCTGATCTTGCTTTTACCATGCATATATTGGCTTGGCTTTCTACGAGCGGTACGGCTGCTATCGTAGAATTTCCGGGCGTATTATACCGCGGAAGTTTTAAGGGGAAAGGTGGCAAGGCAGAAGTAAAAATACGTAAATATCTGATAGACAATAACTATATTGACACGATAATCCAATTGCCACCCAATTTGTTCTTTGGCACAAAAATCGCCACTTGTATCATTGTGCTAAAAAAATCGAAAACCGATAACAAAACACTGTTTATTGATGCCTCCAAAGAATTTGTTCATGTGGGCAACAAAAACAAATTGTCGAAACAAAACCGCCTTAAAATTCTGGATGCTTTTATAAAACGGGAAGACACAGAATACTTTACTCGTCTTGTCGATAATTCCGCCATTGGCGAAAACGACTACAACATTGCCGTTTCAAGTTATGTAGAGCAAGAGGACACTCGCGAAGTGATTGATATTACCCAACTCAACGCCAAAATTGCAGAAATAGTGAAACGTGAAAATGAACTTCGCAAAGCGATTGATAAAATTGTGGCAGATTTAGAAAGAGTAATTGTCTGAACCATGATTTACAGGATTAAAAAATTAAGAAAATATGAATAAGATAGAACAATTAATACAACAACATTGCCCTAACGGTGTGGAATTTAAGAAACTAGAAGAACTTGGCAATTTTTATGGTGGATTGTCCGGCAAAAGTAAAAATGATTTTACCAATGGTAATGCAAAATTTATCACATATATGAATGTGTTTTCTAATATTACAGTAAATACCGCTGTGAAAGATTTTGTGAAAATAGGCGAAACTGAAAATCAAAACAAAATTGAATACGGAGATGTGTTATTTACAGGCTCTTCCGAAACACCTGATGAATGTGGTATGTCGTCAGTAATGACTCAAAAAACCAATGAAGCGTTTTATTTGAATAGTTTTTGTTTCGGTTTCCGTTTGCTAAACAAAGATTTATTTTTACCAGACTTTTTGAAATATTTATTTAGAGATGAACAGCTTAGAAAACAAATAGCGAAAACAGCAAGCGGAGTAACAAGATTCAATGTTTCAAAAGCAAGATTTGCCAAAATTACTGTTCCCATTCCACCCATTGAAGTACAACGAGAGATAGTAAATATTTTGGATAAGTTTACGGAGTTGGAAGCGGAGTTGGAAGCGGAGTTGGAAGCGAGACGTTCCCAATATGAATACTATCGCAATAAATTGCTGAATTTCAGTGATTTGCGGGGGGGGGGGGGCTAAATGCCTAACAATTAGCCAGATATGTGTAAAAACGACAAATATTAGATGGAAAGAAATGTCAGGACAAGAATTTCGATATATTGATTTGACTTCTGTTAATCGGGAAAACAACCAAATAATAGAAACGAAAATTATCAGTTCTGAAAATGCACCAAGCAGAGCGCAGCAAATTGTAGAAACTGACGATGTGATTTTCGGAACAACACGCCCTACATTAAGACGCTATTGTTTTATTACGCCCGATTATGATGGGCAAATTTGTAGCACAGGTTTTTGTGTTTTGAGAACAAATAAAGAAATCGTTTTGCCGAAATATTTATTTTATACTTTGACAACAGTGGATTTTTATAATTATGTAGAAAACAATCAAGAAGGTGCAGGTTATCCTGCAATTCCAAATAGCAAAGTAATGAAATATAAGCTTGCCATTCCGTCCATCTCAGAGCAAAACCGCATAGTAGCGATTTTAGACAAATTTGAAGCATTGGTGAACGATATTTCTTCAGGCTTACCTGCGGAAATAGCAGCTAGAAAGCAGCAATACGAATATTATAGAAACAAATTACTAACATTCAAAAAAGTAGCATAATGAATAAGTATGATATAGTCGCTGAAAACGAAAACAGTACAGTCGTTGCTGAATATCAATCGGACTATAAACGCGCTGTCAGTTACCAAAGCGAAGCCGATTTGGAAAAAGCGTTTATTGAGCAGCTGCAAACACAAGCGTACGAATACTTATCTATTAAATCAGAACAAGACTTGATTGATAATATTCGTATTCAATTAGAAAAACTGAATAATTATCAATTTTCCGACATAGAATGGGAACAATTCTTTAAAACAAAAATTGCCAACCAAAATAGCGGTATTGAAGAAAAAACAGCCATTATTCAAGAAGACTATATCCAATCACTTATCCGCGATGACGGTCCTCCAAAAAATATCTATCTGCTCGACAAAGTGAATATTCATAATAACCGTTTGCAGGTTATCAACCAATATGCTACAGACGATGGACTGCGGGCAAATCGTTATGATGTTACTATTCTTGTAAACGGATTGCCTCTTGTACATACCGAATTAAAACGGCGCGGGGTGGACATAAAAGAGGCATTTAACCAAATAAACCGTTATGCTCGTGAAAGTTTTTGGGCAGGCAGTGGACTGTTTGAATATGTGCAATTATTTGTAATTAGCAACGGAACTTATACAAAATATTATAGCAATACCACCCGCAATCAGCACATTAAAGAAAATGTTGGCAAGAGCATATCAAATACAATCAAGAGAACAAGTAATAGTTTTGAATTTACTTCATGGTGGGCAGACGCGAACAACCGCCCTATAACCGATCTAATGGATTTTGTACGAACATTTTTCGCAAAACATTCTATTTTAAACATCCTCACGAAATATTGTGTTTTTACAAGCGATAAAATGCTATTGGCAATGCGACCTTATCAAATTGTCGCTACCGAACGAATTTTGGGACGAATTAACACATCGAACAATTATAAATCTTATGGCAAAGTTGAAGGTGGTGGCTATATCTGGCATACCACTGGCAGTGGCAAAACTTTAACGAGTTTCAAGGCAGCGCAATTGGCAAGCAAGTTACCCCATATAGATAAAGTGCTTTTTGTGGTTGATAGAAAAGACCTCGACTATCAGACGATGAAAGAATACGACAAGTTTGAAAAAGGGGCGGCGAATAGCAATACCAGCACTGCTATCTTGAAAAAGCAACTCGAAAATCAAGGTGCGAGAATTATCATTACCACCATTCAAAAACTTTCAGTGTTCATCAAAAAACACAAATCACATCCTGTTTTCAGTAAACATATTGTGTTGATTTTTGATGAGTGTCATCGTTCGCAATTTGGCGATATGCACTCAGCCATTACCAAATCATTCAAGAAATATCATATATTTGGTTTTACCGGTACGCCTATTTTCGCAGTTAATGCAGGTACAGGTGGACGACCTGATTTGAAAACTACCGAACAGGCTTTTGGTGATAAACTACATACCTATACCATTGTGGATGCTATCACAGATAGAAATGTACTGCCTTTCAGGATAGACTACATTGCCACAATGCGTGAAGCGGAAAATATCAACGATGAAAAAGTATGGGATATTGATAGAGAAAAAGCATTGGCAGCACCCGAACGCATTACGAATATTGTGCAGTATATTCGTGAACATTTTGACCAAAAGACAAAACGCAATAGTTTTTATCAATTAAAAGACAGACGATTGGCAGGTTTTAATTCTATCTTCGCCGTTTCATCTATTGATGTCGCAAAAAAATATTATGCCGAATTTCAAAAACAAATGGCGGACTTGTCAAGTGATAAAAGATTGAAAGTTGCCACCATTTATAGTTTTGGGGTAAATGAAGACGATACGGAGTCAGATGGAGTAATAGGTGAAAATTCGGAAGATACCAGCGGGTTAGATCAATCATCTCGTGATTTTTTAGAAAGTGCCATACAAGATTACAATGCCATTTTCAAAACTAATTTTGACACTTCTGCCGACAAGTTTCAGAACTATTATAAAGATGTATCGCAAAGAGTGAAAAATCGTGAGATAGACTTGCTCATAGTCGTAAATATGTTTTTGACGGGTTTTGATGCAACTACGCTTAACACACTTTGGGTGGACAAAAATTTACGACTGCACGGACTGCTGCAGGCATATTCGCGTACCAATCGTATTTTAAATTCCGTAAAGACTTTTGGCAATATCGTTTGTTTTCGCAATCTTGAAAAAGCAACAAATGAAAGTATTGCATTATTTGGCGACAAAGAGGCTTGTGGGATTGTACTACTTAAAACCTATAAAGAATATTATGAGGGTTATGAAAACGGAGGTAAACGAGTACGAGGTTACGAGGAGCTGATAGCAGAACTTTTGCAAAAATATCCTATTGAAGAAAGGATTATTAGTGAACAAAATAAGAAAGAATTTATCAAACTTTATGGGGGCATTTTAAAAGTACGCAACATCCTTTCCACATTTGATGAATTTGTTGGCAACGAAATCTTAACTGAGCGCGATGTGCAGGATTATCACAGTATATACATTGATTTGTATAATGAATTTCGTCGCAAAAAAGTTGATAAGGAAAACGTGAACGATGACATTGTTTTTGAAATGGAACTCATCAAACAGGTGGAAATAAACATTGATTATATTTTGGAATTAATTCGCAAATACCACGAGAGCCATTTAAAAGACAAAGAAATTTTAATTGACATCAACAAAGCCATTGCTTCGAGTCTTGAATTGCGAAACAAAAAAGAACTTATCGAACAATTTATCGTTTCGCTCAATGTTAATTCTGCTGTTGATGAGGATTGGCATAAGTTTGTTGATGAAAAGAAGATAGAAGAATTAAATAGCATTATTAAGGATGAAAATTTGAACAAGGGTGAAACGTACAGGTTTATTTACGACGCTTTTCGTAATGGTAGCGTACAGACCACAGGAATATCAATAGCCAAGATATTACCGCCCATTTCCCGCTTCGACCAGAGTTCCAACCGCACCCAAAAACGCGAAACCGTCCTTGACAAACTAAAGGCTTTCTTCGACAAATTCTTCGATATTTCTGGTGGCGAGTTTGAGTAAAGTAATAAGATACAATTATTATGAATTTCGAAAATAAAGAGCATTTGAGACCTATTCTCAATACAGCAAAAGAATTATTGAAAGCACAAGGTAAAAATGAACTTGTTGATATGTTTAATAATGCTGATATTAAAGTGAGGCAAACAGGATATGACAATTGGAATGGGGGTGTCAATTTTTATACTATGTATATTGATATTGATGTTCCAGAATATGTCAAAATAGAAAATTTGAATTCGGAAAAATATATCATTATGGCATTAAATACAGCAACCAAAGATATTATAAGTGAAAAGTTTGAGAATATAATAATTACCCCAAAAGCAATTTCAAAAATAGATTGGACTCTAATAGAAAATGTTTCCAATAAAAAAGAATTGATAAGACAGGTTGAGTATCTTAAAGAAACAATGATTTCAGTGGCAACTGGTGGTCCAAAAATACAAAGTATTGACGAACAATATCAACAAGTTTATTATGATGTAGAGCGATTATTAAAGAAACTTGATGTTGAAAATCCCAATCCCCACAATACTTTGTGGAATTGGTATAGCAAATGGAGTAATGATATTCACTCATATCAGGGAAGGAGAGAATATATCAATGGAATTTATAATCCGTTGATAAGTATTCTGTCAGAAGCTGAAGGAGCAAAAACAGTAGATGTGAAAGTTGATTTGTCGGATTGGGATAAAATAAATCGAAACATAATTGAAATAAATAAGAGGGAAAAACAAGCATTAGACGAAGAACAATTTCAGGCCGTTGGAATGCTATGTAGAGAATTGATAACAACATTAGCATTAATTGTTTTTGATCTAGAAAAGCACACGTCATTAGATGGAACTGACATAGGAAGAACAGATGCAAAAAGAATGTTAGACGCATATATTGCTGTCGCTATTGCAGGTGGTGAAAGTGAAGAACTACGGGCGTACGCAAAAGCAACAAATAGGTTAGCAAATGCTTTAACCCATAAAAGGACAGCAACAAAGAAAGAAATGATGTTATGCACTTCCGCCACAATAGCTTTAATAAATTTTATAGGAGTACTTGAAGATAAAATATAAATCAGAATGTAGTAACTTTGCTCGCAAAGTTGAAACAATAGAAAAAAACGGTAGAATGGTGTATGAGTTCATGGAGTGACGAAATATATAAAAATAGTTGAAAATAATTATTAACTCAAAATATAATATTATGGCAACAAAGAAACGTTATATTGATGTCGTTTCAACAAAATTAAATTTTGCTGAAGCATCTGATTCAAATCCTGCATTTGCAGATATTTTACGCTTTATGAATGGGAAAGACTATCGCTATTTAGAAAAGATATTTGAATTTTCTTTAATTAGGACAAAAATGCTAAATTGTATAGTTGGAATTGTCGTAACAACACAAGACAAAGATATTCCCCCAATAAGAAATAAAAAAACAAAACAGTATTCTAAAGTAAATATAAATCCCAAGACACAAGGATTAGCATATGCGAATATTTTTCTATACGATGTATCAAGAAATATTTTATTGTATGAGATTAATAGAAATGGTTGCTTTCCAAACCAATTATCTGAATTTGTTTGTTCAAAATGGAATGAACAGAATGAAAATATTCGTTTTGACTTATCCTTTCCTGCTGTTTTAAGAGCCAATGAATACAGTAGAATGTTGGCAATGGATTCTTATAAAAGACTAACAATCGAATTATATAATCCCGCTGAATTGGTCAATTGCTTTGACGAAGATACGGATTCAATAGAGAACAATATAATAAAGCATAATATTCAGGTAGGTATTCATGGTAATGCCGATACACTAAAAATAGAACAAGTTGCTTCGTCAAAAAAAATAAATCCAATGGGATTGAGCAAATCTCTAACACGAAGATTAATTGATACTGTCAAATTAAATATTGCAGGAAAAGGGTTCCGCTCTAATATTCAGACATTGAGAGTAGAGGGATACTCTTCTGATGTAGAAGGTGAGAGAGCTACTATAAAACCAATTGACATTTTAGCAGATACTTTTAATGAACATTTCAAAATTACAGACATTCAATTACAATCAGACGTGCAACAATCAGAAAGAAAAGAAGGTATAGAATTGTTGTATGAAAAATTATTACCTGAGTTAAGACAACTAACAAGATAATTTTATGCTTATATTTGGAAAAAAGATTGCGTATTGGAGGGAAAAGTATGGCGGGGTAGTGTTAGGTTTTATATTTGCAGTTCCTATGTTTTGGATAGATCCACAATTATCAGTATGGAGTGACTTTATAAAAGAAGTTCCCGCTATAGGTATGTGTATGTTTGGTTTTCTACTTACATTTTTAGGTATTATTTTACAAGGGGGAAGCGAAACTATTAAGTGGATGAAAAGTAGAAAGACATTGTTTGAACGGTTCATCTCTTTCAATAAAGGCGTAGTCATTCTTTCTGTAGTTTTATCAATATATTCATATTTTTTGGTTTTTTTTAACTTTAAATGGGTACAAAATTCTTTTGTAAATTCATTCTGTTTTTCTGAAGTAACTCAAAATATATTAATTGCTTTATTTGTCTTTCTTTCAATTTGGTTTTTATATAATGTTATATATTTTATCAAAATTTTCTACCTTTTAATAAAAAAAGTTAAATGATATACTGTGAAAATTCAGCAATAGAGAATATTGCAATTCATATTGTTGGAAACAAAATAAATAATGATTTTTTCAAACCCGCAAAAAACGGTTTGAAAATAAACAAAATAGATAAGAGTACGTTAGTCTATTATTTCGTGTCCCCATTTTTAAAATCCAACGAATATTTCAATTTCTATCACGACATTGATATAAATATGAATGAAGTATTTGCTTGCGTAAATAAGATTTTTGATAATCCAAATTTTCTTTTGGAACAATCTGTAAATCTTGCCAAACATTTATACGAGCAAAGCACCCATCCCAAAATCAAAGGGGGAGAGTTTTATACTGTCTATTTTAAAGATTGCATTATTGACGGTGAAACAGTGGATGCTGTTGGATTATTTAAGTCGGAAAATAAGGATACTTTTCTAAAAGTTTTTCCATCAGGGGATGGTTTCGAAATTGAGAGCGAAAAAGGAATTAATATCAATAAATTAGACAAAGGTTGTTTGATATTTAATATGGAGCGAGAAAAAGGATATGTTGTTGCTGTGGTTGATAATACCAATAAGGGCGTTGAGGCTCAATATTGGATAGATGATTTTCTGCACGTTCGTCAGCGTAAGGATGAATATTATAATACGCAGAATGTACTATCCCTTTGTAAGGATTTTGTCAAAAACGAATTGCCTCAACAGTTTGAAAACGTTTCCAAAGCAGACCAGATTGACCTTTTGAATAAATCGGTAAAATTCTTTAAAGAAAAAGATAATTTCAATTTGGAAGAATTTGCCAACGAAGTAATTGAACAACCTGACGTGATAAAAAGTTTCACCGAATACAAATCTGCATACGTGCAAGAACATGAATTGGAAATTGCCGATAATTTCACAATTTCTGATAGTGCGGTAAAGAAACAAGCACGTGTATTCAAGAGTGTCATTAAATTGGATAAGAACTTCCATATTTATATACACGGCAATCGGGAGTTAATAGAGCAAGGCACTGACGAAAACGGTCGCAAATTTTATAAAATATACTATAAAGAAGAAAACTAAAATAAAAAATATGAAACAGGAACTTAAAGAAACAGAATTATTGATTTGTAGATGCCATAGCCATGAACATCAAATATTCGTTTATTACGATGAAGATCATAAGGAATTGTATCTATGTATTCATCTTACGGAACATGGTTTTTGGCGGAGATTGAAATCAGGATTAAAGTATATTTTCGGTTATCATTGCAGATACGGACATTGGGATGAGTTTTTGTTTGATAAAAAAGATGCTGACAAATTACAGGCAATGGCAGATGCGTTGCGGTAACGGATATAGCCCAATTTAGCGTAGTGTTTATTTCGTTGCTAAATGTGATATTGTGTATGATGTAACTATGATGATGTATAGGAATTGAAACGAGGAGTCCAATAGTGGAGCCTAATAGAAGTTTAATCGAAAAAAATAACTTGTGCAAGAACGCTTTTAAAAAGATAAATAATATAACATAATATGACCAACACAGATTTAATAAATTTATTACACGATTTATGTTCTCAACCGAGAGAGCAACAATGGTTGGAATTTAAATCAAACGGCATTGACCATGAGCAGATAGGTCAATACATCAGTGCCATGAGTAATGGTGCAACTTTGGCAAATAAACCGTTCGGCTATTTGGTTTGGGGGGTAGAGGACAGAACTCATGCCATCAAAGGCACGACATTTAGTTTTGCTAACGCTAAACATGGTAATCAAGATTTGGAGTTATGGCTGAGAATTTATCTTGACCCAAAAATTAATTTTGAGATATTTGAGTTTGATTACGAGGATAAACACATTGTCCTTGTGCGTATTCCCGCTGCAAAAAGTGAGCCGACTAATTTCCAAAAGAAGCCGTTTGTTCGTGTAGGTAGCAACAAAACCGATTTATTGAAATATCCCGATTGGATGCGGATTATTTATAACTCGCAGGAAGATTGGAGTGCAAAAGTTGTCGAAAAAGCGAGCGTAGTTGATTTAGAACCACAAGCACTGAAAGTTGCTCGTGAAAAGTTTAAAGAGAAAAATCCCAATGTACCTTATTTCGGTCAGATAGATACTTGGGATGATTCGACCTTTTTAGACAAAGCGAGGATAACTATCAATCAAAAAATAACAAACACTGCTCTTTTGCTTTTAGGGAAGCCTGAATCAGTACACTATTTATCGCCTGCTATTGCCGAAATTACGTGGAAATTAGATACTGAGGAAAAAGCATACGAACATTTCACTGTACCTTTTCTGCTGACTACGACACAGGTAATGCAACGAGTACGAAATGTTCAAATCCGATTTTATCCCGACCATGAACTGCTTGCCACTACGGTTAATAAGTACGATACGAAAAGTATTCTGGAAGCTATTCATAACTGTATTGCACATCAAGATTATTCGTTGCGCTCGCGGATTATTTTGACGGAAAAGATCGACAAATTAATTTTTACCAATGCAGGAAATTTCTTTGAAGGGACACCAGAAGAGTATTCTTTTGGGGAAAAAACGCCCAATCGTTACCGAAATCCATGGCTTGTAAATGCTATGTCTAATTTAGGTATGATTGACCATTTGGGCTATGGAATTCATAGTTTGTATGTATCGCAACGCAATCGTTTTTTTCCTTTGCCAGACTATATTTTATCTGACCCACACGAAGTTATAATGTATATGTACGGACAGACGATAGATGAGAATTATCCTAAATTGTTGATTGAACGGCGCGACCTATCGCTTTCCAAAGTGATTTTATTAGATAAGGTTCAGAAGAAAGAACCTATTCTTGACACTTCTGCGGATATGCTGCGAAAAGAAAAACTGATAGAAGGACGGAAACCAAACTATTTTGTATGCAAGGCGATAGCACAAGCGACAGATAAAAAGGCGGAATATTCAAAGAATACTGCTTTTGAAAAGCGGCAATATTTTGATTGGATATTGAAATCCATCCAAGAACATGGTAGTTTGAGCAGAAAGGACATTGATAAACTGTTGTGGGATATGTTGCCCGCTTGGATGAGTATTGACCAAAAGAAGAATAGGATTAAAAATTTGATTTCTAAACTTAGTCAAAGTGACCGAATTGTTAATGTAGGAACTGATAGAGATCCAGAGTGGATATTGGGCGATTTAGAAGTAAAATAGAAGTAAAATAGAAGTAAAATAGAAGTAAAATAGAAGTAAAATAGAAGTAAGTTAGAAGTAAAATAGAAGTAAAATAGAAGTAAGTTAGAAGTAAATTATTTGTAATCATGTGTAAATCAATAAAATTTTAGAAACAACTTAGAAGTAAAATAGAAGTAAGTTAGAAGTAAAATAGAAGTAAGTTAGAAGTAAAATAGAAGTAAGTTAGAAGTAAATTATTTGTAATCATGTGTAAATCAATAAAATTTTAGAAACAACTTAGAAGTAAAATAGAAGTAAAATAGAAGTAAGTTAGAAGTAAAATAGAAGTAAGTTAGAAGTAAAATAGAAGTAAGTTAGAAGTAAAATAGAAGTAAGTTAGAAGTAAAATAGAAGTAAATTATTTGTAATTATGTGTAAATCAATAAAATTTTAGAAGAAACTTAGAAGTAAAATAGAAGTAAGGTAGAAGTAAGGTAGAAAAAATTTAAGAGAGGATTAAGAGAGATTTTAAGAGAGGATTAAGAGAGATTTAAGAGAGGATTTATTGTAATTATTTGTAAATCACTAAAATTTTAAGAGAAATTTAAGAGAGGAATAAGAGAGGAATAAGAGAGGAATAAGAGAGAATTAAGAGAGAATTAAGAGAGAATTTATTGTAATTATTTGTAAATCACTGAAATTTTAAGAGAAATTTAAGAGAGGATTAAGAGAGATTTAAGAGAGATTTAAGAGAGGCTTAGAAGTAAATAAAAAGAAGATTAAATGCGGGAGTGCGTAAATTTGAGAACCTAAGAATCAAAAGATATGAGCGACTTTGAAGAATATATCCGTCAGGGCGAACCAAACAAAATAGAAAAAGCAGGTATCTGGCAAACGGCTATCGGCTTGCAGCAAGTCGATGGGCTGAAACCCTCTACTTATCTTATTGAACAGGCAAAGCAAAATATCGAAGGCGACATTACCATTGATGAGGTAAAAAAGAGAATTGATGCTTATTACAAAACGCAAACCGCACGACAAACAGATACGGATGATAGAACAGAAGAAGCCGACAGGGTTTCTGCAAATATAACCGCTATTTTGTCGGAAAAAACATTTACTTTTAGTCCCGTGCATTTAATCTTTATTCACAGAAGATTATTTTCCGATGTTGCACCGAAAATTGCAGGGAAAATCCGCGATTACAATATAACCAAATCAGAATGGGTGCTCGACGGCAAAACGGTTTTGTATTCTCCCGCATACGAATTAAGAGAGGCACTTGATTACGATTTTGCGCAAGAAAAAGCGTTTAACTACAAAGGATTGTCAAAAACAGAAACAATCAGGCATATTGCAAAATTTATTTCGGGAATATGGCAAATTCACGCTTTTGGTGAGGGAAATACGCGGACAACAGCAGTATTTACAATAAAATACCTTCGTTCATTCGGATACGATGTGAAAAATGATATGTTTGCCGAACATTCTTGGTATTTCCGCAATGCGCTTGTCAGGGCAAACTTTCGCGACCAAGCAGACGGAATAGAGCCAACATTAGAATATCTTAATTGCTTCTTTGACAATTTACTTCTTGGAGAAAACAATGTGTTGAAAAATCGATTTTTACATGTCAAATATGCAGGAATGTCCCTTGCGAATACAAATAAGTTGGGTGTAAAAGACAGTGTAAACACAGACGTAAATGATAAGAAACCGAACATAAAAGACAGTGTAAAAGACGGTGTAAAAGACAGTGTAAAAGACGGTGTAAACACAGGTGTAAATGATAAAAAGTTGGGTGTAAAGTTGGGTGTAAAGTTGGGTGTAAACCAATCAAAAATAATAGATATTATTCGATTAAATTCAACTATTACAATCGTAGAAATTGCACAACTGCTCAACATATCTACAACTGCAACTGAAAACAATATGAAAAAACTTAAATCACTCGGTATTCTTTCCCGCAAAGGGGCTGACAAAAATGGCTATTGGAAGATAAGCGAGTGATAATTGTAAATGGTGAATTAATACAGGGCAAGCGCATTATAAAACATACAAGAAATATAATCAGCGAATTATATATTGAAATATTTTGTGATTTGGCAAAATTTAGTTTATAGACATCTGTAAATAAGTGAGTTATTATTTCGATACGCTAACTATGGTCATTAGATATCACTGTGTCAATTTCTCCTGCAAAATAATTATCGTTACAGATTGATTTTAAACTACATAAACAATAATGTATATGACAATATCCGATATAGAAAAAATTATCAATCAGGGCGAAGGCGTTTCCATTGAATTTAAGAAAGCGAAAGAAAAAGTGCCTCAATCGTTGTACGAAACAGTTGTAAGTTTCGCCAACACGAATGGTGGCATTATTCTTTTGGGTGTGGATGACGATGGCACAATATCAGGCATTGCACCCGAACTCAAAACGCAATTTCTTAAAAATATTGCCACTGCGCTTAATTCCATTGAAAACATCAACCCTGTGATGTATCTTAACCCAACGGCTGTTGAGTATCAGGGCAAAATTATTGTATCCATACAAGTGCCTGCAAGTTCACAAGTACACGACCATTCGAGCAGAGTGTATATCCGCGAATACGAAACAGATATTGATGTTACGAATAATCAGCATAAGATTAGAGGACTTTTCCTGAAAAAAGGAATGATTTATACCGAAACGCATATCTATCCAGGGCTGAAAATGTCGGACTTGGACGGATCGCTGTTCGACAAAGCACGAAACTTAATCCGAAGTAACCGTAACGATCACCCGTGGCTAACGGTTGATAATATGCAGATGCTTCGCGATGCGGTACTGTATTGGAACGATTACGAACAAAACAAAGAGGGTTTTACTTTGGCAGCCGCACTGCTTTTTGGCAAAGACCTGACTATTCAAAACCTGCTTCCTGCTTACAAAGTGGAAGCAATGGTGCGCATCAGAAACAAAGACCGATGGGACGACCGTTTGACTTTACGCACCAATTTAATAGATACTTATTTGCAACTAAAAGAATTTATAAACAGGCATTTGCCTGACAAATTCTTTATGGAAGGCGACCAGCGTATAGACTTGCGTGATAAGATTTTTCGTGAGGTAATTAGCAATATTATTTGCCACCGTGAATATACCGATGGTACTGCAACCGAATTGATTATTGAGGAAGATGCAGTCAGAACACTGAACCCGAACAATCCGTGGTTTAACGGCGTAATGGATTTGGAGAATTTCAATCCGCACCCCAAAAATCCAAATCTTCGTCGTTTTTTTACCGCTCTGGGTTGGGCGGACGAAATTGGGTCTGGTATCAGGAACACGAAAAAATATCTGCCGTTTTATGTCGAAAATGCAACGCCGATTTTTATTGATGCGCTTCTGTTCCGAACCGTCATTCCATTGGTACGGCACACAATGGCAGACTTTACCAATGAATGGTTTAAGTGGTTGGAATTAGACGAAAAATGGAGACCGAAACTGTCGGAATCACTGAAAAATATTGAGATAGACGGACAACTTCATACTATGAATTGGGAAGAACAGATTTCCTGTTTGACATCAAGTTGGATGAAAAATGGCACTAAGTTGCGACTAAGTTTGGGTAAAAAAGGGACCAATCCCGAAAATTACTATACTATTGAAAATAAACTTAATAGTAATGACGAGCGGCTAAATCAAAATGAAAAACTGACTAACTTGGCACCAAGTCCAGCCGAAAAAGGCACCAAGTTGCCAAACAAAAGGCTTCAATATTTACTTGTGATTTTATTTGTTTTAGGCACACCTCTTTCGATAGATGATTTAATAGATGTTTTTGATTATAGAGATAAGGGGAAATTTCGACAGAATTACCTCAAACCTTTGGAAACAGTTGGTCTTATTAGGAAAACCAATCCCGACAAACCAACAGCTTCCAATCAAAAATATGTGATTACAGAGGCTGGCAAACAATTTTTGACAGGACAGGAATTTTATTAACCTATCTTTCTGCTTTGTTGATTGATATTCGCCATATAGTAGATGTATTTCGGCATGACCTGCGAATTTAATGCGTTTGCCCTGAAAGGTAATCCGATTATGCCCAAAAACGCTTATCTTTGCAGTTCAACCGAAAAACAGAAAAGCCGAAAAACCTAACTAAGTCGAAAAAAACAGATAATATGAAAAAAATCCTTTTAACAGTACTCACTTTAATCTCTTTTTCCTGTATGAACTCCTCACAGAGCAAAACACCAATGGTTATTATTCACACCTCGATGGGTGATATGAAAATAAAACTCTACGATGAAACGCCACAACATCGCGACAACTTCTTAAAACTTGTACAGGACAGTTTTTATAGCGAATTGCTCTTTCATCGAGTGATAAAAGATTTTATGGTTCAGGGTGGCGACCCTAATTCTCGCAATGCTGCGGACGGACAACGCCTTGGTGCAGGCGGTTTAGACTACACCATACCCGCAGAATTTAATCCGAAATTTTATCACAAAAAAGGTGCGCTTGCCGCAGCACGTATGGGCGATAACGTTAATCATGAAAAACGCTCGTCAGCCTGCCAATTCTATATAGTTCAGGGCAAAAAAGTTTTACCCGAAGAAATTGCCATGATGGAAAGTCCACAGTATGGATTTAAGTTTACACCCGAATCGAAAAAAGCATACGAAACTATCGGCGGAACGCCATTTCTCGATGGACAATATACCGTTTTTGGCGAAGTTGTAGAGGGACTTGATGTGATAGACAAAATCGCCGAAACACAGACCGACGGCAACAGTCGCCCGCTAAAAAATGTTTTCATGAGCATTGAAATCGAAAAATAGCCCTGTTACAATTATTACAGGCGACAAGATAAAAGCAACAGGCGACAGGATAAAAGCACAGATTTTATGTTACAAAAAATAGAAACATTACTGCAAGAGGCAAAAAGCATTTCATTTTCCTCGCCCGAAGAAGTGGAAAGTTATCGCATCCGTCTTCTCGGTAAAAAAGGAATTCTTGGCGACCTGTTTGAACAGTTTAAGCAAGTTCCGACAGAAGAAAAACGTGCAGCAGGACAGTCATTAAATACGCTGAAACAAGCTGTATCAGAAACGATAGAAAATGCACGGGCAAAATTTGAAACGCAGAATACAGACGTAAAAGAATTTGATGATCTTTTTCGTCCCACAGGCTTTGAGCAGGGACATCGTCATCCAATATGGCAGGTGCGCGATGAAATAATAGATATTTTTTCACGTATAGGATTTATTGTCGCAGAAGGTCCCGAAATTGAAGATGATTGGCATAATTTCTCCGCACTGAACTTCCCGCCAGATCATCCTGCCCGCGATATGCAGGACACTTTTTTTGTAGAAGGGGACATTGCCCTGCGCACCCACACCTCATCAGTACAAATCCGCACGATGGAAAAACAAAAACCGCCAATTCGTGCAATCTTTCCGGGTAGAGTATATCGCAACGAAGCAATATCTGCGCGTGCGCACTGCTTTTTTCATCAGGTTGAGGGACTTTATATAGACAAGAATGTTTCGTTTGCAGACCTGCGCCAGACACTCCTTTATTTCGCAAAAGAGATGTTCGGAAGCGAAACAAAAATCCGACTTCGTCCGTCTTATTTCCCCTTTACAGAACCGTCTGCCGAAATGGATATAGAATGTTCGCTGTGCGGTGGCAAGGGCTGTCCGTTTTGCAAACATACAGGTTGGGTAGAAATTCTTGGATGTGGCATGGTTGATCCTGCTGTGCTCGAAAACTGTAACATAGACAGCACGATATACAGCGGTTTCGCTTTCGGCATGGGTGTCGAACGCCAAGCCAATCTCAAATATGGCGTAAAAGATTTGCGCCTCTTTTCCGAAAACGACAGACGCTTTCTGTCGCAGTTTTAATTCCGCTGCATTTTCAAAATAACATATTTTGCAGACAGGCAAAAACTCTACCCCTGCACTCCAACGCAGAAGTCAAGAAGTTTATAAGTTATTATAGAGTTTATTCGTAAGTCAAAAGCTATAGAGTTTATTCGTAAGTCAAGAAGATTATAAGTTCTTATAGAGCTTATTCGATAAGCTAAAAGCTATAGAGTTTATTCGTAAGTCAAAAGCTATAGAGTTTATTCGATAAGCTAAAAAGTTTATAAGTTCTTATAGAGTTTATGTGTAAATTGAAAGTTTTAATGTAAATTTGCACCTCATTCAAAGTAGTATTATGGCAGAAAAGTTTGGAAAAACATGGTGGGGCGAACGTTGGTTAGGTTCGTTAAGAAGTGTGGATTACGATAATCGTTTGCCGCGAGGGGCTTCGTACGCGCGAGGCGGTCGTGTCAAAAGTGTAAAGATAAGAGATAATAAAATTGTGGCGAAAGTCGCTGGAAGCCGTCTGACTCCATACACCGTAACGATTGTTGTGCCCACTTTTTCTGAAAGCTCAAAGGAAAGTTTGCTGGATAAAATTATTGAACATCCTGCGCTTATTTCCAAATTGTTAAATCGCGAATTAGATCCTGCCATTCTTAATATTTCCGAATCATTAGGGCTGAAAGTGTTTCCCCAGAGATGGACGGATTTTGAAATGAAATGCTCGTGCCCTGACTGGGCTGTTCCATGCAAACATTTGGCTGCGGTTATTTATATGTTGAGCCGCGAAATTGACAATAATCCGTTTTTTGTCTTTGATATTCATAATGTTCACTTAATAGAAGAATTAAAAAAACGAAATATTTTTCTTGCTGACCAAAATAAAACGGAAATCCCCACGTTAGAAAGCCTGATAAAGCCCCCAAGAAATATTTCTTACTCGGAAGACACTGCTTATCAAAAAGTTGATTTCTCGCAATTGAAAAATGTCTTTGACGCGTTAGTACAACTTTTACCCGATGCACCACCTTTTTATCCTTCGGGCAATTTTCGCGAAAAATATGCTTCTAAAATGCGTAGAATTGCTCAGGAATGTTCGAGTATTTTATCTAATAAACTGAACCTTGATACGATTTATCCTCTGACGGATAAACAATTTCTAACGAACAGATCTACACTTTCTTTGACATTGCATAAAGACAATCGTCTGTCCATTAACGAAGAATATACTTTGGATGAGTTGATACCCGCGCTCTTTGCATTAAACCCAGACTATTTGCTCGACATGGATGCAAGTGTGGCTGCACTTCACAAAATTTTGTTTGCTTCACTTCATTTATTGGCAAACGGCATGGTTATTCCGCAGATTGTTCAGTTGGAAAACAAACGTTTCATCATTCGCTGGCTGCCTGCAAGCATGGATCAACACGTGAAAACAGTAGTTGAAAAACTGTCAAAAATAGTGTCCGACAATTTGGCGACAGAAATTTTATCGTTGTTTATCAGTAATATAATCGCACATCTGTCCAAATTATCTAAAAATGACGACCTGTTTGAAAAGTTATTTTTCAAAGGCATATCATACGATTTTGCAGGTGTTGGTGAAAATGCGTTGAGTGGTGGTATAAAGGTGTGGTTAGACAGATATTATCTGACCACAGAATTATATAAGCCTGTAATCATAGTTTCGGAGCCTTCAGACAGGCAAGACAAGCAAGACAAGCAAGACAAGCAAGGCAAGCAAGACAATCAGGACGGGCAGTTTGAAGTTCAGATTAGCGTAGAAAGTGCTAATCAGCCACCTGTCCCCTTAAAAGATATTTGGGAACAAAAAAAATACGAGAAACAACGTTTTAAAATATTGCAGAGCGTGTCGTTGCTGACACCGTTTATAAAAGGCTTGGACACGTATATCAACCTTTTGGGAAATACATCTGTTCGTTTCAGTAATAAAGAGTTTGCCTCTTTCCTTATGGAGGTACTTCCCGCAATTAGATTGCTGGACATCAAAATTCTGTTGCCCAAATCCTTACAGGAACTGTTACGTCCGAAAGTATCTGTGAAACTAAAAAAATCATCCGACAGTCAGGGATTTTTACGCTTGGACGATTTATTGTCATTCGAGTGGCAGATAGCACTTGGCAACAAGGTGATTTCACTTGCAGACTTTCAGAAGTTGATGAAAAATGCTTCGAGACTGTTCAAATTCAAGGAGAATTATATTTACGTAAGTGATACTGACATAGAAAAGTTGAACAAAGCCATTACAGGTGGTAAATTGCTTAATTCCTATCAATTACTGCAGACGGCGTTGGCTGAAGAATACGATGGAGCACCTGTTGCACTGACGAATGAGGTACGGGATTTAATTCGTGAACTGACTTCCGAAGAAGATATTCCGTTGCCGAAAGGCTTGAATGTGGAACTTCGTCCATACCAGCAACGTGGTTTCTCGTGGATGTATAGAAATAGTCGTATCGGCTTTGGAAGTGTTATTGCTGACGATATGGGTCTGGGCAAGACGTTACAGGTAATTTCCATTCTGTTAAAACTTAAAGAAGAAAATGCTATAGATAAAAAGCACAAGGCATTGGTAGTTGTTCCGACAGGATTATTAATAAATTGGAAAGCGGAAATCGAGAAATTTGCGCCGTCGCTCTCTACGCATATCTTTCACGGTGCTACGCGCGACTTAAAACAGTTTGATGCAGATATTTTACTCACCACGTACGGTGTACTTAGAAGCGACTTTGAAGTACTAAAAAAGCAAAAATGGCAGGTGATGGTTATCGACGAAGCACAAAATATCAAGAACCACACCACTGCGCAGTCGAAAGCTGTAAAAAGTGTTCCTGCAAATATTCGTATTGCGATGAGCGGTACGCCTGTAGAAAACCGCTTGACCGAATTTTGGTCAATTATGGATTACACCAATAAAGGCTATCTGGGCAATATTAAGACGTTTAAAGAAAGTTACGCAGAGCCAATTCAAATATCCAATGATGAGCATATTGCTTTGAAGTTTCGGAAAATTACCGCCCCTTTTATGATGCGGCGTATGAAGTCGGACAAAACTGTTATTTCCGATTTACCCGATAAGATTGAACAAATTCAATTTGCATCTCTTGGCAAGCAGCAAGTGGCTTTGTATCAGAAAACGATGGAAAAGGCGATGGAGCAAATTGAAGGTTGTGCGGGTTCTGACAGTCAAACATTGTTTAAGCGGCAGGGTTTAGTGTTGCAGATGATACTTGCGTTGAAACAAATATGCAACCATCCCACGCAATTTTTGAAAGATGGACAGTTTGAAGCATCCCTTTCAGGGAAAACAGAATTACTTCTTGAATTACTTGACAGTATTAACGAAAGTGGCGAGAAAGTGTTGATTTTTACGCAGTTCACAGAAATGGGTGGGCTGTTACAACGTTTTATAGCTGAACGTTTTGGTGAAGAACCGATGTTTTATCACGGTGGTTGCAGTGTAAAACAGCGAGAGGAGATGGTGAGCAGGTTTCAGAACGGTCGCGCAGACAAAATCTTTATCCTTTCGCTCAAGGCGGGTGGTACAGGGCTGAATTTGACCGCTGCTTCGCACGTCATTCACTATGATTTGTGGTGGAATCCCGCTGTCGAAAGCCAGGCGACAGACCGCGCCTACCGCATTGGGCAAAAGAAAAATGTTATGGTACATCGTATGATCTGCAAAAATACGTTTGAAGAACGGATAGATGATATGATACAAAAGAAAAAACATCTCGCAGAAATGACAGTTGCCAACGGTGAAAAGTGGATTGGGAAGTTGAGTAACAAGGAATTGCGAGAGATATTCGGATAAACGTAAGTAGTATGAAAACTAAGATATTTTTAATTATTGTTTTTGTGACGGTCGCACAGATTGCAGAAGCCCAATCGCCCAATGTGTCAAGTGCATCAAATGCACCAAATGCGCCAAATGCACAGCTCACGCAAAACCTGACCCTCGAATATTGCTATGCGAAAGCACGGGAAAATTATCCCCTTGTGAAGCAATTTGAAGTTATATCACGTTCCTCAAAATACAAAAGTGCGGGGGCGGGTCGTCATTTTCTTCCCCAGCTCTCACTTTCTGCGAAAGCCTCATGGCAGACCGATGTCACAGCATTTTCCCAAAATGTATTAGACCTGTTAGCCTCTATGGGAATGGATGACATTAATTTTCCCGACAAAGACCAGTATCGTGCAGCGATAGAATTAGTGCAGCCGTTGTGGGACGGTGGTGCGCTCATCTATGAAAGAGAAGATATAAAAGCACAGGCAAAAGTTGATGCACAAAGTACGGAAGTGGGACTTTACGCCCTTTACAGCCAAATAAATCAAGTTTATTTCGGTATTCTTCTTTTAAAAGAACGCCTTGAACAAAATAAATTATACAGTGAGGAATTGCAACGTCAGTATGACAGAGTTTTAAGTTTGGAAAACAGCGGTCTTGCAAACCCGTCAGATGCTCTGCGTGTAGAGGTAGAGCAGAAAAAGGCGGCACAGACAGAGCACGAAATAATAAGTGGACTTGAAGCCCAGGCGCTCATGCTCTCGTTTTTTCTCGGCGGGCGTGTTTCTTGGGAAAATATATCCACAGTACCGAAACCACTCGAATTTTCCCCTGACAGGGCGGTAAGTCGTCCCGAAATAAATCTTTTTCAGGCACAAAAAAATAAATTAGAAACGCAGAAAAAAAAGTTATTAGTAAAGGGTATGCCCCAGCTCGGACTTTTCGCGCAGGGAGCGTACGCCAACCCTGGACTAAATATGTTCAAGGCAGGATTTGCCCCATACTTCATAGGAGGAGCGCAGTTGTCGTGGAATTTCGGCGGGTTATATACCTACGGCGACGAAAAGAAAATAATCAATACAGCCAAAGACTTTATAAATATTCAAGAAGCCACATTTCGCTTTAACTTAAATCAAAAAGCTATAGGCATAAATGCGGAAATAAAAAAGTTGCAAGGACTTCTAGCAGAGGACGATAAAATTATCGCGATGAGAGAAGAATTAGTAAAAATGTCATCCATTAAAAAGGCAAACGGCACACTCTCAATGAGCGACTATTTGTCCGACCTGTTTGAACTCAACATGGCGCGTCAAACGAAAGCAGTTCACTCAATGCAAATGCTCCTCGCGATGTACGAGTTACGAGTAGAATTAGGGCTGTGAAAAATGTAGAATGTAGAATTTAGAATTTAGAATTGGGCGTTCCCCCGCCCCTCGCAGGCTCGGAGCGGGGTCGGGCTTTCACTCCAATCTTTTTTGCCCACCCCACGTGTCCCCGCCGCAAAAAAGGATTTCCGCTCAATCCCTAACGCAGCAAAGCGCAAAATAGAATGTAAAACGTAGGATATAACGAACAGAGTGAGAGAAACCCGAGGCCGAAAAAACGTCAGGCAGGGGTACGGAAAATTCAAGATTTAAAATTTAGCAATTGAAGTAAACCATCGCTGAAAAGGAGTATGGAGTAGTTCATGCCAACTTAGAGAGGTAGATTAATAGATGGTGGGCTGCTTCTTCGCATTGCGAAATTTTAAACTTAATTTTCCACGAAACCAAAAGGTGTACAAACGAACAGAGTGAGAGAAACCCGAAGCCGAAGAAACGTCGGGCATGAGCGAGGGAAATGAATGTAGAACTTAGAATTTAGAGATATGAAACAAAAAACGTACTTATTATTATTTGTCTTGATAGCTTTTTCCTGTAAAAGTTCAAACAATGCTCACGACGCTTCGGGAGTTTTTGAAGCGACAGAGATAATTGTGTCATCGCAGGCAAACGGCGAAATAATGTTTTTCGATATAGACGAGGGCACGAATGTTTTCGCCGACAGCGTAGTCGGAATGATTGACACAGTGCAATTGTACTTGAAAAAAACTCAATTGCAGGCGGCACTTTCTGCTGTAAAAAGCAGAACGATTGATGTTCCATCGCAAATTGCAGCGATGAACGAACAATTAAAAACGTTAAAAAAAGAACAGAACCGTTTTGAAACCCTCGTAGCAAACAAAGTTGCAAATCGGAAACAGCTTGACGATATAAACGCTTCCGTCTCTGCCCTGAAAAAACAAATCAGCGCATTAACAGAGCAGCTTACAAACACGAATAGCAGTATTTCAGGCGAAGCAGAGGGTCTGATAGCCCAGATAGCTCAGGTGGAAGACCTTATCCGCAAGAGCATTATCAGAAGTCCTGTTTCAGGAACTGTGCTTGGAAAATACGCAGAAAGAGGGGAGCTTGCCGCAGCAGGAAAGCCACTTTTTAAAGTCGCAAATCTTTCTGCAATGTACATTCGTGCTTATCTTGTGGGCAGCCAGATAACAGATTTAAAAGTGGGACAGAAAGTTAAAGTATATTCCGATATGGGTGAAAATAAAAGTCGTATTAACAGCGGTACCGTATCATGGATTTCGGATAAGGCAGAGTTTACTCCAAAGACCGTACAGACAAGAGATGAGCGAAGCAATCTTGTATATCCTGTAAAGATTGCGGTGAGGAACGACAGCGGATTTATCAAACAGGGCATGTACGGTGAGGTGGACTTCCAATAATAACGTGAGTTCCGTACTAAATAATAAACTTATAAGCAGGTGAAATCATCATTTGGAACATTTGTAAGAAAAGAATTTTTTCATATTCTGCGCGACCCGCGCACGATGATGATCCTTTTTTTAATGCCGATAATTCAAATTTTTCTTTTCGGATTTGCAGTAACAAACGAAGTGCGTAACGTAAAAGTTGCAGTTCTTGATTATGTACAAAATTCCACAACACAGAAAATCACCGAACAAATAAGTGCAAATAAAGATTTTATCCTTTCAAAAATTCATTCAGAAAAAGAAATAACTCCGTCTTTTGAAAATAGCGAAGCACACCTTGTGATACTGTTCAGTCCGTCTAAAAGTATTTCAGGTTTTGATATGCAGATTATAACGGATGCGACAGAGCCAAATCAGGCAGTGAGTGCTTCGTATTATATTCTTCAGATAATATCATCAGCGGCACAGTTCGCGGTAACGCCGTCATTGTCGTCCGTCACATCAACGTCACCACTTGCAGAAACGTCATCACCCGTGTCCGCTTCAACAACCTCACCGCTTGAAGAAACACCGTCATCCACGCCCATTCGTTCAATTATTTCTTCCGAAACAAAAATGCTATACAATCCACAAATGGAGAGTTCCTACAATTTTGTTCCGGGAATTATGGGGATGATTTTAATGCTTATCTGTGCGATGATGACTTCCGTTGCAATTGTGCGCGAAAAAGAGACAGGCACGATGGAACAACTCCTTGTATCGCCAACAAATCCGATGTCCATAATCTTTGCAAAACTTGTTCCGTATTTTGTGCTGTCCGTGATAAATGTTGTGACAATTATGGCAATATCTGTTCTGATAATAGGTGTTCCGATGCCCTCAAATCCGCTGTGGCTTATTTTTATGTCGCTACTCTATATTGTTGTTTGTCTTTCGATGGGAGTTGCCGTTTCTTCTTTTGCGAACACACAAGTCGCAGCAATTTTAATTTCGGGGATGGGGTTTCTGATGCCGACAATGATACTGTCAGGTATGGTTTTTCCAATTGAAAGTATGCCGGAATTTTTGCAATGGTTTTCGTGCATTATTCCCGCAAGATGGTTTATTGCTGCTGCAAAAAAACTTATGATACAGGGAGTGTCGGGGCTTTATGTGTGGAAAGAATTTGTTATCCTTACCTCAATGGCGATTGCATTTATTTTTGCAAGTTTGAAAAGATTTAAAGTGAGATTATGATAGATGTAATTGCTTTGCAGCCGAAAAACTGTGAGCAAAATTTTACGATATGCTGAAATTTTTATTAGAAAAAGAATTTAAACAGACTTTTCGCAATTCATTTTTGCCGAAGCTGATTTTTATTTTTCCTGTGTTTATACTGCTTATCCTGCCGTGGGCTGCAACGCAAGAAGTAAAAGAGGTTCGCCTGACGATAGTTGATAACGACAACACGGAATTTACTTCTCGTCTTGTGAGAAAAATCACTGCTTCTGGCTATTTTATTCTTGGCTCAATTGTTCACTCGGAAAAAGAAGCATTAAAAGAAATTGAGAGTGACAAAGCCGATATTATGCTTATTTTTCCACGAAATTTCGAGAAGACATTTTATAAGGAGGGGACGACAAAAGTGATGATTTCGGCAAATGCTGTAAACAGCATGAATGCCACTCTCGGCTCGTCTTATCTGAAAGGAATTATAGACGACTATGCAGCAGAAATGAGTCCGTCTTCAAGCGAAGCACTTATCTCCCCACCAGCTATGCAACTCCGCTTTAATCCCAATCTTGACTACAAAAAATTTATGGTGCCCGCTCTTATGGTTATTCTTTTGACTATGCTTGCGGGCTTTCTGCCTGCGTTGAACATAGTGGGGGAGAAGGAAGCAGGCACTATTGAACAAATTAATGTTACTCCTGTAAACAGGATAAAATTTATTCTCGCAAAACTTATTCCATATTGGATAATCGGTATTTTTGTTCTCACAATCGGCATAGTGCTTGGATTTTTAATTTATGATATTTATCCGCGTGGAAGTTTGCTCACTATTTATATGTTTGCTGTTGTTTATACTTTTGTTGTATCGGGACTTGGGCTTATTATATCAAATTACACAAATACCATACAGCAGGCTATGTTCATGATATTTTTCTTTATCATGATATTTATCATCATGTGCGGTCTGTTCACTCCTGTAAAGAGTATGCCTCAATGGGCGCAATATATTGCTGCCTTTGACCCGTTAAAATATTTTATGGACGTTATGCGTGCTATCTATCTAAAAGGGAGTTCCATGCTCGAAATGCTTCCCGAACTTTTTGCCCTCATCGGCTTCGCTGCGGTCTTCAACTTCTGGGCTGTCCTAAGCTACAGAAAAAGCAAGTAGAGTGTCAATTACGAATTACGAATTACGAATTACGAATTAAACGGACATCAACAATCAATTACGAATTACGAATTACGAATTAAACGGACACCAACAATCAATTACGAATTACGAATTACGAATTAAACGGACACCAACAATCAATTACGAATTACGAATTACGAATTACGAATTACGAATTACGAATTACGAATTACGAATTACGAATTACGAATTACGAATTAAACAGACACCAACAATCAATTACGAATTACGAATTACGAATTACGAATTACGAATTAAACGGACACCAACAATCAATTACGAATTACGAATTCGATTAGAATGATGGATAAGGTCGTTATATATGCTTTTTTTGTCAGACAGGGCTTGTTTTAGAGCCATGATTGTTTCTACGCTCTCTAAACATGAAAACCTACGATTTTATGAGAACAGGCATCAGTTACAAAATTGATGTAAACATATCCACTCTTTATTTGCCAATAAGTTATGTTACTTACCCATAATTTGTTTGGCTCTAACGGAACATAATTCTTTATTAAATTTGGATATTTGTGATACCTGTGTACTTCAGCCAAATGGCCGCTTTGCTCACATCGCTTGAGAGAAACTCCTAATGATTTTATGCTTCTCTAAATCGCTGAAAGAAGATGGTGGGATTAACGCTTTTTTCACCGAATTTAACTCACAAATAGGTCGATTTTTTGTATTCATTCTTTATACCTTTTGTGTAAACCTATTTCAGGACGAGACAGTTCCTGAAAATTTTCCATATGACTACGCCTGCGTAAATCGCAAAAAGTGCGGACGAGAGCAATATGCTTTCTATTGGTAGCAGGGTTTTGACAGTGTATAGTGCCACTGCGAGTCCCAGAAAGAAGAATATTCTTCCAAGTGGATATTTTACAGGGTAGTGCTTTTGACCTGTCAAATATGAGATTATCGTGATTGTCATATAACAGGCGAGTGCTGCCCATGCCGCGCCGTAATAGCCGAAAATGGGGATAAGCAGTACGTTTAGCCCGATGGAAAGTGCCGAGCCGACAATGGCTATTATCGCGCCTACGCGGGTTTTATCTGTGACTTTGTACCATATCGAAAGGTTATAAAAAATGCCGAGAAAGAGGTTTGCCATTAGAAGTACCGGCACTACGTATGCTCCCTCGCGATATGAACGACCAACAAGCATCATTAACTCATTCAGAAAGAGCGAACAGCCGAGAAAGATTAGACAGCAAATCATCACAAAATAATCCATTACGCGGGCGTACGTTTGCTTTGCGTCCTTTTCTTGCGATTTCTTAAAGAAATATGGCTCTGCCGCGTAGCGAAATGCCTGTACGCATAAGTTCATAATTACGGCAAGTTTGGCGCACGCACCGTAAACTCCAAGTTGATGCATGGCACTTTGTTCGTCGGGGATAAGCCAACGAAAAAGTACCTTGTCGAACGTGCTGTCTATAATGCCAGCCAGCCCCCAAACCATTACAGGCAAGGTGTAAATCATCATGTCACGCCAAAGACGCTTGTCAAAAATGAATTTCAGTCGCCTTAGTTCGGGTGTCATAAGCAGCAGCGTTACGCCACTCGCTATAAGGTTGGATAGGAAAATATATTTGACATCGGGCTTTATCGGCAACACAAGGATAAACAGCAGGTTAAGCCCGATATTGATAGATATGTTTATTGTGCGCAGTAACGCAAATCGTCCTGCCCTGTTCTCCTGTCTTAACAGACAAAACGGTAGCGATGCCATCACGTCCGCAAAAAGAATAAGGGCGAACCATATTATAAATTCGTCTGCGTGTGGATAGCTTAGAAACGAAGCTATCGGCTTTCTAAGCAACAATATCGCTGTCAGAAATAATAGGGACGTGCCGAGCAAACTCCATACACCGGTGCTATATACCCTGTTAGTATCGGCTTTCTGCATAAAGCGGAAAAAAGTCGTTTCCATGCCGTAGGTAAGAACTACGAGCAGAAAGGCTGTGTAGGCGTAAAGTTCGGTGACTATACCATATTCTTGAGGGAGAAAGACGTAGGTGTAGAGCGGGACAAGCAGAAAATTAAGCAGTCGTCCCACAATTGATGGGATGCCGTAGATGGCTGTCTGGCGGGCGAGCTGCGGGATTTTCATTAGTTCACGCTATATCTTTCTGTTTGTATATGAGATGGCTGTCTGGCGGGCGAGCTGCGGGATTTTCATTATATCTTTCTGTTTGTATATGACGAAAAATCTTGCTGAGTGCACTCATACTCCTCGTCCAACAGTGGGGATGAAATAAGAAAATCAGCGGTGGCGCGGTTGCACGCCGCAGGGACGTTATACATCGTTGTTATTCTCAAAAGTGCTTTCACATCCACATCATGAGGCTGCGATTCCATAGGGTCCCAAAAGAAAATAAGCATCTGAATATCGCCATTGACTATCATTGCGCCAAGTTGCTGGTCGCCACCGAGCGGTCCTGATTTCAGTATCGTAAAATGATTGTCAAAATAATTTTTTTCTACACATTTTGAAAGTGCTTCCTTTATGATTTTGCCTGTCGTACCGGTGCAAACAAGGTCGTATTTAACAAGGATTTCTCTGTTCCATTCCACCCATTCTCTAAGGTTCTTTTTTTGCCCATCGTGGGCTACGAGTCCAATTCTTTTCACTTGCATATCGTCAAAATTTAATACATTACAAAGGTACGATAAAAGAAACGAAATTCGTAGGGTGTTCCACAGGGCAAACGCATTATAAAATTATCTGACAGACATACAGTGTTTTGTAAAACCGAATGTTGTCAATTTTTGCAAAAATAGCAAAAGCCTATATTTGATTATCAGAATATTATATGCGTGAAATATTTTAAATGCGTTTGCCCTGACAAAGTCAGCGCATTTTTGTCTCGCTTGTGCGTAAATTGAAAAATTTTGCGTAAATTCGTGAGTTGAAAGTTCGCGCCATGCTAAAATTTCGTTAATTATTTGTAACTTCGCGAATTGAAAATACACTAATGCCGTACTACAACCTATCCTTTGAGTTTCCGACATTAACCGCAAGCCCGCTTATGGCAGGTGCTTGTGGATGTCAGTCTTCTGAAACCCGCATGGTTGTAGAGAGAGAGAGAGAGAGAGAGAGAGAGAGAGAGAGAGCTTCTTCCATAGTTCCACTTCCCATTTCCAGAGTTTCCCGAAAATTTCTTCACGGTCCCCACAATTTCAAAATTATTTATGGATACCCAAGCTATTTGCGACTTCAACGCGAAGTCGTACATCTTTGCTATTACACTAAAATTAATATAAACCAAAAACAAGTCTTATGAAACGCGTATGGCAAATATTTGAAATTTAGATTAAATGTCTGTTGGCGAGTTTTGTACAACTTATTAAAAACAAATTTATAAACTTATGAAAAAACTTTACTTAGTTATTTTAGCACTGTTACTGTCTGTAACAGTCGCGCAAGCAGAGGTGCTGCAACAGCATTTTAGTTCTGCTTTTAACACTAATCGTAGCTCAGTTGTTGATACCGTTGACGGCTGGACGTATGTAAACATGAATGTTGTCACAAGTCCCGTCTATTATGGTACGCACGCTGCGTATTCTTATTGGTATTCCACGACATTTGGCGAAGGTGCGTATATCCAAACTCCCGAAAAAACAGGAGGTGTGGGGTGGGTATCTTTCTTCTATAAAGTTGTTCCTTGGTTTGGACAGTATGCAATAGATTTTAAGATAATGGTACAGACTTCTGCGGACGGCAATGATTGGGTTTCGGTGGACAGTGTCCCGATGAATGCAAAAACAGGTGGTTACTTAGAGAGTGACCCGTATCAAATGTATTCACGCACTATTAATGACGTAAATGCAAAATATGTTCGCCTTTGGGTGGATTATATGGCTGATTATAAGGACAGAGCTTTTTATTTGGACGAGTTTTCTGTAACAGACTACGGCAAAACTGCTGTAGAAAATCCAAAATTCGATATTCTTCCTGTTTATAAGGATAACGGAGAATTAAAAGCGTGGTCTGATTTAGAAACTAATGTAGGTACGCCTGTCAGTAACATTGCAGCCATGTTGCTATATAATGACCATACGCTTGGAACGTTAGATGTTTCCGTAGCTGGTACTGCATTTTCTGCAACAGAAGCAACTTTTGATTTTAATGCAAATGCCACAGACACAGCTACTATCAATGTTGTCTTTAATCCTACGAAATACAATAATAACGAACATATTAAATTAAGTGGTGCAGGCTATCCTGAATTATATTTTCCAATTAGTGGCATAGGAATTACCGATAACGTTGGGGAAACTTTTGATGAAACAAACTATTTCCCATATGGATCTTTTTATTATAACGGATGGCAATTCACAGACGGAGGTATTTCTGCCAATGAACCTTTTGAGGGAGAGAGTTCAGCAAGTGTATCTCAAACATTGATTTCCCCAAAAAAATTCGGCGGTGTCGGCATGATTTCATTTATGTATCGCAACCGCGGTTATGATTATTCAGGGTTTACGGTGTATGTTTCTGACGATAGGGAAAATTGGACAATAGTAGGGACGGTAGCAGCTTCTACCGATGACTATCAAGAATTTGTTGTTAAGGTAGATAGCGTTAATGCCAAATACGTAAAAGTATATGTTTCAGAGGGTAATAAGCAACTTTACATTGACAATTTCCGGATTACCCCAATGGGAATAGGACTTGCAGATGTTTTAGCCGAAGATGTGGTTACGAGTTATTCTGGCACACCGTCGCATAGCTTTCAAGTGCCCCTTAACTTTACAGGTATCAGTGGCGATGTATCAGTAGCTTTTGACAGCACTCAATTTGTAGCAACGACACCGATACCGCAAGCAAATGCAACAGGCACTTATAATTTAGATGTTACATATACTCCCAAAGTGGAAGATAAAAACTTTATGATAAATAATCTTACCCTTTCGGGTGGCGGTCTTTCTATCGCAAAGGTTATTTCCGTTATGGTATATGAAGAAGTAACGGAAGCTACCGAAGATTTTGATACTGATTGGGCAGGTTCGGGTAGTGCCGTGAAAGCAAGTTATACTTCTAATGGATGGAAAATCGAAGGCGGACAGCGGGATATATACAATAAAATGGGTGCAACAGGTGCTGCTGTTAATATGAATGGCGCGTTGGGCGGAGCAGTCACCTCCTGTCCGTTCAGTAATGGCGTTGGTGATGTTCGTTTCTATGTTGAGTCAGGTTGGACATCAGTGACTTTGGTAATTGATACTTCCGAAGACGGTATCACATGGGCAGAAGCAAAATCTTTGAGTATTGAGAAACAGCAGCCTTACGTTGAGCGTATCGTTGTAGTGCAGAGCCAAACAGCCAAATGGGTGAAAATAAGGCGTGTAGATGGAGATTATGGCAATGCTTTTATTGACAGTATCACTATTACAACTTATGGAGATTTGATGGCAACTGTTAATGCGAGTGGAAGCACAAAGTATGGAGTTACTTCGGGAGTTCCCGCTCAAGTAACCCTTACGTTAAGAGGACATGGTTTTACAGCTAATCCTACTGTTTCGTTAAAATCGGGCAACGAGTTTAAAATTAACGGTAAGACCGACACAGTGATTAATATTGCAGATATTAACGATTTAGATTTCGTTCTTCCTTTAACAATTACGACAACTGCTAATACAAGTGACACAATTGTTGTTTCGAGTGGCGATATTTCAGCAGATTATCAGGTAATTGTTTCTGCTCTTATTCTTCAAGACAACGTCTTTATTGATTTTGACGAAGAATGGCCAGGATCTTTGATTAGCAACTCAAACACTACAACTAATGATGGTTGGGCAGTTATAAATGGAACCCGTAATGACTGGATGACACAGAAGCCAGGGAGTGTAGCATTTTTGACACTTGACCCCCCCGGTTCACTTACAACACCTCCGTTAGCAAATGGTGTTGGAGATGTGAAACTTTATGCATCGAGTTCTCTTGCAGGATATATTTTTCTGCAAACTTCTGTAGATGGAGAAACTTGGATTACAAAAGATAGTAGCAAACTTGCAGGAAATGGTCTTTTTGAAGAAATAAATTTGGTTATTGGTGATGCTACTGCCGAGTATGTGAGATTTGTTACAGGTAAAAATATGTCTTGTCAATTGGACGATATAAGTATTGTGAATAGCGATAGCTTAATTCCGTCAATGAGAATAGTATCGGTTCCGTCTGTTTTTGAGGCTTTGACAGGTGCGCCACAAGAAAAAATATTGCAAATCAAAGGGCATGGTCTTACAGGTGATGTAAATGTGGCGGTAAGTGGAGCAGATTTTTCTTCTACTGTACAGACAATTACTGCTGCTGCTCTTAATGATGTAACTTACGATATTCCTGTTTCGTTTGATCCTGCTGTAGCAGAAGATCCATACTGCGAAGCGGTTATAACACTTTCAAGTTCAGAAATATCTACCCAGAATATCAATATTGTGGGTATTTCCTTACAAGATTATATTTCGCAGGATTTTAACACTTATGTTTCTAACATGACAGACTGGACTTACGACTTTAAGGGATGGTTTTGCACGGGTGGAAGCGAATGGGGTGGACGTAGCGGTGCGGCAGCAAGTATAGCTGCCAGCAGCAGCAGTCGGTTATTATCCATACCCAAGTCGGGTGGCGTGGGTATTGTATCGTTCTATTACAAAAACTATTATGGTGCAGTAAAATATGTGATTAATGTATATGACACTTTGGATAACACTCCTGTTTATACTGATACAATTGATATTGAAACCGTTCCCAGTAATTATATTTATAGTGAAGTTGTGATTAACAGTGAAACAGGCAAATATGTGGAATTTAAAAATCTTCCGCTTGACTATAATCCTCTTTTCATTGATGACGTTTATATTACCCCTAATGGTAAGGGTATTCCAAAGTTCTCACTTTTAAGCGAAACAGAAGATCCTTATACAGACGAAATAGTTTATACTTTTGAGGGCGAAACAGCGCAACTTACTGTGAAAGTGTTTGCAGAAAATTTTGACGGAAACACTCTTAAATGTACTTTGCTCAATGCTAATGGTCAGATTTCTCTTGATGTGAATAGTTTTGTCGTTGTCGGCAACAGTGTCAAGCAGACCATAACTGCCACATTTACTTCGGGTATTCCTGTTGATGCAACGCTGCAAGTTACAGGACTTGGTCTTTCGGGAAGTTATGCTTTACATGGCTATACATACTCCGATATTATTGAAGAAGATTTCAGTAATTTTTCTTCGATAGGACAAGCGATGATTGATAGTGCTATTATAAAAAGAGGCTGGGATTTGCAGCACGTTAATTATCAGGATGGTTTCATCGGTTTGGCTTGCAATACGAGAAATCCTGATATGGCAAATTTCCAACCGTATCTACCAAATGGGAGACCAAATGGAGTTTTAACTTCTCCTGTAAAGTTATCAGGCGTGGACAGTGTTACATTAGATCATCAAGCTCCTTATGATAGAACAGGATTTATCTTGCAGATTACAGAAGATGGAAATGACTGGATTTCGATAGATACTGTTATCAATGAATTGTCGTACACACTTTATCATTATGCTATAAAGATCAATAATGCTAATGCGACACAAGTTCGTTTTTTGGGTACAACGGTGTGGGATTATTACTATTCTGATAATGACCCAGCTCTGATTAAGAATCTCCGGGTAACACCTATCAAACCTTATTTGGACGTTAATACCAATATCCACATTGATACAACCGAAGTTCCAATCACTATTCCTGTCGAAGTTACAGGTGTTTTGCTAAGCGATGCGACTGTTGCTCTCGGTGGTGGAAACGGCTTTACCTGCGCTAAAACAACGATTACTCCTGCCGAGTTATCAGGTGGGCAAACAGTTGTTATTAACGTAGAGTTTAACCAAACTGTACGCAATGTGTATAACGACTCTTTGGTAATTACTAACGGCGGCCTTTCTGAGCCTGTCGTTGTTCGCCTTGAAGTAAACTATACCGAAGGGGTAGGTATTTCTGCGACTGTGTCCAAGAATCAGGTTAAGGCGTATATCAACAATGATATACTCTATATCTCTGGTGCTAATACTGGTGATATGGTTATGGTTACTAACACAATCGGTCGTGTGCTTTACAATGCTAAAATGAACGCTCCCGAAATGGCTATCCGCTTTAACGAGCCGAGAGGCGTTTATGTGATTAAGGTTGGTCAGACAGCCTTTAAACTACTGAAATAAACTTTCAGAAAAGTTTTTGATAAATGTGCCGCTTTGTTTTCAGGGCGGCACATTTTTTATAACAATTTATATTTTACAAAATAGGACAAGTGCGATAACTGTTTATTGACAAGTTTTTATGTAACCAATTTTTATGTAACCAATTTTTATGTGACCAATCAAATTACAATTATATGAAACGATTATTTTTCTTTGGGATGGCTTTATTGTTTGTAGCCTCCCCACTCCGCGCACAACAAACTATTCTTTTTTCCGAGGGATTTGAAACAGGAGGAACAGGCTGGACATTTGTCGAAGACGACTACGACAATTATCCCGGAAGTCAGTGGATTATTGACACCACCAAAGTCAAAACAGGCACTCACAGTGCAAAACATGGAGGTTTCAGTTGGGATATAAACAAAGGATTTTACATCAGTCCGCAAATAGCATTACCGTCAGCGACAGCTATTAAGCTCTCTTTTTGGTCATTCGTCCAGATACCGGTGTCGCATGGCTTGTCTTCCGTACGAATTTATACGGATACTTCTTCAATCAAATCTTCGTCAAACTATACAAAAGTCTGGGGTCCACAATCCTACGTTGCAGACGATAATCCTTTGGATAATTACGATCCTTGGGAAAATGTTGTTCTTGATATAAGTGCTTTTTCCGGTCAAAATATTTACGTTGTATTTCTTTATGAAAAAGGTTCTACAGGATATGCTCACGATTGGTGGATAGATGATATAACCGTCTATTCCTTAAAGGATAATGATGTGGGTATTACAGAAATAGTAAGTCCGAAGATAAATGTAAACTTAGGTGAGGAAAGAGTGCAGTTGCGTGTAAGAAACTTCGGCACACAGTCGATTTCTGATATTCCTGTTTCCTGTGTTGTGGACGGAGGCGCAGTCGTAACGGAAACTATGCAGGGACCAATCCCCGCACAGAGCGAAGCGATATATACGTTTAACAGTACAATAGATTTTTCGGCAGCAGGAACTTACGACATCAAGGCGTTTACAGGTCTTACAACTGACGAAGACCGCACCAACGACACTATAATTGCAATAGCACGGAGCTTGGGCAGCGACACTATAAAATCATTTCCTTTCTTTGAGGGATTTGAAGACACAGCTACTGTCCGTCATTTTTGGAAAGAGGTTTATCATCTTGACAGTACAATTGCAAGAGATACAATTAAGTTGCCGTGGTATTTTGTGGACGGCTCGCTTACCATAGAAAGTCGGTTAATTCCTCACGCACACAGTGGAAATTTTAATGCCTGTTATTCAGATTGGTATGTGCCGCTCAATGCTGTTTTTCGCCATAGAACAAAACTTATCAGTCCCATGCTTGACTTATCTTCGTTGGCAGCACCAATATTAGAGTTTTATCATGCTACCAAATTATGGGGACCGGGAAATATGGATACGCTTAAAGTACATTACAAAACTTCGCCGGGTGGGGAGTGGCATCTGATTTATACAACTATGACACCTGTCCACGAATGGGAAAAAATGGTGCTTGCTCTACCCGAAAAAAGCAGTACTTACTACATAGCTTTTGAGGGTATCACAAACATTGGTGCGAGTGTTGTGCTTGATGATGTAACTGTTCATGAGGGCGATGTGATTGATGTTAAAGTAGTGGAAATTACTGCGCCTCAATCGGTAAATATTGACTTGGGAATGAGTGAGGTGAGTGTCAGGGTGCAAAATTTGGGAACAGAAAAACTGTGGGATATTCCTCTTTATTTCACGATAAACGGTATTTTGATTGCGAGCGAGGTGATGTCGGATACGCTAAACAGTCTTGAGGAAAAAGAATATACTTTTACTGCGCCTGGCAATTTTGTGGCGGAAGATTTATACGCTCTCACTGTTTTTTCTGCCATGAGCGGGGATAATAATACGTCCAATGACAGCGTAACACTTATGGTGCAAAATCGCGTAAATAAAGCTATTATGGGGCTTTTTCCGTCTGTCGTTACTTGCGGTGTCGATTTTTACGATGACGGCGTTGAGAATGATTATGAGATAGGTTATACTATTGAAACGCAGCAAATCACTTTTTATCCCGCACAGGCGGGCAAGCGGGTCAGCGTAAATTTTGATATGATAAACCTTACGCCATTTTATCTATTTAATTCGTACCCTATTGAGGGCGATTCTCTTATTGTTTATGATGGTGCAGAAGTGTTGGAAAGCAGGCGTATTACTGCGTTTTCGGACTCAATGGCTAATGTTACAGTTACATCTTCGTCTGCTGACGGCGCACTCACGTTTCTGTTTATCAAACAGAGTGCAGCACCTTCACCGGGTTGGCATGGAACAGTGTCGTGCGTGAATCCCCCAAACAAAGATGTTGGTATCAGACGTATCATAACACCTGTAAAAGGCGGAAGTGGCAGTTCTGTTGTTAGCGTAGAAATTAAAAACTATGGCTGCGACACAGTGCGTGGCTTGAATGTGTTTTACAGTTTTAGTACAGGAGTGGTAAGTTCCAATCGTCAGGAGTATTGCCCCGACACTATTCTTCCCGGTCTTTCCGTAAATTATACATTTGGGAAGACCTGTAATATGGGTGCATACCGTGAGACTTACAGTATTAAGGTATTTACCCAATTGGCAGGTGATGAAAATCTTTCTAACGATACGGCAAGTCGCGGTTATTTCTATCGTCCTGATATTACTTTGCATGGTTATCGTCTTTGGGACGGCATATCTTCGGGTTACGGCGCAGTACGTTTTAACGTTAATGACGCTGATATTTCCGTAGTAGCCGAAAGTGATTATCAAGATGATAATACAGGCGTTATTGTTGCAGGAGCAGTCACATCAGAGAATATCTATACTTACACTATGGATAAAGCTGGCAGTCACGCCCCGATGAATTTTGTGAAATTGGATAAGAGCTGGAATGAAATAAGCAAAGTTGAGATTAGTATTATTCCTGCGGATATGACTTATGATTTTACGGAAAATGTGATGTATGGCGTAATGTATGATAATGATTATCAGTCACCACTACTTATGGAAATAAATCTTGATAATGGTGATATGCTCCAAAAGTCGTTACTGTATTCAATGTCGTGTATTGCAGTTGATACTTTGGGAAATATGTATGGCATGAGCGATAACGGTTATTTTTGCGCCATAGACAAGAGAACAGGAAATGTGACACCTGTCTCTCATTCCGGTATTTATATTGCAAGTCTTTTTCAGTCAATGACATTTGACTATCAGTCTAACAGGCTATTTTGGGTGAGTGCCGAAAGGGGGAAACTTTTTGAGATAAATCCTGCTACCGGTGAGTTTACGGATTTTGGACCTGTGGGCAGTTATTCGGAAATTTCCTGCCTGTTTGGTTCAACTCCTCTGTTGGATGTTGCAATTGAACCATCCAATAATGTATTTTCTGGCATAAGTGTTTATCCCAATCCTGTCTTAGAGGGACGTGTTTTTACAATAGTTGGTGCTGCGACAGGGGACAAGATTTTGATTTATGACCTGTCGGGTCGTCTTGTCAAGGCTGCTGTAGGAACCGGTGCAGACGTTAGTTTGTCGGGTTTACGCAGAGGCGGGTATGTTATAAAAGTTGGTACTCGCGCCTGCCGAATTGTTGTAAATTAGGTGAATTATTATTTATTTGTGCATAATTTTGTGAATAATTTTGTAAATAATTCAAAAATTTCACGTAAATTTGCATAAGATTTCTTTCGAAATTGAAAATATATCAAGTTCACAAAAGGCGGTGACCCTTTCTATTTGGGTCGCCGTTTTTTGTTTGTGCTAACTTGTGACTGTTACGCTCGCACGTTCAACTTCTCCGCCGACAGCGGGGTTTAGTTTGCTTACCCTTACGGTCGCCTGTATTATTTGTGGAAACATTGTCTTAGTGCCCGTGAGAATACGAGATGCGACTTGCTCAATCGTTTTTGACGTGACAGCCATTTCTTTTTTCACAACTTCATAAAGCAGTGCGTAGTTTACAGTGTCCTCAACATTGTCGGTCTTCTCTGCGACAGAAGTGTCGGCTTCGATTTGCAAATCCACTTCAAAGTGGTTTCCAATAATATTTTCTTCCTTAAAACATCCGTGGAAAGCATAAAATTTCATTTTTTCAAGTTTGATAGTAGTCATAATATTGTACGATTTTGTGTCTATCGCAAAATTACGAATATATAAGTATTGCCTGTCGAACAAAGTTTGCGTTTTTATTCTTATATTTGCGGTCAATTTTGCGGTCAATTTTCAAATCCGAGTTAGTCGGATTGTTTAAAAAATGTTAATTTAACTTAATTATATTAGAAAAATGAAGAATAAGTATATAGATTTGATTGAGCAAACTTTTGAATTTCCACAAAGTGCATTTAAGGTTGAAGATAACGAGCTTTACTTTCATGAAGTGCCTTTGATGGATATTATAAAGCAGTACGGAACGCCTCTAAAAGTAACTTATCTGCCAAAGATAACTTCTCAAATACAGCGTGCGAAACGCCTTTTTAATGTGGCAATGGCAAAGGTTGATTACAGCGGTGAGTATCATTATTGCTATTGTACAAAAAGTTCACATTTTTCTTTTGTTATGGAAGAAGTTTTGAAAAACGATGTACATATAGAAACTTCATCGGCTTTTGATATGAACCTTATAATGGCTCTTGACGAACAGGGGCTTATGGATAAAGAAAATTATATTATCTGCAATGGCTTCAAACGTCCGCAATATGTGGAAAATATTGCCGATATGCATAATAATCAAGGTTACACAAATATAATATCTGTGCTCGATAATAAAGGTGAAATAGATATGCTCGACGAAGTTATCCAGAAGCCGTTACAAATAGGTATTCGTATCGCTTCCGAAGAAGAACCGCGCTTTGAGTTCTATACTTCTCGACTTGGTATTAGATATAATGATATAATCGACTTCTATAATCAAAAAATAGCTAAAAACAAGAAGTTTGAATTAAAGATGCTTCACTTCTTTATCAACACAGGAATAAGGGATACTGCATACTATTGGAACGAATTGCTTAAAAGTGTAAATGTCTATTGTGAATTAAAAAAAATATGTCCCACGCTTAATGCTATCAATATAGGTGGCGGGTTTCCAATTCAAAATTCTCTCTCTTTCGACTATGACTACGAGTATATGGCAGAAGAGATAGTTGCTCAAATTAAGAATACTTGTAACCAACATAAAATAGAAGAACCTAATATTTTTACAGAATTTGGGTCGTTTACGGTTGGGGAAAGTGGAGCAACTTTGTTTTCTATTATCAACCAGAAACAGCAGAATGACCGTGAGGCGTGGTATATGATTGACAGTTCTTTTATGACTACTTTGCCTGATATTTGGGGTATCAATCAACGTTACGTTTTGATGGCTGTAAATCATTGGGACAAGGAGTATAAGCGTGTTTTTCTCGGTGGTCTTACGTGCGACAGTCAAGATTATTATAATGCCGAAATTCATTCAAACGCTGTTTTTTTGCCGCAGTTGTGTAATATAGATGAGCCGATGTATATAGGTTTTTTTCACACAGGCGCGTATCAGGAGTCGCTCGGCGGCTACGGCGGTGTGCAACACTGCCTTACTCCTGCTCCCAAGCATATAATTATTGATAGGGACGAGAACGGCGAATATTTCACAAAACTTTTCGCCAAAGAGCAAAGTCATAAATCTATGCTGAAGATTTTAGGATATTAATCAAAGCGTGAACTGCGTTCTGTTTCAATCTTTTTACTCAATTGTTTTTCTTATAAAGGGAAAATAGTTATCTTTGTTAAGGCAAGGCATTTCTATTCACAATTTATTGATATTATAGAATTAGTAGATAAACATTTGTCTTTGGGTGGCAACGTTTATCATGTTCGTTTCATACCGCATTAAGTCCTTTTCAGGACTGATGTCATTATATTATTACCCGGATGTTATCTTTATTAAATGGTTACAAAGCTTATCTGCAATTGGAAAAACACTTGTCGCCAAAGAGCGTGGAGGCGTATATTCACGATGTGAATATGCTGCTTTCGTTTCTTGGAAATACAGGTATTTCGGACACTGCAGGTATGTCCATTAGCCAAGTTTCTACGAAAGATGTTGAAGCGTTTCTAAAGTCCTTACTTGATACAGGGCTTGCTGCAACTTCACAGGCACGAATTCTTTCTGGCATAAAAAGTTTTTTTAAGTTTCTCGTGCTTGAAAAAATTATATATGCTTCGCCTGTCGAATTATTGGAAGCTCCCAAAACAAAACGGCATCTGCCTGACGTTCTCACTTATGGGGAAGTTGAAGCAATGCTTGATGTGATTGATATGAGTACGCCTGAGGGCAGGCGCAATCGTGCAATACTCGAAACAATGTATGCGTGTGGACTGCGCGTGTCGGAAGTGGTGTCGCTGAAAATATCCATGCTGCATTTTAACGACGGCTTTGTGCGCATTATTGGCAAGGGTGACAAAGAACGCCTTGTGCCGGTAGGTAATTCTGCCATAAAGCAAGTTGATGACTACTTGCAGTATGATCGTGTACATATCGCCATTAAAAAAGGTAACGAGGATATTGTCTTTCTAAACAGGCGCGGCGCAGCACTTTCACGTGTTATGGTGTTTATAATTATCAAGGATTTAGTCGAAAAGGCAGGTATTCAAAAAACAGTTAGCCCGCATACGTTCCGCCACAGTTTTGCAACGCACCTGATAGAGGGTGGTGCGGATTTGCGTGCGGTACAGGATATGCTGGGACATGAGTCTATCACTACTACCGAAATATATACCCATCTTGACAGAAGGTATTTGAAAGAAACGATAGATAGGTTTCATCCTTTAAGCCGCCATTAGACTTCAATTACGGATGCCCGCACAGCTCTCTCGCAACCACCGTTCTGTCGGGGACCTCACCAACAGAGGTCCCGTCCATCCGTTTACCCGAGCCAGCCACGTCACTTTGTCGCAGTTTTAATGTTAGTGTAGTTTGCCACATTTTGCATTTTACTCGGCTTAATCGTATCTTTGCGCCTACTTATGCAAAAACAAAATTTTTTGACTTCGTTTATTATGGCATCGCAATTGGTGGCAGCGTCTATTGCGACTATCATTGCACCTCCTGTGATTATCGCCAATTCACTTGGTTTGCCACCGCAAGACGCTACATTTCTTGTATCTATGTCATTGCTTCTGGCAGGTGTGGGAACATTTCTGCAATGTCGCAGGGTAGGAGGAATTGGCGTAGGTCTTATTGTGATAGAGGGAATTAATGTTACGTTTATTTCGATGATTATTGCCTTTGGGCAGAAAATGATTTATCAGGGATTGCCTGTCGCAGAAACACTTGGAACGGTTTTCGGCTCTCTCTTGGCGGCTTCGCTCGTAGTCGTTGTATGCAGTTTTTTTATTAAATACATAAAGCGTTTTTTTCCACCTTTTGTATTAGGGATTATACTTGCGTTATTAGGATTATGTCTGCTCAAAGTTTTTATGATTGCTTCGGCAGGTGGCGAAAATGTTGTATCTCAACTTGATACATCACCAAAGGGCGCAACAATTGCAATGCACCAAAATCTCGCTGTAGCATTAACCGTAATAATTGTAATGCTTGTATGTCAGTTTTCACGTATTAAATGGCTTGTGAGTGGAGCAACATTGTGGGCTTTTGTTGTGGGTATTGTAATGGCTTATTTTATGGGTATCCTTCCCGACTATATGCCCGCCGACAGAGTTATTGTACTGCCTGAAATAATGAAGTATCAGCCATTTGGATTTAATGTTGGGCTTTTTACAAGTGCAGCTATTCTTATGCTTTTTTATATGCTGCTTAATATGGGCGTTTTGAGTGACCTTTGCAGGATTTATGATATTAACCCACAAAGCAAAGAAGCTACTGAGCGTATTTCGGGTGGACTGCGTGCAATGGGCATAAATAGCGCACTATCCTCTTTGTTTTGTGTACTTCCGACTACGCCTTATGCGCAGATAAATGGCATGATTTTTTTAAGTGGAGTTAAAAGCGTAAAGGCAGGATATTTAACTGCATTGATGTTTATTTTGATAGGATTTTTTCCTGCCGTAACAGCACTTTTTATATGTATTCCGCAATCTGTACTCGGCGGGATTTCACTGCTCCTGTTCGGAACTATTGCTATAAGCGGTTTTGAGATGATGTTTTCTGACGGTATCTCTACCCGCAAAATGATGATTATGGCTGTCAGTTTCGCTCTCGGTCTTGGCGTAGAACTTTATCCTACAGCCATTAGCGCACTCCCTGATATCTTCGCTTCAGGTATAAATACAGGTGGTCTTTGCGCCTGTCTGTTGCATTGGATTTTACCGAAAGATCACCGAAAGAGAAGAAGTGAACTTTCACCCAATATCGTCAATTGATATTTTGGATTTTTATAAGTAGCTCATTCACAATTAGTTTAGCTGCTCTGTCGTTGCAAAAGCAGTAAATGCACTACTTATTACGCTTAGGATTTTTCGGAAACCATCCCTTTTCAACACGTCTTCTTTGTTGGAAAATTTCGAGGATACTCCAGAATGAACTCGCGCCAAAAACTCCGAAACAGATTGATACAATAATATTTTCAAAGTAAATAGAGAGTGCTGTTCCACAAATGCCACACAGTAAAAATATCCACCATGATTTCACGCCCAGATGATATTCTGCCTTAACAACAATCGGATGAAAAATTCCAATCAGAAGAAAAGTACAAAGAGCTATAAAAATCCCAATAAAGTGATTTTGTTCAAGAAACTGCATCATCACCTAACCTCGCTTTTCATTTGTGGAAAAAATAAGACATCCTGAATAGAATGAGCACCTGTCATCATCATCGTCAGGCGGTCTATGCCAATTCCAAGACCAGCTGTTGGTGGCATTCCAAATTCGAGCGAACGTAAAAAGTCCTCATCTAAAACCATAGACTCCTCGTCCCCACGCTTACCAAGCTCCAACTGCGCCATAAAACGCTCGCGCTGGTCAATAGGATCATTAAGTTCGGAATAAGCATTGCAGAGTTCCTTGCCATTACATATAGCCTCAAAACGTTCGGTCAGACCCTCAATACTGCGGTGCTTTTTGGTGAGAGGCGACATCTCTATCGGATAGTTATAAATAAACGTTGGCTGAATGAGTTTTGCCTCACACGTATCCCCGAAAATCTCATCAATCAACTTACCTTTGCCCATACTCTTATCCACCCCAACACCAAGCCGCAGAGCAACCTGCCTGAGTTCATTTTCGTCCATCGTGCTAATATCTATTCCTGTAAAATGCTCAATAGCCTCAAACATTGTGAAACGTTTCCACGGACGCTTGAAGTCAATAACATTTTCCCCCACTTGCACCTGCGTTGTGCCGTGAAGTGCGAGTGCAACTCTCTCAACCATTTCTTCCACCATATTCATCATCCACTCATAATCCTTGTACGCAACGTAGAGTTCCATTTGTGTAAATTCGGGATTATGAAATCTGTCCATTCCCTCATTGCGAAAGTCTTTTGAAAATTCAAATACGCCATCGTAGCCACCTACTATAAGACGTTTGAGATAAAGTTCATTTGCAATGCGTAGATAGAGCGTTTGGTCTAATGTGTTGTGGTGTGTCTTAAACGGACGTGCCGCCGCGCCACCATAGAGAGGTTGAAGAATGGGAGTCTCAACTTCGAGATAACCTTTCTCTGACAAAAATGAGCGCATTGTGTTTACAAGAGCGGTACGTCTTACAAATATTTCACGCACGTCAGGATTAACAATCAAATCAACATACCTTTGGCGGTAACGCTGTTCGGGGTCGGCAAAAGCATCAAACGTCTGCCCATCCTTTTCTTTCACTATGGGCAGTGGACGCAAGGCTTTTGAAAGAAACGTAAACCCTTTTACATGTATGCTTATTTCGCCCATTTGCGTGACAAAGATAAAACCTGTAACGCCCACAATGTCACCAATATCGGTAAGTTTTTTGAATACGCGATTGTAGAGCGTTTTGTCCTCGTCGGGGCAAATCTCATCACGCTTGATATAGAGTTGAATACGTCCGGTGCTGTCTTGCAGTTCTGCAAATGAAGCAGCTCCCATAACACGCCTTGACATAATGCGTCCTGCAATGCTTACTTGCTGAAAAAGAGTGTTATCTGACGGAAATTTTTCCTTAATTTCTTTTGCCGTAACATTGACCTCGTACGTTGGGGCGGGGTAAGGCTCAATGCCAAGTGAACGCAGTTCGGTGAGTGCCTCGCGGCGAAACTGCTCCTGGTCGTTAAGCGAGGGCTGATGAACGTTTGCGGTCGAATTTGTTGGTTGTTCCATATTTAACTTTTTAGTGCGCAAAGATAGTTATTTTTTGCGAGCCGTAATGTTTGTACCGAAAGTTTTCAAAAAAAATGGTTAATTGCTAACCATTAAAGTTGTATCTTTGCACAATTTGGTTTTCCCGCAAGAGTCATCTGCCCTAAAAAGTCCGACCCGAGAGTGGGAACACCTTAGAATTATCCCACAAAACCACTCTATAAAACAAAAAAACTATGAATGGACTCACGATGGCATTGCAACTGATACTTGGCTTATCAGTGCTTGTATTTATTCACGAACTTGGTCATTACCTTGCTGCACGGATGTTCGGCATAAGGGTGGACAAATTTTATTTATTTTTTGATGCGTGGGGTGTGAAATTGCTCAGTTTCAAAATTGGCAAAACAGAATACGGCATAGGATGGCTTCCACTGGGTGGCTACTGCAAAATAGCAGGAATGATCGACGAATCTCTCGACAAGGAAGCGATGGCAAAACCTGCGCAAAAAGACGAATATCGCAGCAAACCCGCATGGCAACGTTTTATAGTTGTGATTGCCGGCGTTGTGATGAATCTCGTTTTGGGTATCGCTATATTTGCAGCACTCTTGCTTACGCAGGAAAAATCGTATTTGTCGATGTCGGAAGTTAATCGTACGGGCATTTACGCTTCGCCAATGGCGCGTGAAGCGGGGTTGCAGAATGGCGATAAAATAATTGCTATCAATGGCTCGACTGTTGAGCGTTTTGCAGACGTTCAGTCGCTACGGCTGATGATGGGTGGCACTATTACAGTGCTGCGCGACGGCATTGAGCAGAAAATTGTCATTTCCGACACGTTGTATCGTGAATTTGCGAAAAAGAAGACGAATATTAAATTTATTGATGCGCTTAATTACTCACCAATAGTTGATACTACTGTTCCTGAAATGTCCGCTACCGCAGCTGGTTTGCGAAATGGCGACAGCATCATAAGTGTTGATGGCATGACCGGATTAACTTTCGGAGAATTTAGAGAACACGTGCTGAATAGTGCGAACGATAGCATACAGGCGGAGTGGATACGTCAAAACGGTGAAAACAACAGCATTATGACTGCAAAAATTGCAGTAGATTCTAACGGCTACATAGGTATTATTGTCAAAAATCCATACGTATTAAAGAACTATAATCTTTGGAATTCGATAGGTTATGGTACACGAGATGCTTTTGATTTAATTATCGCGAACGCACGCGGTCTTGGAAAGATTTTTTCAGGCAAAGAGAAAGCGACAGAGTCATTGCAGGGACCTATCGGTATTGCAACAATCTATGGCAGTCAGTGGGTTTGGGTGCGTTTTTGGCGTATCACAGGCATGCTCTCTCTCATTCTTGCCTTTATGAATATTCTTCCCATTCCGGGGTTGGACGGCGGACACGTTCTTTTCACGGTGACAGAAATGATTACACGCCGTAAGCCAAGTGATAAATTTTTAGAGTCTGCACAGAAAGTTGGAATGTTCCTGCTGATAGCACTTATGGTGTTCGTGATAGGCAACGACTTGTTCAAGATATTCTTTAAGTAGAGATTTCCGAGAAACGCAATTTATTTTGCCGGTTATTTTGCCGGCTGAAATTTTCTGAAACCCTTGCTTCTATTGGCTCACAGCAAATATTTCTGCTGTGCCGTTGCTTTGCCGTTTTTTTTAGCAAATCTTCTGTGACGCTTGATTTTACAGGAGGTTTCGAGGTTTTGGCGGAAAGTGAGGGATTCGAACCCCCGGATGCTTTCACATCAACGGTTTTCAAGACCGCCGCAATCGACCACTCTGCCAACTTTCCGCTGCAAAGATACATGAAATTCTCGAATTACACACAAGCGAATGAAAAAAATTATGGGAAATGCAGTAAAATTCTTTAAATGAAAGGATTTTTTATATCTACATCCCTAAGTCGGAGTTGTCGAAGTGAAATGGCAACAGGTCGGCGATTTTGTCGAAGATGATGACTTTGCCTGTTGCACCGCGCATTATAACGCGGATTTTTTTTCCGTAACGCTCCTCGTATTCTATCATCGCTTGACGGCAATCGCCACATGGTGGAACAGGTGAACTTACGGGTATTTCTTCGGAATATGCAGTGATAGCAACTGTCTTTATCGGAACGTTAGGGTATTTTGCACCTGAATAAAAAAATGCAACTCTTTCGGCACAAAGCCCTGTGGGATACGCCGCATTCTCTTGATTGTTACCTGTGATGATTTCACCGTTTTCCAGAAGAAGTGCTGCTCCTACATGGAATTTTGAATATGGCGAATAGGAATTTTTAGTTGCTTCTTCCGCCATCGCCAACAAGTTCTGCTCTTCGATAGAAAGTTCTTTTTCTGAAGAAAGTTCTTCGTATGGGATTTCAATTGTCTTTTTCATACGTTTATAAATTGTTTTTAATAGGTCGTATGGAACTCGCACATAAATAGTTGTCTTTGGATGGCGACATCTGTCATGCTCGTTTCATACTTATTTTTACTGTATCCTGGCAACCGTTCGGTGGTCGAAATGTTTGCCATGAGAGGTAAAGTTACGATTAAGTACAGAGAAAAACAAAATTAACGCTGTTGATTTGTCAATAAAAGAGTTGATTATTTCTAATTAATGAACAAATTTGGCGGAATTAGCGTTTTTTCTCAAAAAATTGTTTGAGCAGTGCGGAACATTCGTCAGCGAGTACACCACCTGTGATGGTTGTTTTTGGGTGAAGAATGTTTGATGAAGCCTGTAAAAACCCACGTTTTGGGTCGGAAGCACCGTAAACAATACGTCCGATTTGTGTCCAAAATGAAGCACCTGCGCACATTATGCAAGGCTCAAGAGTAACGTAAATTGTACATTCGTCTAAATATTTGCCCCCAATAGCGTTTGTTGAAGCTGTGAATGCAAGCATTTCAGCGTGAGCAGTGGCATCTTTCAGTTGCTCTGTCATGTTGTAGGCTCGGGCAATAATCTGACCGCCACCGTAAGCCCCGCTGTCGCTACAAGCCTCGCCGCTATTCCACACAATAACAGCCCCAACAGGAACTTCATCTTTTTCAAAGGCAATAATTGCCTGTTGAAGTGCCTCGCGCATAAAGTATTTGTCATTAATCATAATTTGGATTTTGAAAATTTATATGCAAATATCCAAAAAAATTGTAACTTTGCAGCAATACAAACTAAAATAATACTATTATTATGGCTCATAAAATCTCAGAAGACTGCATTGCTTGTGGAACTTGCATTGATGAATGTCCTGTTGGAGCAATTTCGGAAGGCGATATCTATGTTATTGACCCGGACAAATGCACCGATTGTGGCACTTGCGTGACCGTATGTCCAACAGGTGCAATAAGTGCAGCATAAGGGGGTCGCGGTAAATCCCGAGCAACGAACAAAAAGAGGTCGGGACGTAAAACCGACCTCTTTGTACTGCAAAAAATTAAAACGTTTTTTCCTGTCTTCTTTGATTTTTCCATATCTTTATCACACATTTTCACTCAGTATATGTTATCAAAACAAATCTGCCCTTCGATAGAGAAGGACGATGTAGTTGTTAAATTTGCCGGTGACTCTGGCGACGGGATGCAGCTTGCAGGTACAATCTTCTCTGATTCTGTTGCTCTCGAAGGGAATGATATTGCAACGTTTCCCGATTATCCCGCCGAAATTCGTGCACCACGAAACACCATAGCTGGCGTTTCAGGGTTTCAAATTCATCTTGGCAAGAAAAATATCAGTACTTCGGGCGACGAATACGATGTCCTTGTTGCAATGAACCCTGCGTCTCTTAAAGCAAATCTAAAGACGACAAAAAGGGGCGCAACTATAATTATAGATTCAAGTGCCTTTACTGATGAAGGATTGAAAAAGGCAGGATATACATCAAATCCTTTGAGTGATGAAAGTTTGTTGGGCTATAACGTTGCTGCTGCGCCGATTTCAACACTTGTAGAAGTGGCACTTTCAACAGTGGCAGTCACGACAGAACCTGCCACCGCGACTGCTACAACTGCCGCGACTGCTGCGACTGCTGCGACTGCTACAACTGCTGCAACTGCTACAACTGCTACAACTGCTACAACTGCCGCGACTGCTACAACTGCTACAACTGCCGCAACTGCCGCGACTGCCGCGACTGCTGCAACTGCTACAACTGCCGCGACAAAAGATTTTGACATTACAGCCACTACTGCCGAAACTTCTACCGCCACAGTCGCCACTACAGAAGCCCCTGCTTCCGCCACATTAGATAAAAAAACGATTGAGAAAACGCGTAATATGTTCGCCCTTGGTATGATTTACTATATCTTCGATCGTCCGACCGAAGTTGTAGAGCACCTTATCGGCGAAAAATTTAAAAAGAAACCCGCCCTTATAGAAATCAACAGAAAGATTTTTCGTGCAGGATATGACTATGCCGAAACTGCTGAAATAGTAGAGAGCAGGATAAGTGTTCCGAAAGCGAAAATGGAAAAGGGTAAATACCGTAATATTACAGGTAATGTAGCCACAGCGTGGGGTTTACTCGCTGCTGCGGAAAGAGCGGGATTAGAACTTTTTCTCGGCTCGTATCCTATCACTCCTGCGACTGACATATTGATAGAAATCACTAAACATAAATCGCTTGGAGCAAAAGCGTTTCAGGCAGAAGACGAGATAGCGGGTATATGTTCTGCAATCGGTGCTTCATACGTAGGTGCGCTTGCATGTACATCAACATCTGGACCCGGTCTTTCGCTAAAGTCCGAAGCACTCGGTCTTGCTGTGATGGCAGAACTTCCTCTCGTTGTTGTCGATGTTCAACGTAGCGGTCCATCAACAGGTATGCCTACAAAGAGCGAACAGAGCGACTTAAATCAGGCACTCTACGGACGTAACGGCGAAGCACCTTTAGTTGTTATAGCAGCATCCTCGCCCGCGAACTGTTTTTACTTTGCGTACGAGGCAGCTAAGATTGCACTTGAATACATGACACCTGTCATACTGCTTACAGACGGCTCTATCGGCAACGGCTCACAACTTTTTAGAATTCCGAAAGTGAGTGATTTGCCAAAGATTACTCCACCGATAGTGCCTGCCAATAGCGATTACAAGCCATACGAAAGAAATGAGAATTTTGTTCGCGGATGGGCAATCCCCGGAACGGAAGGGGTGCGACATCGCATAGGTGGGTTGGAAAAGGAAAATATAAAGGGAAATGTTTCGACTGACCCTGCAAATCACGAATTAATGACTTCGCTGAGGCGCAAAAAGGTGGAAAAAGTTGCTGAAAATATTCCTCTTTTAGAGGTAATGGGTGACAAAAATGCCGATTTGCTTGTAGTAAGTTGGGGTGGGACAGAGGGCACAGTGCGTACGGCAGCAGAGTGTGCACAGCAACAGGGCAAGAGTATAGCTCACGTACACTTCAATTATATTATGCCTCTTCCCAACAACGCCGAAGAGGTGCTCAAAGGACATAAAAAAGTTTTAGTTTGTGAACTTAACGATGGACAGTTTATTAACTATCTGCGTACAAAGTTTCAACATATTCAGATGGAGGGTTATAACCGTACGCATGGTCAGCCGTTCACCGAGAGGGAGTTAGTACAGGAATTTGGGGAGCGTTAGAATTTAGAATGTAGAATTTAGAATGTAGAATTTTGCTTACGCACTCGTAGTTCTACGTCCTGTTACATAGTGAAAATGAAATAAACAAGTGGTGGTACGCACCACTGCTACTAAAATAAGGTGTTGGGGCGCGTTGGATGGTGGGCTGTGACTGTACACATGGTCAGCCGTTCACCGAGAGGGAGTTAGTACAGGAATTTGGGGCGCGTTAGGGATTGAGCGGTTACCCCACAGCGAGCGGACTAATGTTTTTTTTAGGTCGAAGTGCAGACATTACTCACTAATTCGGACTGTTTCAGTGCTTTTGTTGCGAGCGAGGAGTAAAAGCGAAAGCCCGACCCGCGAGTGCAACGAGCGGGGAACGCCCAAAATGTTACTGCAAACAACGTCCGCAATAACACTGTAAATTATGGTATTATGGTATATGTAGAAAGATCGCAAGAGCCTCTGACGAGGCAGGATTTTATAAGCGATCAGATGGTAAAATGGTGTCCCGGATGCGGTGATTACTCGGTGCTTTCAGCTGTGAGTAATGTGCTTCCGCGCTTGGGATATAAGAAAGAAAGTTACGTGATGGTCAGCGGTATAGGTTGCTCATCGCGTTTTCCGTACTATGTGAATACTTTTGGTTTTCACAGTATTCATGGGCGTGCCAATCCGATTGCTACGGGTATGAAAATTGCAAATCCTGCGCTTAGCGTATGGGTTAATACCGGCGACGGCGATGCTATGGCTATCGGCGGAAATCATTTTATCCATGTTGTTAGGCGCAATATGGATATAAATATGTTAGTATTTAATAATCAGATATATGGTTTAACCAAAGGTCAGTATTCCCCGACATCCCCGATGGGCGCGGTGACAAAGACATCCCCAATGGGAACTATTGAGCCACCTTTCAACCCGGGTGAACTTGTGCTCGGTGCACAGGGAACTTTTTTTGCGCGTGTCGTTGATACGAACCCAAAATTTATGGCTGACGTGCTTTATCAGGCAGTTAAACATGACGGATGTTCCGTTGTCGAAGTGCTTACAAATTGCGTGATATTCAACGATAAAGCGCATGCGGCAATAACGAGTAAGGAAACGAGAGATGACGCACAGCTTATCCTCGAACACGATAAGCCGATGCTTTTCGGAGCTAACCGTAACAAAGGTATCCGCATTGTCGATAACAGGCCACAAGTGGTTGAGATTGGTGTTGATGGAGTTACGATAGATGATATCCTTGTGCACAACGTGCATACGCCTGATGTTCGCATACACCACTTGTTGGCGACCTTGAAATTACCCGATTTTCCCGTTGCGATAGGGATTATTCGTCAAGTTCCGAACGTGACATACAATAGTTTACTCGAAAGCCAGATGACCGAAGCACGTGCCAAATCGCAGATAAAATGCGTTGATGACTTGCTCAATAGCGGGGATACGTGGATGGTGTAGAGAATGTAGAGTGTAGAGTGTAGAATGTAGAGTGTAGAATGTAGAATGTAGAATGTAGAATGTGGAATTGGGGCGTAGAATTTAGGGGTGGGGCTTAATTCTCAATTCTCAATTAATTATGGCGTTCCCCCTGCATGGGAGCGCAGGGGTCGGGCTTTCACTCCAATCTTTTTGCCTCGCAAGCTCGGCAAAAAGGATTTCCGTTCAAAGTCGCGAGTAAGCGAGGACAGAGGACGCGCTTGCGCGGACTATGCCGAACGAGAGCGACTTCATTGCGAAGCAATAATCCCTAACGCAACCGTACGACAGGCAGTAAGAACCCAACAGTGGGGGCTTGTTTGATGGCGAACCCACAGCAGACACTCGTCTGCAATAGACCCAACAGCGGGGACTTGCCCCGCAGTGAACCAACAGCAGATGCTCGCAACCAATGTCTGCAATAGACCCAACAGCGGGGGCTTGCCCCGCAACGAACCAACAGCGAACCCACAGCAGACGCTCGTCTGCAATAGACCCAACAGCGGGGGCTTGCCCCGCAGCGAACCAACAGCGAACCCCACAGCAGACACTCGTCTGCAATAGACCCAACAGCGGGGGCTTGCCCACCGCAGCGAACCAACAGCGAACCCCACAGCAGACACTCGTCTGCAATAGACCCAACAGCGGGGGCTTGCCCCGCAGCGAACCAACAGCAGACACTCGTCTGCAATAGACCCAACAGCGGGGGCTTGCCCCGCAGCGAACCCCACAGCAGCCAATGTCTGCAATAGCCCAACAGCGGGGGCTTGCCCCGCAGCGAACCCCCCAGCGGACATCCGCAACTAATGATTTATAAATTTTTATTCAATTAATAATATATGCTAAACAAACAAGAATTAGAAGCCATGGACAGCGTGGCAATTAATGGTATTGCACAAAAATTCAATATCAAAAAAGCAGAAAAAATGGAACGTGAAAAATTAATTTACGCCATTTTGGAAAAGCAGGCAGCCGACTATGCTTCAGGAGTTACATCCGATATGCCGAATGATCCCGAAGCAGCAATATCTAAAAAAAGAGGCAGACCTAAAAAAGCAGAGGTGGTCGCACCTTTGGAAACAGCACCTTTGGCAGCCGTACAGACGGCAGCACCACCGCAGCATAGACCTGCTCCGAAGCCACATCCGCGTCAGCATTTTGTAGTACCGAAGCCACAAACGGCAGAACATGAAGTACAGCATCCGACATCTATGCCGACACATACACCGACACATGCACCAGCATCTATGCCAACACATACACTGACACCTTCGCCGACACTGCAAGACGCGCAGGCGAAGCGAGTACTGCCAAGCATTCAAAAAAATGACATCAAAAAATTGAAACCGAAAAGAGAGTATAATCTTTTTGACGTTGAGCAGCCTGACATCACTATGGGTGACGACATAATGTTGGAAAACAACGATATGGAAACCACTCCTTTGGCTATGGGTGCAATGCCCGCGCAAGCTCCTATCCATGCGAAAAGAATTACAGTTGATGAGTCAAAATATGATTTTGAAGACTTTGTACGTTACGAAGGTGTGCTCGAAACAATGCCAGACGGATTTGGCTTTCTTCGATCTTCGGACTACAACTATTTAAGTTCGCCTGACGATGTATATGTTTCGCCTCAATTGATACGCTCAATGGGTCTTAAGACAGGCGACACGGTAGAGTGCACGGTACGTCCCCCGAAAGATGGAGAAAAATATTTTCCTATTGGAAAAGTGACATCCATAAATGGTCGTACACCCGAAGAAATCCGGGACCGTGTAGCGTTTGATTATCTCACGCCACTTTTCCCTGACGAAAAATTTTCTCTTGTGGGCGATGGGTATAATACCCTTTCGATGCGCATTATGGACCTCTTTTCGCCTATTGGTAAAGGGCAACGTGGTCTTATCGTTGCTCCGCCTAAAACCGGTAAAACGGTTCTATTGAAAGAACTTGCCAATGCCGTTGCAAAAAATCACCCGGAAGTTTATATCATCGTACTTTTGATTGACGAACGTCCCGAAGAAGTTACCGATATGCAGCGCAGTGTAAAGGCAGAAGTCGTTGCTTCTACCTTTGACGAGCCTGCAGACAGACACGTTAAGATTGCAAATATCGTTTTAGAAAAAGCAAAACGTCTTGTAGAATGTGGTCATGACGTAATGATTGTATTGGACTCTATCACACGTCTTGCACGCGCCTACAATACCGTAAGTCCTGCGTCTGGCAAAGTACTTTCGGGTGGTGTTGAAGCGAACGCACTTCAAAAGCCGAAGCGTTTTTTCGGTGCTGCGCGTAATATTGAAAACGGAGGCTCTCTTACTATTGTTGCCACTGCTCTCACAGAAACTAACTCACGTATGGACGAAGTTATTTTCGAGGAGTTTAAGGGAACAGGAAATATGGAAATTCAACTCGACAGAAAGATTTCAAACAAGAGAATTTTCCCCGCCATAGATATTGTTTCTTCGTCCACGCGAAGAGACGATTTACTGTTAGGCAAAGAGGTTCAAAACCGTACGTGGATTTTACGCAACCACCTTTCGGATATGAACTCCGTAGAAGCGATGGAGTTTTTGCGTTCACGCATGGAAGCAACGATGTCGAACGAAGAGTTTTTGGTATCAATGGGGTAGTCGGAATGTAGAAAATAATTGTCAATTGTCAATTGTCAATTGTCAATTCGCTAAAACGCAGAACAGAATGTAGAAAATAATTGTCAATTGTCAATTGTTAATTGTCAATTCGCTAAAATGCAGAACAGAATGGAGAATGTAGAATTAAGGATGGAGTAATTCTACATTCTCAGTTCTTAGTTCTCAAAAACGCAGACGAACAAAAATAATAAAAACAATAAAACTATGATACAAAGAATACAATCACTTTTCTTACTGATAGCAGTAGGGTTTTTGTCATTGCTCTACTTTTTTCCACTCGCAACAATACAACTGCGCTTTGGAAACATCCCTGTTGAAATAAACGGCTTTGTTCAGGGTGCTGAGCTCTCGGATTTCAGTGCTACAAAAATTTGGTTTGCAGCTTTCACAATAGTACTTTCCGCTGTCATTCTTCTTTTGGCAGGTGTGGTGCTGTCCTACAAAAATCGCAGACGACAATTACGTCTTTGCACGATAGCATTCTTTTTAAATACGGCATTTATCCTGTTGCTTTTCCTCGGTTTAGAGCAAGTGACTTCACTTGTAGATCCATCAACAAAAGACATTCCAATTTCCTACCAATGGGTATTTTATATGCCCCTCGCTTCGCTCATCCTTATAAATATGGCAATGCGCCGCATAAGGAAAGACGAAGCCCTTGTCCGGGAAAGCGACCGCTTGCGATAGTTTTGCACATTACGGCAACCATCCCCTCGCCGATAACCCAACAGCATAGCTTGCTCTCTCATTATCCCCTGCGCACTCCACAGTCGATAACCCCACCCCAACAGTATGTCTTGCTCTCTCATTATCCCCTGCGCAGTCCACAGTCGATAACCCGCCCCAACAGCATGGCTTGTGTCCTTATTATCCCCTTTCGGCTTCCGTCCCGCTGCCTGCCATCCTTAATTCTTTACAGGAAACATCTTATTTTGTCGGAAAATTGAATTATAATACGTAAATTCGCGTATATCTACAAAACAAATTATATGCTATGAAGATACTTCACCGTTTATCAAAAATATGTATCGTTACGCTGATAACTATTGTTTCAGTAAGTACAAACGGCTGTGCAAAATTCATTCTTATGAAACCTGACGGAAACGACATAACTCGACCGTTCGCAGTGGAAGGATTTAATAAAATCCGTATATCAAACGCTTTTTATGCGGAATTAAAAAAAGGCATTGCCGACAGTGTCATTGTGACAGTTCCCGAAAACGTTATGCCATACGTGAATGTTTCTGTTTCTGAGGGCGAATTAACAGTAAAATTGCGTGATAATACAAATGTAAAATGCGACGGATGTCTGCGCGTTATTGTTGTTTATGCCATTGTGCCAAAGGAAATTGAAGCGTCAGGTGCAGCGAAAATAATTGTGCTGGACACATTGCGCAATGAGAAACTAAAAATAGAAACATCGGGTGCATCCTTTATTGACGTTGCTTTTAACGTGTCCAACAAAGCATCCTTAGATGCGAGTGGTGCTTCTAAAATTAATGCAGTGGCAACAGCATCTCAAATAGAGATTGATGCGAGTGGTGCTTCTAAAATCGAAGCAACAGCAACGGCATCCCAAATGGATATTGACGCAAGTGGTGCTTCCAAAATCACGGGGACATGGCAAGTTTCCGGTAAAGCCGAAATAGAATTATCAGGCGCTGCTCAATGGACAGGAAAAGGATTTATACATTCTGTCAAAGCAGATATTTCAGGCGCGTCCAACTTTGGGTCTTTTGATATATTAAGTGATGTAATGAACGGTGACTTTTCCGGTGCAAGCAAAGGCACACTCACTATTGCACAAAGTCTGTCACTTTCTCTTTCAGGTGCGAGCAAATTCAAGTATCGTGGCAATCCGGCAATCTCGCATTTGCAAACAGGAGGTGGCTCGACGGTTGAAAAAGAATAACAGTGTTACCACCCAAAGACGAATATTTATTGGCGAGTTCTGTATAACATAGTGAAAAACAATTTATAAGAATATGAAGACAAAACATTTTTTATTGACTCTCGTTGCCTTTTGTATGTGTGTCGGCAGTAGCATGGCACAAGACATCATTTATTTTAGTAATGGCGACGAACTAAACGCCAAAGTAACCGAGATTGGTATATACGAAATTAAGTATTTACGTCCGGGTACAACCACTCCGACATATACTGTGCCGAGATCTGATGTTTTCAAAATTGTCTATGAAGACGGAACGCAAGATGTGTTTTCACATTCTGTATCAACAAGCAATGTGGCGTACGCAAACCAGTCGCCAATAGAAAACCCGACAGGTATTCAACATGACGGTGCTTTAGCCGTTATGGGAGGAAAAATCAGCGACTTATCCACAGGAAGACCCTTGAGTGTTCGCGAAATACGTGAAAGACTGCGAATTAATCCTGCTGCATACGGCGCTTACGAGACAGGTAGAAAATTTAAAAGACTTAAATGGGGGTTTCTTATTTCGGGTATTGCTCTTTCAGGCATTGGGATTACCGGTTTGATGATAGATTATAGCTTAAATGAGCCATCCCCAGTCGGATATGCTTTTACAGGATTGGGTATAGGTTGTTTAGTCCCCGGTATAATTTTCGCTCGTCTTCATCCAAAAAAATATTATCAAGCTGTTGATACGTACAACAGAGGAATACAAAATTTAAGCTCCTATAGTTTAGGCTTCGGTATTACTCCTTCTGGCGGTGTTGGTCTTGCCCTCACCTTTTAAAAGGCTTGCTATAGCAAAGCAGCTACCACCCGCAGTTTGCAAACAGGATATGGTTTGATGGTTGAAAAAGAATGACAACCCGAATAATATTGCGATGGAGCGAGCATGACAGTGCTGTCATCCAAAGACGAATATTTATTGGCGAGTTCTGTATGGCATAATGAAAAACAATTTATAAGAATATGAAGACGAAATATTTTTTATTGACTCTCGTTGCCTTTTGTATGTGTGTTGGCAGTAGCATGGCGCAAGATGTTATTTATCTTATTAGTGGCGACGAACTGAACGCCAAAGTAACCGAGATTGGTATATACGAAATTAAGTATTTACGTCCGGGTACAACCACTCCTGTATATATTGTGTCGAAATCTAATGTTTTCAAGATTGTCTATGAAAACGGAACGCAAGATGTGTTTTCATATTCAGCACCAACAGAAAATGCCACGTATGCAAATCAGCCTGTAGAAAACCTGACAGGTATTCAACATGACGTTGCTTTAGTCGTTAGAGAAGGAAAAATCAGCGATTCATCCACAGGAAGATTCCTAAATGATCGCGAAATACGTGAAAGATTGCGAATTAATCCTGCTGCATACGACGATTACAAGGCAGGTAGAAAATTCAGGAGGCTTAAATTGGGATTTCTTATTTCAGGCATTGCTGCTTCGGGTATTGGGGTTACTTGTTTGATGGTTAATATTACTAAAAATGATGACGCTTTGTCTGTACCGGGATATATGTTTACAGGATTAGGTATGGTTTGTTTAGTCCCCGGTACAGTTTTTGCCCGTCTTCATTCCCAAAAATATCACCAGGCTGTTGATACGTACAACAGAGGAATACAAAATCTAAGTTCCTGCAATTTGGACTTCGGTATTACTCCTTCTGGCGGTGTTGGTCTTGCCCTCACCTTTTAAAATATAGCAAAGCAGTTACCACCCGCAGTTTGCAGTATTGAATTTTAGAAAGTAAACTCCATAAAATGGTGGACGGTTCTCGTGTGGCTGGCTACCACCTGTTTCTTCAGGATAGTATGTTGGTTCGCCCCAACTGCTGCCTCCCATATCATTCGTATATTGAGCAGTCCTGCCACTACCTCCGGCATAGTAGTCATACATTTGCATTCTGTGACTATGCTTAGGCATCTCGTTTGTCGTCAAAGTTACTCTTGCTGCTCCGCCGGTGCTGCCCACCAAGTAATCTATTGATGTGGTAGCGTAGTTTGGGTCGTGCCCCACGCCTACAGGAAATCTGCCGTCAAACTTATTCGTAACTTCCCAGCATGGAGGCAATTGCGTTATTGAGCCTGTCCAGAGAACGACAATATCGTTTTTAAAAATGGTGTTCAGCATAGCTTTGACCTGTCCTTTGACAATATCCACTACTGATTTGGCGTTTGGGATAAGCGTATATTGTGCCGAATATGGACTTGTAGCGTTTGCATAAGTGACGGTGCTGCCTGTGGTGGGATTGCCTGCTAAATTTACGCTACTCTTAATTGTCGGATTTGGGTATGTTCCAGCAAGGTCGCCACCTGCTGTTCCTGATGGAACAGTACTTAAATCAACTGTAACGTCTGTATTTTGATTTGCCGTAAAATAATTTAACTGCGTACCGTTTTGTTTAATATTCAAGCGAGCGTTATTTACTGTTGGAATTGTGGGCTTGTCCACAAGATTGTTGTAGCTTCCGCTCGTGGCTACTGTCGCAAGCGTTGGTGTGTTGGAAAGATCGTTATAGCTCCCGCTTGTGGCGACTGCTGCGAGTGTTGGAAGAACAGGGATAGTCGGCTTATTTAACAGGTCGTTATAGCTGCCACTTGTGGCTACTGTTTTGAGGGCGGGCTTGTTTAATAAATCGTTATAACTTCCGCTTGTGGCAACTGCTGCGAGCGTTGGAAGAACAGGGATAGTCGGCTTATTTGACAGATCGTTATAGTTTCCGGTTGTGGCTACGTTTGCAAATTTTGGTGTGTTGGACAGGTCGTTATAATTTCCTGTATGAGCGACTTTTGCAAGTATTTTTTCAAGATTTGGTATATAGAGTAGATCATTGTAATTTCCTGTGTAGGCAACTTTTTCAAGTGTCGGTTTATTCAGCAGGTCGCTATAATTGCCGGTTGTGGCGACTGCTGCGAGTGTTGGAAGAACAGGAATTATCGGTTTGTCTGAAAGGTCGTTATAGCTTCCGCTTGTGGCGACTGTTGCGAAAACGGGTATATTGAACAAGTCGTTGTAGTTTCCGTTTGTGGCGACTGTCGCAAAAACAGGTATATTGGACAGGTCGTTGTAGTTTCCACTTGTGGCAACTGTTGAGAGTGCAGGTGTATCGGACAGGTCGTTGTAGTTCCCACTTGTGGCTACCGTTGCAAGTGCAGGTGTATCAGACAAGTCGTTGTAGTTTCCACTTGTGGCGACCGTTGCGAGAGTTGGCGTACCTGTCAGATCATTATATCTTTTAGAAAATGTATGAGTCAAAATCGTATCATATAGACGAGCGTCCTCAAATTCTCTCTTTAGTATTTCGCCATAAATTGTGTCAAGAATTTTCTGCGAACTCCAAAATATATTATCCCCCTTAATGGTGTCAGTAAAAATTTTATTTTCAAGTTTTTTTGAAATTTCTGCAAAATTTGCTTTCTCGGCAGTCGCAGCCCACATAGAACTATCCGCAACCGCCGCCCATACAGAACTATCCGCTGTCGCTGCCCACTGCGCGTTTTTAGAGAAAAAAGATTTTGGTACGTTAAGTATTTCGGTGCTTTCATTTTTTACCCTGTCTATCACCACTTCGAGAGACAATTCCTTATCCCATGGAATATTTGCAAAACTCCCAAGAACAACCTTTCCCTGTCCAACAGGAACGGCAATATGACCTAATGCGTCAGACTTAACATTGTGCTTTTCGGAATAAATTTTTCTCCCATTTTCAAAAAAAGTAAATTCGACATCAGCAGTTTTATTCTGTCTGATAAATCCGTCGTCATCGCGCAGCACGGCGCGGTAAAGAAAATTTTGAGCGTTGCTCAAAGATGCCACAAGCAGGCACAGTAATAAAATAATTCGTTTCATATTTTTATTTTTTATGTAGTTGAACAAATCCTTTTTTTATTTTACGAAGTCCATTAATGCTCGCAAGAATAGTGTAGTAATACGTGTCTTCTCTGCAATTTCTCATATCAAATCCATTGTTGTAATCAAGAGAAGAGAAAATCTTTTTACCCGATGACGAAAAAAGATGTACTTCCACTTTTTCAAATTCGTCAATATTAAATATCTTGAAATATGTGAGATTTTTCTCATCGACAACGACAAGATTTACTACTTCGGGAAGCGATATTTGGTTGTCAGGCGACTCAACAAATGGTGGCTCAAGTGGCGGTATAACAGGCGGTGCTAAAAGTGGTAAAGTAACAAAAATACTGTCAGCAATTTTATCCTGTTTATAAATCGAATGATAACGATAAATATAATACCCTGTCTTATGTGCAACAGCACTGTCGAAAAAAATATCCTGTTGATGTTTTTCTTTGCAGGTGTCAAAGAAAATATTTGCAAAATCATGTAAATAGAAACGGCTCTCATTGCACGAAATACTGTCAGGCAGCAAAGGTCGCTTTAACAGCAACGTTTGATAAAATCCGTCCGATGATAAAAATGGAGAATGATGTGAGGTTGAAAAATCTTGTTCAACGGTTTTCACTGACATAAATTTATCAGATGATCCTTGCACATTCAGCAAAATGAACACGCAACATGAAAATAAAAGTTTATCTTTTTGCATTGCTTTTTGAAATTAAATATGATATGCCTGTTTGATGAATTAATTTTCCCGGAAGTTGCTTTTTTGTCCATGCAGTAAAATTCATTACATACTCAAAAGAAAGTCCTTTACTGCGCAGATGAAAATTACATCTTAAAGACGGAGTGACGATTTTTACTCCCGACATATATCCACAAGCAACTCCCACGCTATACCAATGAGTTTCTACCGAATATTCAAACTCGAATTTATTTTTGAAAAGAGGATTATATGCTTGCGAAAAAGTGAAAAGAAAATGCAGTGGCATTTTATTGAAATAGAAAGAATTTTCAATAGTTTTTCGTGGACATATTTTATATCTGATAAAAGAATTTACTCTCCATAACTTTTTTGAATTTATCAAATAAAAACCTTTAAGATGAAATGTTAAAGACGAATGTCTATTATGAAAAGTGAATCCTGTACCTGCGCCGATAAACGTAGAATATCCTTTATTTGCCACGGCGTTTGCATAGTCAGGGTATTCTGTAACGACAGGAATATTTATGTCGAAATCGTAAAAATTATAATTTCCGCCAGCATTTATGCTCGCAAAAATATCATACTCCCTGTTTGCTTTTAAGGATGTATTGATGGATGCCTGCCACGAGAAATCTCGTTCAAATCCTGCGGTATATTGTTTGATATGCAGTGAAGTTCCAAATGCACGAAGTGGACGATACTCCGCATGTAGTGAATATATCGCGGGATGTCCCTCTATTGATGCCCATTGTTGGATAGTGTTAGTGCTTACAAAAAATTTGTGTGTCGGATCTTGTAATAGAGAAACAAGATAGTCGCTTTTCTCATCAAGTAGTGGACTGCTAAATGGCAAAGAATAACCTCTGACGAGAAAAAATAAAAATAAAAACAGAGCGACATTTCTTATGTCGCTGCGTAGAAACTTAGATTTTAATATTGAAATTTTGTTTCGCATATTAGATTGCTTTTAACCTAATAACGAACAAAAACGCAAAAACGCAATTCTGTTAAGAATTATTATGAATTTTTTAGAATAATTATGAATTTTTAAGAGTTTTCGCTACCCTGTCGCTTACTTTATTTCCCGAAAAACATTCCGAAATAATGTCGGTAGAAGAATGAAGAAATCTCAATAAAATAAAGAATATTGAGTAAGGTTTCGATTGATTTTCAATCTGTTCTATTGAGCGGTAAACGAGGCTCGAACTCGCGACCTTCGGCTTGCGGATTTAAGGTAGTAGAATTTTTTTTGAGCTTATAGCTGTGTCCTTAAATTGTGCTTGTGTCATCTGATCTACAATAGTAGAAATTTTTTTGAGCTTATAGCTTAATTCAAAATCAAACGTACTGTTGGAACATCTACAATAGTAGAAATTTTTTTGAGCTTATAGCTGCGGCGGCGAACAGGTAAAAGCACCGTTCATCTACAATAGTAGAAATTTTTTTGAGCTTATAGCTCTATTGTGCATAAGCGGTATTCTGATATATCTACAATAGTAGAAATTTTTTTGAGCTTATAGCTTCGAAAATAGTGACCTTAACAAGCTCGATCTACAATAGTAGAAATTTTTTTGAGCTTATAGCTTCTCTTGTTTGCTTTTTGGCAAAGCTCTATCTACAATAGTAGAAATTTTTTTGAGCTTATAGCTATCCTTTATCGCCGATAATGCGACACGCTATCTACAATAGTAGAAATTTTTTTGAGCTTATAGCTGATTGTTATTATCTTCGTACTTCCCGAATCTACAATAGTAGAAATTTTTTTGAGCTTATAGCTAATTATTTGCAAAGATATAAAAGAAAAAATCTACAATAGTAGAAATTTTTTTGAGCTTATAGCTGTGTTCCGCTAATTCTTGGGATTTATACATCTACAATAGTAGAAATTTTTTTGAGCTTATAGCTGTAAAGTCGTTCACCGTGCAGGGTATGAATCTACAATAGTAGAAATTTTTTTGAGCTTATAGCTCCGTGTTCTTGTGTTTGCTCCGACAGATCTACAATAGTAGAAATTTTTTTGAGCTTATAGCTTTAACAAAAAACCTCGCGATAGTATAAGGATCTACAATAGTAGAAATTTTTTTGAGCTTATAGCTCCGAGCAACTATAACATATTTAACAATATCTACAATAGTAGAAATTTTTTTGAGCTTATAGCTTTCACGAGTAGATTTTTTGGTTGGTTTAATCTACAATAGTAGAAATTTTTTTGAGCTTATAGCTGGAAGAAAATACCAATACAAGGCTCGCATCTACAATAGTAGAAATTTTTTTGAGCTTATAGCTTTCCATTCTTTATCTCGCGTTGCCATAATATCTACAATAGTAGAAATTTTTTTGAGCTTATAGCTCCCATTTCGCAAATGGTGTGCGAAGTTACCAATAATAATGGATATTTCAAAATTTCTATAATGAAGTATGTTTTTCCCACCCATTAAATATGAAAAAAAATATTACTGCGCTTTACCCATAAAATACAGCGATTTAGGGGATTTTTGTTGAAATGGATCGTAAAAATAGACACTATGGTTTGTCAATCAAAATATATCAAATCTTGATCGTGATGAATGGCATTACCATATTTGATAGCTTTGTTTTCATCGGTTGCCATGCTCGTTTCATACGTTTATTAGTTGTTGTAAATAGACCGTATGGAACTCGCCAATAAACTGTGCCATGCTCGTTTCAAAACAGCATAAAATATATTGTATGTCAGTCAGACAATTGAGGCGAATTTACGTTAAATTTTTTACGATCCACTAAATCCTAATTAAAAAAGTTTATGCAGTGCAGATGTTAATCTGTAAGTAAAGATATTAATGTTATAGAGAGATGTCGTATTTTTTAATAAAAGTCATTTTCAACGCCTGACACTCTCATACATACAGCCGGGAATTTCTTTTATGAAGCCACCGACTTCGAGCTTTGTGAGGATGGATAAAATTTCAGGAATGGCGAAATTTGTTTTTTCAAAAATTAAATCGAGAGAACAAGGCTTTTCTGCATCTATAATTTCGAGTATTTCAATTTCTTTTTCGGGAAGATTTGAGGCATAGACAGAATGTTGTTTTGAGTTCTTAGTAGAAATGTCCCATCCCATAGAATTTAGAATATCCTCTGCATTTTCAATAAGCATAGCCTTATTGTTTTTTATAAACGCATTGCACCCTTGAGAAAATGGTGCGTCACTTCTACCCGCAATGGCGAATACAGTCCTGTTATAATCGTTGGCACGTGCCGCAGTAATAAGTGCACCACCTCTGACAGACGCTTCAACGACTAATGTTGCGTGTGTCATGCCTGCAATAATCCTGTTTCTTCTCGGAAAAAGCCATTGTCCCATCGGAGTATTAAAAGGCATTTCACTTATTATCGCACCTCCACTGTCTAAAATTTTTTGAGCGAGAATTTTATTTGTCGGTGGATAAATCATATCAAGCCCATTCCCAAGTACGGCAATTGTTGGAAGACCGTTGTCTATAGCATTTTTATGAGCTTCCGTATCTATTCCGAGTGCGAGTCCGCTCACAATACAAATGTGTGAAGTAGCGAGTCCACTTACGATTTTAGCAGTCTGTTCTATCCCATAATGCGTTGCGCAGCGCGTTCCGACAATACTTAGCATTTTCCTGTTATCGAGAATTAACTCACCCTTCACATAAAGCACGACAGGGTCGTCTGCAATTTCCTTTAAGAGAGTGGGGTAGCCGACACTATATCTGTCAATAATTTTTACATCTCTTTTTCTTGCCTCGTCAATCTGTTCGTGCGCTTTTTTTAAGCAGTCATCTCGCTGCGAAAAAATATTAAGAGATACTTTAGGATTAAGATTTAACTGCTCAGTCATATCATCCGTAGAGAGCGTGAATAGTAGCTTTGGCGACTGAATGTTCGCGAGCAGTTCGTTTTTAGAAAAGATATTTTTACTTTTCAAAAATGTAAAGGCTATGGAGTAAATCATACTATAAATAACGAACAAATTTCCGTTTTTACAATATGATTTTTAAAAGTGCTGTGGATTTATGAAAAATTTTTTGTGGACAATTGACTGAATTTATCCACTCGCCCAAGATAATGTTTCAGGACGAGAGAACGAAAATATATCTGTCCTAAATGGTCTTTACGTACAAGCAAACTCCAATTACTCTTGTTTTTATTTCGCATTTTAAGAAAGTCGCGAAACGCCTTAAATACGGCAAAAAATTCTGCCAAATTGCCTTTTGCAAGAAAAGAAAATGCAGCTAAAATATCAAGTGGAAAACGTAAAAAAAATATTTTTAGAAATTTATTTTTTGGTAAATTTTTATACAAAAGGGCAAAATTATTTCTAAAATTAAGATATGTTTTTCTTGCGGAGCTTTTAGGTAAGGTGCCACCGCCAATATGATAAATAGTGGAGTTGGGGCAGTACATTATTTTATATCCGTTATTTTTTGCTCTCCAACAAAAATCAATTTCTTCCTGATGTGCAAAAAAATCTCTGTCTAATCCGCCGAGCGAGTGATAGACTTCAGCTCTGACAAAGATTGCAGCACCTGTCGCCCAAAAAATTTCGCATACATTGTCGTATTGATGTTCGTCTTTTTCAGTGTTTGCAAATATTCTGCCCCTGCAAAAGGGATAACCCAGATAGTCGATGAAACCGCCCGCTGCGCCAGCATATTCAAACTTTTCTTTTTCGTAATATGAGAGAATTTTTGGTTGGACAGCAGCAATTTTTTTATCGTTATCCATCATTTCAATAATTGGCTCAATCCAATGAGGAGTAACTTCAATATCGGAATTTAGCAGTATATAATATTCAGCTTCGACTTGCTTTAACGCAGTGTTATACCCACCCGCAAAGCCCTCGTTAAAAGAGTTTTCAATAATGCGAATATTTGGATAATTGTTTTTGAGAAAAGAAACAGACTCGTCGGTAGAAGCGTTATCGGCAATAATAATTTCCGAACGTTCTTGTGTATTGCAAGATAAAAGTACAGGCAAAAATTTTTCTAAAAAATGTTTACCATTCCAATTGAGAATAACTGTTGCGACCTTTACGTTTGTGTCTGTTTTGACTTGTGTGTGGGCGTTCTGCATAATAGTTTTGTGCGTACCGATTATTTTACCTCTATCAGTTGATATTTGCGTGTGCCTACGCCGATTTTTTCGGCATGTTCCAATCCCGCGTCAAAGCGAGCGTTTGGATGTAGCAGGTGCGATTTGTCTTCCCCAATGCCACTCTCGACGTTCGGATTTTTATCAGTAAGAAATGTATTTTTCAGGACAGGAGCATTCTTAACAATATCGGCACAGCACGCATCAAGAGCGACAGGATCGAATGAGCAGGCAATACCCAAATCAGGAATTATCGCAGCATCGTTATGTCCCCAACAATCACATTCAGGCGACACATTCATAATAAAATTGATGTGAAAATTGGGCTTGTCAAAAACTACCGCTTTCGTATATTCAGCAATTTTGCGCGAAAGATTTTCCGTAGTATCGCTTGAACCAAGCACTACTCCGTCATACTGACAAAGTGCAACACACTGTCCACACCCTACGCAGAGCGAATAGTTAATAACAGCACGTCTTTCGTCACTAAGAGTAATCGCCCCATAATTGCAATTTTTAACACATACACGACAACCTGTGCAATTATTTTTCTGCACCTGCGGCTGCGAATTTCCATGCATCTCCATCTTGCCACCGACACTGCCGCTACCCATTCCCAAATTCTTGATACAGCCGCCAAAACCCGCCTGTTCGTGTCCCTTGAAATGGTTCATACTTATCACAATATCCGCATCGGCAATGGCAGAGCCGATTTTAGGTGCTTTACAAAGTTCGCCGTCAATATTTATCTCACGATATTCGGTACCTTTAAGCCCGTCAGCAATAATTACCGGACACGGCACAGCGAGCGGATTAAATCCATTCTGCATGGCACACATAAAATGATCCACCGCATTAGAGCGCGAACCCGTATAAAGCGTGTTGCTATCGGTTAAAAACGGCTTTCCGCCAAAACGTTGCAACAACTTGACAATAGCCGCAGCATAGTTCGGACGTAGATAAGCGAGATTTCCCGCCTCGCCGAAATGAATTTTTACAGCAATGATTTTCTTCTTGAAATCAATATTTTCAATGCCAGCTTTAAGCACGATTTTCTCCAACTTATGCAACAAGTTGTGTCCGGCGTGAGTGCGCAGATTAGTAAAATAAACTTCAGACATATTTTTTCAGTATAAAGGCAAAGATAGTGAAAAACTGACAAGGTTTTATTTGAGCGTGCCCCTGTTTCTTATTTGGGCGTGCCCCTGTTGCGGACAGAAAAGGAATATTGAAGCCGCCAGCCCTGTTACACCACATCTTGACTACGCCCGCCGTCCGTCTGTCCGCAGCAGGGTCGGGCTATCGCTGCAAAGTCGCGAGTAAGCGAGGGCAGAGGACGCGCTTGCGCGGACTATGCCGAGCGAGAGCGACTTCATTGCGAAGCAATAATCTTTTGCCTGTCCGCAAAAACCAACACCCCGCCCCAAATCCACCAACACCCTTATCCCACTGACAATCCTCAATCCCACCGTTGGTTCGCAAAAACCAACACCCTGCCCCAAATCCACCAACACCTTTATCCCACTGACAATCCTCAATCCCACCGCAGGCAAAAGGATATTCGCTCTATCCCTCACGCACCCCACGCCCTATCCAATTACGAATTATCAGTTACGAATTACGAGTGCTACACCTCTCTCGCGCCGCCCCCGCGCCCCCACGTCCCTGCTCGCCGCCTGTCCGCCTGCGCCCCGCGCCCTGTCGCAATCTCATCAACAGACATACCGCCCACTCGCCACCCATTCCCCCGCCGTCCCCCCGCCCCCGCGCACTAACAACCCCAAAACCCACCGCAGGCAAAAGGATTTCCGCTCCTATCCCTAACGCGCCCCACTGCGGGTTTCGGTGGCAACGCTACCGTACTCTGAGCGAACTGCCGACCCTTATAGTGGTTGAGCGGCTCATGCGGTTAAGACGTTGCAAATTTGAGACTGAAGTACCGTATCGGCGAGCAATAGACGAGAGAGTTTCGCCGTTTTTAACCTTGTGATAACGAGTTGTGCCGTCACTTCCGCTACCCTTTATATATGAAAATAACGCTCTGCAAAGATAGAGAGTGTCGGAAAATAATTTCCCATTTGCAATATCAACTATCTTTTCAGGATTTATCGGTGTGCCGAGATAGCGTATCTCCCAATGGAGATGCGCCCCAGAACTTCGTCCAGTATTACCTCCAAGTCCGAGTACGTCACCAGCTTTCACTTTTTGGTCAGGCACAGCGATAAGTTTCGACAAATGAGCATAATATGTTTCGAGTCCGTTATAGTGCCGCACAATTATCAAGTAACCATAGCTTCGATTATATCTTGAAATTCGTACCACACCATCAAATGCCGAACGAACAGTATCGCCGGTATAAAGTTTTATATCCGTACCATAGTGGTACTTCCTGCGGCGAGGACCGAAGCGGGACGTAATATGGCCTGGGGACGGATGAACATATTCGCCACTGTCCAACAGATAAATCAAGGTGGTGTCTTTCTTTTTTAGAGGATCGAAACGCGGTGAATAATGGATAGTATTATCGTCAAACGAAAGATATTGTTCCACTATACTTTCGAGTTCATAAAAATGCGAATAATCCGAAAACATCTCCCAAATAAGAAGACTGTCGTCCCTGCTCTCCGATACGCTGTATCTATCAACAAAAATGTATGGATCAGGTATTATGGATTTCGCAGTGTCATGCTGTGCGGGCAGCAAATACGCAGGAGCTATGGTGTCCTGTGCATGAGTGGAAAATGACAGGGAAATCACAAGTGTAGTCAATAGACAAAAACGCTTCATTCCTGCGAAGTTACAAAATTTGTTGAAAATTGATTAAAAAGGAATTTGTTCGTCATTCATTTTGGAGGGTATTGTAACAATGGAAGGACCTTGACTTTGACCTTGCGAGTCGTTAGGGATATACCACTGCTCCGAATTAGGCGAAGTATCCTGTTCTATATTTTCAAAACGTGCAAGATGATTTATCCATCGCAGAGCGACATTTCCTGTTGAACCATTACGATGCTTTGCCACCTTTATGTAGCCTTTTCCAAGCGTGGAATTTCCTTTGTCGTCTTCTTTAAGCCCATAATATTCAGGACGGTATATAAACGATACAATATCCGCGTCCTGCTCAATAGCACCAGATTCACGAAGGTCGGAAAGCTGTGGCTGCTTGTCGCCACCGCGTGTTTCCACCTGACGGCTCAACTGTGCGAGTGCTATTACGGGTATTGAAAGTTCCTTTGCAAGCGATTTTAACTGACGTGAAATCTGACTTATTTCCTGCTCCCTTGTGCCACCTTTAAATGTTGAACCGCCTTGCATGAGTTGAAGATAGTCGATAAATACAGCCTCTATTTTATGCTTCTGCTTTAGACGTCTGCATTGGGCGCGGAGTTCGTACATGGTGATTGCCGAACTGTCGTTTATGTAGAGAGGTGCGTCCGCGAGTATTGCAGACTTTTCAATTAATCTTTCCCATTCCGTTGCCGAAAGTTCGCCACGTTTTAACTGTTCACCCTTTATCTCCGATTCGCTCGAAACGAGGCGTTGGGCAAGCTCTACTGCCGTCATTTCAAGAGAAAAAAATGCGACAGGACGTTTAAAATCGACAGCCATATTTCGAGCCATCGAAAGAGCGAATGCTGTTTTACCCATAGCGGGACGTGCTGCCACTATTATAAGGTTGCCTTTCTGCCAGCCGTTTGTGATTTTATCCAACTCGGTAAATCCTGACGGAATACCACTCATGGAATCCTGCAACTTGCTGACTTCTTCGATATTTTGGCGCACTTGCGCAACAAGAAGATGAATATCCTGATACTCATTATGGAAGTTTGCATCGCCAATATCAAGAAGTTTCTGTTCTGCACGGTCAAGTGTTTCTATGACATCGGATGTTTCGGAAAATGCTTCTTTAGTTATTACGGCAGCTGTTTTTATAAGTTCGCGTTGAATATATTTTTCCTGAACTATTTTTGTGTGAAATTCAATATGTGCCGAAGAAGATATTCTGTTTGTCAGGGATGATATATATGCTACACCGCCAATAGCTTCAAGTTCTCCACTTTTTTTAAGATGTTCCGAAACAGTTATAAGGTCTATTGGGCGGGAGTCTGCAATAAGTTCTGATATTGCTTTGAAAATTGTCTGATGTTCGGGAATGTAAAAAAACTCTGGACGCAAAATATCTCCGACTGCCACTTGAGCGTTTTCGTCTATCATAAATGCTCCGAGTATAAGCCGTTCTACTTCCACAGCCTGTGGTGGAAGTTTTCCCTGTTCCAGAAATATCTTATCTGACAGCGAATTTTTTATTGCATTTCTGCGAATTGTTTCTGTTTCCATTTGCTTGGCGGAAATTGCTTAAAAATTTATTAAAAATCCGTTCGTGGCAAAAGTACATAAAAATAATATTTCTACCAATAGAATAACTTGTGGAAAACCTGTTAGCTTCCTGTTGAAAGCTGTTAATTATCTCGTTTATTTGCGCTGACATTTTTTTGGCATAAATACGAAAAAAAGCTGTACCTTTGCAAACTGATTTTTTAAACTTTGTTGTTATAGTTTTAAAGATGAATAAATACTTGTATGGCAATAGACAGAATATTATCATTCATCGAAAAAGAAACGAACGGTAAATGCTATACTTCGTTTAAATTCTGTTACGATGGAGTGATAGTACCCTCTATTGCATACGAAGATAAAGTAGGCGATAAGATAAATTTGAAGGAATATGGTGAAACCGACCATTCTCCGAATATGAGGGACTTGTCGAAGCGAGCCAAACAGATTGAAAAAGACATTCCTTTGTTTGCTTTTTTTCTTGACGGCTCTCGTAGAACGTACAAGATTGATGATATTGAATATCAAAAAAAAGTATTCCCTATTATTGCTGGACAAATTGGTGTTGGTTGCTGTCGACGGGTCAGTCCATCTAAATTTTCCAAAATAGCCCTTGAACACAATTTGGTATTGTCTTTGCCCGATTATGCCCATGCAGATGGATATAAGCCTGAATTGTTTTTTAATTCACTTGCAGATAAAATTAATCAAACTTCCACTTTGTCTAAATATCGTCTGAAGATTTCAAAAATCTTGCCATACGATTCTAAACGATTACAGGATGGCGAAACTTTTGAAAACAAGGGGATTGCAAAGATTCAGGATGAAATGGTTGAGTGTGAGAAGAAAATCGTTGCACAACTCACAGCAAAAAATTTATTGAGTTTCAGTTCCTATTTAATAAAGGACGGCTCTTTGCAATACAAGCCGATGAAAACCTGCGATTTTAAAGAAATCTCAAAAATACGAAATAATTACCGTTGGGTTATAGGTATTTCAAAACAATTTAACCCCGAATTATTAAAGGATAAAAACGATAAAAGTAACGCTTATGTCATCGCTAATTTGAAGTTGTATCATCGTACGCCCGCTGTTATGTACGAACCCGGCGAACAGTTTGGCGATGTGAAATTTGCTGTATGGTATGTTCGTATCCGTGATGCCAAATATACGGAAACACCGTTTTCAGGCGTATTGAAAATGGAAAAGATGCTAATGACAGGCTCTGAAAGTGAACACGGATTGGAAACCGATGAAATAGATACAATTACTGCAAATATTATCAATGAGCGCAATCCTGTGTGTTATGGAAATGATAATCGTTGGGCGAATCATCTATATCCGGTTTACCTTACAGAAAAATATATTAAAAGCCAATACATAAGTGATTTGCATTTTCTAAATTTATTTTAAGATATGGCAATAGGAAAAGTAGTAGCAACAGAGAAGAATCCAACAACAATTGATGATTTTTATTTTTGGACAGACAAAAGATGTCAATTAAAACCTTTTGATGTGGTTGTAGTAAAGCACATTGAGAATACGGAAACGTATGGTGTTGTGGAGGAAATTTCACATATAACGGACGCACCAAGTTATTTGGCAGGATTTATTTCAAGTGACTTCGGTAGCGTGGAGCATGAACCTCTCACAGAACGTATAGGAATGAACTATGTGAAATGTCGTGTGGTTGGAAATACAAAAAATATTTATACGCCTGTGCTTGATGGATCGCTTGTTCTATTGGCAGATGAAGCCCAGATCAAAGAGGCATTAGGTTTGTCTGATATTAAAAACCCGTTACCTGCAGGATTTATAGAAATGTATGAAGGGGACAATAAAAAGGTAATACCGGTACACTTCAATTCTCATTTTCTGATTGGTCCAGAAGGGGCGCATCTAAATATTTCGGGTATATCGGGTTTGGCTTCAAAGACCTCTTATGCTATGTTCTTAATGAAGTCAATACAAGATACAATAGAAAAATCGGAAGAAGACGAATCGGTAGCTTTCGTTATGTTGAATGTGAAAGGACGTGATTTACTGGCTATTGACGAGATCAATACTAATAAAGAAGATATTGATGAGATATTTCCAATATACGAAAAATTAAGACTTGAAAAGAAGCCTTTCGACAATGTTAAATATTTCTATCCTTATTCAAAAGATATTGCGCCTACTACGTATGCAGCAACCGAAGATGTAAAGAATCAAATCAAACGAAAATGTGCCTTTCAATACAAGTATATATTTGAAGAAGATAGAGATAGTATTGATTTATTGTTTGCCAATGTGGACGACCCAAACGAAACGATGGAATCTATCGTAAACTATATTGCCACAGAACAAGGTAAGTTTAATAATATTACCTCGTGGGAAGAACTAAAAAAGACGTTGTACGAGCAGACTCAATCCGGCAATAAAGATAGTAGCGGGAAAGAGATAACAGTATTGAGTTGGCGTAAATTTTACCGCTTATTTAACAAATCGTACGAAAAAAACAAATCGCTATTTGCAAATCGTTGTTGCGAACGTCATGAAGTCCGCTTAAAAGAGCAGATTCAAAACATAAAAAAGAACGAAATTTTTGTTGTAGATGTTGCCAAATTAGATGAAGAAACGCAAGGATTTGTTTTTGGGGATGTAATGAGGGCTATTTATGATTTGAAATTAGGAACTACCGACCGACCTGAAAAAGAAATACCTTCAAAAGTTATCATCTTTATTGATGAATTGAATAAATATGCTTCAAGCGAGATACCCAAAAATTCACCGATTTTGAAACAACTGCTTGATATAACTGAAAGGGGACGCTCACTGGGGATTATTCTATTCGGTGCAGAACAATTTATTAGCGATTTACACAAGCGGGTAAAGGGAAATTGTGCAACGTTGGCGTACGGACGTACGAACGTGATTGAAATTTCAAAAGGGGATTTTCAGTTTGTTCCGCCGGTGTATAAGTCAATGCTTACTCGTTTAAAACAAGGGGAATATATTTTACAGAATCCAGTATTTCGCTCTCTGTTAAATATCAAGTTTCCAAAACCCATATATAAACAATTTAAAAACGGTTAAGGTATGAAACTTTCAATAAATAATTTCAAGACAATCAGAGAATTAAAAGACTTTTCATTTAATTCCATCAATATTATTTCTGGCGTAAATAGTAGCGGAAAAACTTCGTTTATTCAATTTCTGCTGTTGCTTAAACAGACCATAGAGGCGCAGTTGGCAAATCCGATATTAGTTTTTGATGGTGATTTGATAAAATTGGGAGAATATGACAGTTTAGTTTACAAAAAAGATAGTAATAATGACATAGAATTTGAAGTGCAATTTAACAAACAAGAACTAAAAAAAAATATAGTCATTCAAGGTATTTCAGAAATAGAAAATTTGTATATAAGTGCAAAATATTCAAGTATTGGTAATGATATAATTCTAAAAAAAATCAAATTCCAATATACTACTATTTTCAATAATAAAGAAAAAGTACATTCTATTGAGTTTTTGAATAATAACGGCAAATACAATGTTACTACAGATACCCTCTTATTTGGTAATTTTATGCCAATTTTAGACGAGAATAACAATCTGAAACCAATAAATGATGCCACATTAAGTTTCAATTCATTTATACCATTAACACTTATAAATGAAGATATTGGAGACGAAATAAAAACTCAAAATATTTTGCAGTTTTTAGGCGATTATTTTGCGAAAATCTTTTATATCGGACCTCTGAGAGCTGAACCAAACGATTTTTATCCACACAACAAAAAGAATAAATATATTGGAAAAAATGGAGAATATGCAGCACAGTTTCTCGAAGAAGAAGCAAGTAATATAGTTGAGTTTTGCCCAATTCAAAAAGATGACACTATTGGAGAGTTAAAACAAATTTCTTTAAGTGAAGCTGTTAAATATTGGATATGCGATGTTTTTCATCTTGCGAAAGACATTACAGCTGATAAAGATAATGATAGATATATTGTCAAAGTCATCAATCATTACGGAGTTGAATCAACTATCCGACAAGTGGGATTTGGTATAAGCCAAGTTCTCCCCATTATCGTTGAGGGATTAAGAATGGATAAAAACGGTTTATTAATTCTTGAACAACCTGAAATACATTTGCATCCCAAAGTACAAAGTCTTTTGTTTGATTTCATTTATTCAATGTCTTTGACAGGCAAGCGTTTTCTTATAGAAACGCATAGTGATCATTTTATTACACGAATGAGAAGACGAGTTGCCGAAAGCAAGGCAAATTTAGCAGAAAAAATAAATCTTGTATTTGTAGAACAGAGAGAAACTGAACATTTGTTTCATAAACTTAATTTGGACGACATGGGAACATTTGACTATTTCCCAACTGATTTTGTTGAACAAACAGAGGATTTTGGCGCAATAATAATGGCTCAAGCAAAAAAAGCAAAAATAAAACAATAATTATGGAGGCAAAAGTTGTTTTAGATATATCGGCTATTGTTTGGGACGAAAATGATTTTAATACAAATCAATATTCTTATTATACACTTAAGAGTGAGGTTTTTTTATTTATTCAGGCTTTTGAGAATTGTAATAATCTAAAATTTGTAGCGAGAGAAGAATTATTGAATAATATTAGAGTTTTGTTCCCATATAAAACTTGTAATGAGCATAAAATGTTTGATTTTCAAAGGTTAGTTTTACAATTTTTGGCTACAAAAAGGAATGTTTCATATAGGGCAATAACTTCCGCTATCAATAGTTTTCCTAATATTTGTTTTCAATATTTTAGCGATGATTTACAAACAGAGATTGGCTACTTAATAACAGAAATTCACAATAGTGCGGATGAACATGTTTTTTGTACTTTTAGCACCCGCTGGCAAAATAATCCAGATTTGCAAACAAAGAATAATATTTCAAAAACTCATAAAACAATAATTCACGAAAACACTAAGTCAACAGTTAAAGATTTTTATTTGAATAATATAAGAAAAGTTTTTGAACATAATTCAAAGCATGACAGAATAAAGGGAAGGCGAGAGGAAGATGACAAATGGATTTATCCTTTAACTTGTTTTGATGGAAAAAATTTATCAATTCCGCAAAATCTTTTGGATAATGCTACCCAATACGGGAATGATTTCTACAACTACGATGATGCAAATCAAACTTTTGTATGTTTTAAAAGTCATCTTGATAATAAATATCACGGTTACGACGAAGACATCAAGAATGTTCCGCAAAAAATAAGAGAGGAGTTTCACAAATGAACACTAACGAAAGATTTAAGCCAGTCATAGGTAAGAATGTAATAGAAAATCTCACCGTTGGGATGTATGACGACCCACGTTTTGTCTATCGGGAATATGTGCAAAATGCAGCCGACCAGATAGATGTTGCCAAGTGTCAAAATCTATATCAATCCGATAATGAAGCCTGTATTTATATTCAGATTGATAAAAAGGCAAGAACGATTATTATTGAAGATAACGCGACTGGGATAAAATCGCCAGAGGTATTGCCTCTATTGGGAAATATCGCCCAATCAACAAAAAATAAATACGAGGATAAAGGATTTAGAGGGATAGGGAGATTAGGGGGATTAGGGTATTGTGATAAATTAACTTTTGAAACTTCTTTTTATGGAGAAGAGGTCAAAAGTATAATGATTTGGGATGCCAAACTTTTGAAAAATAGTATTAATGATGATAGTGTCAAAATTGATGCGGCAGAATTGATAAGTATAATTACAGACTATTCCTTTCAGAATGAAAACAAGGAAGAACATTATTTTAAGGTTACAATGGAGGGTGTTGAAAATGAAGAGTTGTTAGATGTGGAAAAAGTTAGAGATTATTTATCAATGGTAGCTCCTATTCCTTTCGCATCACACTTTACTCATAGGCATAAGATATATGAAGAAGCTCGAAAAAACAATGTAGCATTGGATGAATATAAACTCTTGCTTAATGGAGAACAATTATTCAAGGGATACAAAAATACGATACATTATAATAAGAAAGAATTTTGTGAAATCATAGACATAAGATTTTTTGAAGCCTTCTATAATGACTCATTATTGCATTGGGGCTGGTATGGTGTATCCGAAAAGATGTACCAAATACCGGACGAAAATAAGGAAAGAGGTATTCGTTTGCGAAAATCCAATATCCAAATAGGATTAGAAAACAGACTTGATGTTTATCATAAAGAAAAGTTAGGGAATCGTTATTTTGTGGGTGAAGTTTACGCAATTAATAAAAAGTTAACGCCTAATGCACGTAGGGATTTTTTTATTGAAAACGAGGAATGTTCTCAACTGGTAAAACAATTACAAGACTTCTTTCACAGACAGCTATATAATATATATTATGATTTTTCCAGAAAAAATACAGCAATTAAAGCGAAGCAAGATTTAGAAAATAAAAAAGAGAAAATTAAAGATGAAACTCTTGATACAGCAATTAAAGAAAAGTTGTCCGTTGAGATAAAAAAATTAGAAAAAGACATAACTTCTCTAAAAAAATCACTGCCAAAATTATTGAATAAATATCAAAACAAAGATGCAGTTTTGCACAATATGTTAGAAAAAAGCCTTAAAGATGCAGGATTTGATTTTGATGTATCTGACAAAATAGAAAATCCCCCCGAAGATGATACCAAATCTACTGAAACAAAATATACGCAAATATCCGCCATACAAAAAAAACCCTTATCTCCGCAAGAAACAACGCTTTTGGAAAAAGTGTATAATGTAATTCGGCAAAATCTTATCAGAAAAGCTGCCGAAGAATTAATACAAAAGATAGAAGACGATTTGAAAAAATGAGAAATATACTCTTAATAGAGCCTAATTATAAGAATAAATATCCGCCAATTGGATTAATGAAGATAGCAACATACCATCGTATGTTAGGCGATAATGTTACTTTTTTCAAAGGTGATTTACGAGATTTGGTTATAGAGAATATTACCAATGCTTGCATTGACACACTAAAAAACAATGATAGTACAATATTTTGGAATGAGAAAAAGCAATATATTTTTCAATACATTAAAAAAGGGCACGAAGATTTTTTAGAAAAACTGCCGGAATCCAATAATAGAGAATTAGTATTGAAATGCTTAAAAGATTGCCGGGATTTTTATCGTAAAAAGAAATACGAAGAACATCCGATATATGACAGAATATATGTTGCTACTTTATTTACCTTTTACTGGAAAGTAACTATTGATACAATTAATTTTGCAAAAAAACTTGTTAAGGATATTCAAGAATTGAAAGTTGGAGGCGTTATGGCAACTGTTTTGTATGAGGATGTTGTCGAAGCGACCGATATTGTCCCATACAAGGGTTTGTTAGATAAATCCGGTATCTTGGACGATAACAAGATTATCATTGATACATTGCCTTTGGATTATTCTATTTTAGATGAAATTGGATATAAATATCCTGAAAATAATGCTTACTATGGATATATGACCAGAGGTTGTATTCGTGACTGCAGTTTTTGTGCAGTGCCGACGATAGAGCCAAAATACTGTGATTATATTCCTATTGTGGATAGAATAGAGGAAACGAAAAAGAAATACGGAGATAAGAGGAATCTTTTACTTTTAGACAATAATGTGTTGGCTTCAAAACAATTTCCTGCAATTATCGAAGAAATTAAAAAAGCTGGATTTACAAAGGGGGCTAAATACATGGAGCCTAATCAATTTGATATTGCCATTAAAAATTTGTCGGAAAACACAAACGATAAAGCGTATATTAAACGAGCATACAACCTAATAAGGGAATTGCTGAACGTGTTGAAAGGAGAGGTACAACAATCTTTCTATAATTATTTAAAAGACAACAATGTTTTGGATTTAGACAATATTACGAAAGAAAAACTGTTGGAATTAGCCCCATACGTTTCCGAATTGTATAATAAGCACATAAAAAGACGCGCCCGTTTGCGTTATGTGGATTTTAACCAGGGTGTGGACGCAAGGTTATTTACGGACGAAAAGGCTAAATTATTAAGTGAAATACCAATACGTCCATTGCGTATTGCTTTTGACAATATTAAAGGACGTGAAAAGTATGAAAAGGCAATTAGAATGAGTATTGAAGCGGGAATTAAAGATTTTTCAAATTATTTGCTTTACAATTTTGACGACGAGCCTGTTGATTTATATACTCGTCTTAAAATTAATGTAGAACTTTGTGAGGAATACAAATATAAAAATATCAGCATCTATTCTTTTCCAATGAAATATCATCCAATAACAGGAAAAGATAGGTTCAATCGAGATTTTTTGGGCGAACATTGGAATCGTAAATTTATTCGAGCAATACAAACAATTCTCAATGCTACAAAAGGTAAGATAGGAAAAGGTAAAAGTTTTTTTTACAAGGCTTTTGGAAACACAGAAGAAGAATTTGAGAGGCTGCTTTATATGCCTGAACCATATATACTTTACCGTCTATTCTTTGAAGAAAAAGGCTATACAGCAAAATGGTGGAAAGATTTTAACAGTCTGACTGCAATAGAAAAAGAAGAAGCAAAGAAAATTATCGAAAATAATCACTTTACGGATATTCATTCGCAAACAAGCAGCAAGAATGTTCTGAAAGTGCTAAAACATTATACGATAACAAGAAATGACATAACGAAAAATGAAGCAGGCGAATGTGTTTTTTTTCTTAGTTCGTCAAGAAAGAAAACGGTCGGTTAGGCGAAATCTCCTTAATCAATTACGAATTACGAATTACGAATTACGAATTACGAACAGGCAGCAATTCTTACTCACAAACAATATGCACTAACAACAGACGCGTCAGCCTAATTGACAATTGACAATTAACAATTGACAATTAACAACTGCGTCAGCCGTAATTCTACATTCTAAATTCTACATTCTATAAGAATTGACAATTAACAATTGACAATTGACAATTGTCGCAACGCTTTTTCGAGGACGGAGCGGGGACAGCCTATATTTAAGCGCATAAAGCCTTCGCCACCGATACCAAACATTGAGCCATCGTTTAGGGCAAGCCCTGCTTTCTTTACAAATAGATCAATGAGTTCAGGCTGCGACAAGCCGAGATTTCGGCAGTCGAGCCAGATGAGAAAAGAGGCTTCGGGCAAAATAACTTTTATTCTGGGGATTTCTTTTTCAATAAATTCTGCGACAAAACGAGTGTTGCCTTCAAGATATTTTATCAGTTCCAAACGCCATTCGTTACCGAACGCAAGTGCCGCCTCAGCAGCGATAATCGAAAGAAAAGGTGCTGAATTATGTTCTTCGGCTTTAAGCCAATGATAAAAATCATGACGGATTTTTTCATTCGGAATAATGAAGAAAGAACTGTTCATTCCCGCGATATTAAACGTTTTTGACGGTGCATGAAGAATTATGGCTTCGTCGGAAACAGTTGCAAAAGGCGTATGCGTAGAGCCGAAAAGCGTAAGGTCGCTGTGAATTTCGTCCGATATTATAAGTATCTTATGCTTACGGCATATAGTAGCCAGCCGCTGTAACGTTTCCCTGCTCCAAACAATACCTGCGGGATTGTGAGGATTGCTTAAAATCAAGACTTTACAATGCTCATCTATAACACTTTCCAAATTCTCGAAATCCATTTCGTAACAATCGGAAGCCCGACCGCCTGTCTGCCGAAATTTTAGCGGATTAAACACAACCTCTCTCCCTGTATGTTGAGGAACAAGACGAAAAGGGTGATATACAGGCGGCTGAATAATAACCTTGTCGCCGGGGCGTGTGAAGTATTCGAGAACAAGAGCAAGACCATGCACAACACCCGGAACAAACGAAATCCAGTCGGTTGAAATATCCCAATTATGACGGTCTTTTATCCACTTTTTAATGGTCGGAAAATATGTAGATGACGTTACAGTATAGCCCAAAACAGGATGTTCCAAGCGCAGTCGCAACGCTTCAATGATAAACGATGGCGTTTCAAAGTCCATATCTGCGACCCACAGAGGTATAAGATTGTCAGAACCGAAATTCGCTTTTAGCATATCAGTCTTTACGGCATTTGTTCCTGCCCTGTCTATTATTTTATCAAAATTGTACATTACAAGTTATCTTATTTTGGCAAAAGCCACATTCTTTGGCAGAAGCCTATTATGTCTATAGATTCAACAAGCAAAGTTATAAAATATCTGCTAAAAAGATGTCTGCCGGTTTTTCAAAGTTTAATGTTTTGCGTGGACGATTGTGTGAAAATTTCGTACCTTTGGCGTAAAAAAAGGCAATAAAAAAGGGCTTACAATTTAATGTAAACCCCTGATAATATAACACTTATTTAATCTGTGGGAGTTGAGGGATTCGAACCCCCGACCCTCTGCTTGTAAGGCAGACGCTCTGAACCAACTGAGCTAAACTCCCGAAAAAGAGAAATTACTTCTTTTCTTCTTCTTTTTTGCAGCATTTCTTTTCTGCATCAGTCTTAGTGCAAGCAGCCGTGTCTTTCTTGCAGCATTTTGATGAGTCAGAAACTACTTCTTTGCAAGCAGCAGTGTCAGTTCCCTCAACAGCGGGAGTAGCAGCGGGCTTGCAGGCGAATGTGAAAAGCGCAACAGCGCAGATCAATAAAGTTTTTTTCATAGTAATATTGTTTTAATTAAGTTAATGAGCACCTTGAAAAAACAACCCATATCCTGAATTGCGGTTGCAAAGATAGAATTTTTTTTCAAAAAAAACAAATTTCAACAAATTATTTTTAAATATGGATGAATGTTTATTGGCGAGTTTCGTATGAACAATGAAAATAAAATTAACGAATATGCGAAAATATGAGTGAAGTGCAATTGCCGCCGAAACCTAAGGAGTTTGAGAGAATATGAGATAAGGGACGGTCTGTTACCAACTTGGTCTGTGGCACTAATTCAGGTAGTATGGGATTTTTGAAGTTTAAATTAGGGTATAGTAAGCCGTATTGTAATGCCAGCACACAGAAGACTGCTTCAATCCCGCCACAAGCGGCTAATGTGTGCCCTGTAAGTGGTTTTGTAGAACTGAATGGTGGAATGTTTACACACCTGCCTGTGTTCACATTTGTACCAAATATTCGCAAAATTGCTGCTCCCTCCGAAGTGTCATTGTTAGGTGTTCCTGTACCATGTACGTTTATGTAATCAATATCCGACTGTTGCAAGCCACTCACCATTAACGCTTCGGACATCGCCCTAAAAGAGCCTTCGCCGTTTTCGCTCGAAGCAGTTTGATGAAAAGTGTCAGTAGCATTGGCGTAGCCACTCAAATAGGCGTACGGAGTGCGAGTAACAATATCTTCTCTTTGCAGAACAATATATCCTGCACCCTCGCCAAGATTAAGTCCTGCGCGAGAAGCGTCAAACGGTCGTGCAGGCTCACTGTCAAGAATTTTCAATGAGTTAAAACCATTGAGCGTGGAAATACAAAGAGCATCTGTTCCACCAACAAGCACTGTATCTAAAAGCCCTTGCCTAATAAGCCCTGCGCCAAGAATGATTGCATTGGCAGACGAAGAACAGGCGGTGGAAATTGTTGTGGCAAAATCTGTTATTTTGCAGTAACGTGCTATATTGATTGTGCTGCTGCCACAATCATGCTCCTCAATATCTCTAATATCAATGTCTATGGAATGTTGCATATATAGCCGATAAAACTTTTCAGTTCTGTCCATTCCAGCAGTAGAGGTGGAAGATACAAGACCAATCCTGCCACCGCCAAAATCAGAAGCACCAACTCCGTTAAAATCAGAAGCACCACCATTTTTAAAAGCCCCTGTCCCGCCAAAAGCGTCAGTCATAGCCTCTCTCGCCGCAACCATTCCAAGCATTGCAGTACGCGAATGATTTCCACCAACCATTACTGCAAGTTCCTTGTTAGAAAGTGGAACTTCGCAGACAGGTACTTTTAGCGAGGTGTCAAAAAGTTTGGCTTTTCCGAGAAACAACTGCGGATTAAGCAAATTCCGTAACGTCTGTTTTACACCAACGCCTTGTCCGCTAATAACACCAATACCTGTAATTGCAATACGCATTACTTTCCGTTTTTTTCGATATATTCGGCAAGGGTAGCAATGGAGTAGAAAACAAGTTTTGCATCTGCGGGATTGGCAAAGCGAATGCCGTATTCTTTTTCGAGAATAAGTGTTATTTCGAGAGCGTCAATAGAATCAAGTCCAAGCCCTTCACCAAAAAGTGGCGCATTAGTATCAATGTCTTCGGGCGTAATGTCCTCTAAATTCAGCTGCTCAATAATTTGTTGTTTGAGTTTAAGTATTATCTCTTCCATAGTGTTATTTTAACATTTATAATTCTATCAGGTAAAAATTTTCAAGGATATGCTGCCAAAAATAAATTACGCTGCCGCAATTCCCCTTTAATTCTAATAAGGTCTGCAAGCGAAATTTTGCCGACTACATATTTATATTCCTTACTCCAATAACGCTCCGTGATTTCACTGAAATTAAAAAGCGAAAGGTCGCTATCGCTTTCGTAGCGAAGATAAACGCGGATTGTATGATTTTCGGTGTAGCAGAATTTTGTAGAACGATGATATTTTTTATACTCGTAGCGATAATCGTGAAAACGCGCAGTGATGTCGCTAAGCACAGCCGAGCCTGTAGGCTTGCTGCCCGCACCCTGTCCGAACATAAATTGTTTGTAGTAAAATTCTCCCTTAATTACAACTCCATTAAATTCATCCTCTACACTATAAATATATTTGTCACGAGTGATAAGTTGAGGCAGAACAAAGAGAGTAATATTCGTGTCATCAAGTTTTTCCACCTGTCCGACAAGTTTTATTCTAACATCTTTTTCTCGCGCAAAACGAATGTCGTCTTCGGATAAATTACTTATCCCAAAATTTAGAAGTTTGTCAGGATTAACATACTCCCCAAAGGCGTGCATAGTGATTATTACGAGTTTGAAAAGAGCGTCAAAACCATCAACGTCAAACGTGGGATTGCTTTCTGCAAAACCAAGATCCTGCGCCATTTTTAGAGCAGTATCATAACTGATTTTTTCGTTGAAAATTTTTGAAAGAATAAAGTTTGACGAGCCGTTCAAAATTCCTTTTACGGAAATTAAAAGATCGTTATCGTAATATTCTTCCAAATTACGAATTACAGGGATACTGCCGCAGGCAGAGGCATCATAGAGAAGTGCTGCACCTGTTTTTTGCTGCATTTCTATCAGTTCGGGAAGATGATACGCGAGCATTTTCTTATTGCCAGATACGACAGAAATACCTTTATTCAGCGCACGAACGACAATGTCGTATGCAAATTTATCGTCATCAATAACTTCCACAATAAGATTTATTTCATCGTCCTGAAAAATATCATCAGGATTTACAGTAAAAAATGTTGAAGGTATAGAGCGTCCTTTGTCAGGATTTTTTATGCAGATTTTTTTTATGACGGCGCGACCTGTATCCACCTTTTCAAGTGCTTGCCATAATCCTTCACCAACGGTTCCAAAACCAAACAGTCCTATATTTATTCTATCCATAAAATTCCAAAATTATATCGTTAAGTTTATCACTCTCCACAAGAAATCCATCGTGTGCAAAATCCGAATCAATGACTCTCAAAGTGCTTCCGTGTATGTGTTTTGCCATAAGTTCGTGCTCGCCAACAGGAAAAAGTAAATCTGAGCTTATTGCTACAAGCAGAGTTCGTGCAGTTATGGACGAAAGTACATTTTCCATTTTACCTCTATTACGGCTTACGTTATGAGCGTCCAGCGTTTGTGTCAAGCGATAATACGAGTAAGCGTTAAACCTTTTTACAAGTTTTTCCCCCTGATGTTCCTGATACGAGCAGACACGATGATTTTCCATCTTACTGTCATCAGGATCTTCCTGCGTACGATTGTAGGCAACAGGTCCGCGATAACTTAACAGTGCGATGGCGCGAGCGGCAGCCATTCCTTTTGCTCCTGCATTTCTATTCGGATGTCCGAATGTGGCATCACTCTCTATAGCCATACGTTGCGTATGGTTGAATGCCGTTATCCATGGAGTTGTTTTTGAAGCAGTTGCGATAAGCACTAATTCATCAACCACTTCAGGATTTGCGATAGCCCATTCCAAGCATTGGTATCCGCCGAGAGAACTTCCGATAAGTGTTTTTATTTTTTCGATACCGAGATACTTTGCTAAAAGTCTATGTGCTTTCACCATATCGCGCACCGTAATAAGTGGGAAACTGTTGTAGTAGGGACTGCCTATATTTGGATTTATTGACAACGGACCTGTAGTACCGTAGTGAGAACCAAGTACGTTGGCGCACACTATAAAATATTTTTCAGGGTCTAAAAATCTTCCTGTTGCGACAGTATTGGGCCACCATTCGGCAACATCGGAATTTGCCGTAAGAGCGTGACATACCCATATCACAGGATTGCTTGGGTTGCCGTAGGTATTGTAAGCAATTGTCAATTCTGGCAACGTAGCACCTGTTTCAAGTAAAAATGACTCGTTATGTCTGTAAAGTAGAGGTTGCATTATGGTGCAAAGGTAATTGTTTTTATGTTAATTTATTTGGCTGTCTTAAATTATCAAGAGTTCCATCGTGTGAATATCTTGTTAATTTATCAGTATGTTTTTTTACAATTTTTGTTGCAATAAATGCTACATTCGCACTTATTAATCTAAAAAAAAACAAAACTATGACAGAAGAAGTAAAAAATCGAAATGGTGTAGGTCTTGCAGGCGTGATTGTTTCTGCAATTGCTTTAGTTCTTTGCTGGGTGCCGGTTTTAAATTGGATTTTATGGCCTAGTGGGCTTATTCTTTCCATTATTGGGGTTTGCAAAAAACCAAGAACTCTTGGCTTTGTAGGATTGGGTATTTCCTTATCTGGAATTATACTCATGATTATTTTGATGACAGCCTTTGTTGGTGGCGGTTTAGCTGCTGCTCTTTAGATTTTAATCCATCGCAGAAAAAACGTAGCGAGCATGGTCTTGACTGCGTTTTTTTGCATTATGCCGTCAATCACGTAGTCAATTATGCCGTCAATTATGCCGTCAATCACGTAGTCAATTCAATAAAATTATTAATTAAAAAAATATGAATATTAAAAAAACTGTTTTGATAAACATCTGTCTTGTATGGATGGGGTTTACTGTTCCAACTTGTGCGCAAAGCAATGATTATTTGTATGTACATCACAACAACGTGGCGACTCGGTCTTTTGCATTGGACGAGTTGCAGAAAATCGTTGTTACCGATGAAAACATCCGTTTTCACGATGTAAACAGTAGCGTAGCAACTCTGCTTTATGACGAAGTGTCAATATTAACTTTTGAGGACGAACCGTTAATATCGAAAAGTAACGAAGTCGCAGCATTATACGATAAAATTAACGTCTATTATAATTCTATGTCGGATGTTGTTACAATTTCGAGCATATCCCCAATAAAGGAAGTAGCCCTTTTTAGTGCACAAGGTGCATTACTAAAAAAAATAAATGCCAAATCACTGTCTGTGGAAATGTTTCTGTCGGGTTATTCTTCCGGCATATACTTAATTAAAGCAGCCGATGCTCAAGGAATTGTTGTAAAGAAAATAATTAAACATATATAAAAATGAAGAATAATAACTTAAAATCGGTATTCTTGACATTCTTCTTCTGTGTAGCAGTGTCAGGTGTTCACGCACAGGAAAAAAGTATGCAAATCTATTATGGTGGTAGCGTTGCGCAGAGTGTGCCTGTATCTAAAATTGACAGTATTGCTTTCGCAAACGTGTTTGCAGCTCCTGCCAACGTAACAGCGGTGCTAAATGACAGTGTTATAAATATATCGTGGAGTAGTGTGCCGAATGTGACTAATTATGAAGTGTATCGCAGCGGTAACAACAAAAATTATACCCTGTTAGCGGGCGGTGTTGTCACAACTACGTTTACGGACAATACGCCATTGCCCGGCGCAAACTATTACAAGGTAAAAGGTGTTAGTGCCACCGTAGATGGTGCATTGAGTGCAGCTTCACAGGCAGTGGTGTACAGTGGAAATTTTACCGAAACTAACGGTGGTCTGAATTTTGAGATGATTGCTGTTAATGGTGGAACGTTTACGATGGGTTGCACTTCCGAACAGGGCGGTGATTGTAACGACGATGAGAGTCCCTCACATCAGGTAACATTAAGTAATTTTTATATTGGCAAGTACGAAGTGACACAGAAATTGTGGTGGGATGTAGTGGGTTTTTGGCCCGGTTCTGCTCCGTCGAACATTGTAGGTGTGGGAAATAATTACCCCATGTATGATATTAGTCACACTGATCTACAAATTTTTTTGACCAAGCTCAATCAAATTACAGGCAAGACTTATCGGCTACCGACTGAGGCGGAGTGGGAATATGCTGCGCGTGGTGGCGACCAAAGTCAAGGTTACAAGTACAGTGGCAGCAACACGGTAGGGGATGTTGCATGGTATTATACTAATTCGGACAATAAAACTCATGAAGTGGGTACAAAGGCTGCTAACGAGTTGGGTCTTTATGATATGAGCGGTAACGTATGGGAGTGGTGTAGCGATTGGTATGGAGATTATACTGCTGATGTGCAGACAGACCCCACTGGTGCTGCTTCGGGTTCTGACCGTGTGCTTCGTGGCGGTAGCTGGAATTACGCTGACGCAACCTATTGTCGTGTTTCTTACCGCAATAAATATGTTCCAGCTAATCGCAATAGTATCAGTGGTTTTCGGTTGGTATTAGTTTCTGGTCTTTAGACGATAATCCTTTCTTTAGACGATAATCCTTGTGGCGGGAGTTGCAGTGCGGGCTTTGAGGATAAACGAGTGCGCAGGAAGTAATGGCTGTTAATGGATTATAGCGTGTGGCTTGGAATATATAAACGCTGATGTTGGTTTGCGGTGTATGTCGCTTGGGACTTATGAGTGAGAATTACTATAGTGCGAAATTTGGATTTAAATGATATACGTAGCTATTCCTGTGATGAATGAGCCGCAAGCGGTGGCGTTTGTAAAAAACCTTTGCAGGCAAATTGTGCTACCGAAAGGTGTTTTTGTCTGCGTAAATCAGCCGTCAGCATTTTGGAAAGACAGCAGCAAGAGGCATATAGCAGAAACAAATATAAAAGTATTGGCGGAGTTGCAGGAACTGTGCAGCTCGTTGCCTTTCACGCTCGAAATATTAGACTATTGCAGTGTTGGTATGGACGAAAGGCACGTGGGGGTAGGGTGGGCGAGGAAGTTAGCCCTTGACGCAATTAATGATATTGCTTCGCCGAAAGACGTTATGGTTTGGATGGATGCTGACACAGTCTATCCCGACAACTATCTTGAAGAAGTTGCAAAAGTATTTTCAGAAAATTCCAACGTGGCAGGTCTTACTAATCCGTATTATCACTCTCTTGACGGTTTCGATAACGCGCAGCAGATAACGGCACTTCGTTATGAAATTTATATGCGTGCGTATTTGATAAATCTATATCGCAGCAACAATCCATATTGCTTTACTGCGATAGGTTCAGGTGTTGCTTCCACCGTAAAAGCATATCGCAAAATCGGTGGCATTACTCCTGTAAAAAGTGGCGAGGATTTTTATTTTATTCAAAAACTGTGTAAGACAGGATTTGTTTCCGCATACAGTGATGTGCTTTGTTATCCGTCTATACGAGCGAGTGATCGTGTGTTTTTTGGTACAGGTCCGTCAATTATAAAGGGGCTTCTGGGTGATTGGAAAAGTTATCCGATATATCCGTTTGAACTTTTTAGAGAGGTGGAAGATATTTATAAAAGTTTTGACAGAATGTGGGACAGGACTGATGATGGTGTGGCTGTTTTAGACGTTTCGACAATAGAAAAATTTAAGTCAAATTCAAAAACAAAAGAGCAGTTTATAAAATTTTGTACGGAAAAGTTTGATGCTTTACGCACATTGCAATATCTTAAATCTCGTCATATTCAAGATGATATTACTGATGAAGAAAATCTTGGCGAACTGCTCGAATGGTGTGGCTATAATGGCGATATCAGCGACTTGAAAAATGTACGTCAGACGCTTTTTGAAAAAGAAATGCTCCTGCGCCGCACGTATATTTGCTCCCTGACAAATTTCCGTGAAGAAATATAGATTACTTTCATAAGTCAGCGATAGACATTGAAATGTTTGCGTAATTTCCAATTTTTTGTACTATATTTGCCCGTTTTGAAAATTGTCTGTGGTTAAAATTTGGGGATGAAAACTACAAGGGAGTAATCCCTTTTTTTGTTTACTTTTTTAGTCGGTCAGTAATGAAAAAAATTATAAAAATATCGAAATGAAAACAGCAATAATTTACGTATCCAAGCACGGGACAACCGAAAAAGTAGCCCGGAAGATTGCCGAAAAGTTAGGCAGTCACAAAGTATCGCTCTTTAATCTGAAAACGGACAAAAATCCCGATATAACACCGTTTGACGGAATCATACTCGGAGTGCCCATTTATGCGGGGACGCCGTCGAAACGGATGCAGACGTTTATCAAAAACCATGCAGATATATTGACTGCAAAGCGTATCGGACTGTTCGTCTGCGGCATGGAACTAAAGAGGGAAAAGCAACAGCAGGAATTGGAAAATGCTTATCCGTTATCATTAAAACAGCAGGCAGTTGCCAAACACTTTCTCGGCGGCGAATTTATTTTCGAGAAGATGAATTTCTTTGAACGCGCCGTCATCAAGCGCATAGCAAAGACCGACCAAAGCGTTTCGCGTATTGATGAAGACGGAATCGGGAAATTTGTTACGGATTTCATTGAACAAAAATAAATATAGCAAAAAATGGACAACGAAAACAAATCCATTCACGAGTTCGAATTTAATTTAATCTGCTTGCGTATCGAAAAAAGCGTTACTTTTGTACCGTCTAATAATTAAAAAATAAGTAACAATGAAGCCTGATAAGAAAAATACTACCTTTGCACCGGCTAATAATTAAAAAATAAAGAACGATGAAAACAGAAAATACCATTGCACAAACAGCTAACAGAGAAAGGTCAGACGAAAAAAACCTGTCCGCACCGCATACGTCGGTTTATGATTTTAACGTAAAAACAATAGATGGAAAAGATAAATCCCTCGCAGATTATAAGGGAAAAGTGCTATTGATCGTCAATTCTGCTACACACTGCGGGTTTACACCACAATATAACGGGTTACAACTGTTATATGAAAAATATAAAAATCAAGGGTTCGAAATACTGGATTTCCCCTGTAACCAGTTCGCCAAGCAAGCACCAGAAAATAATGAGGAAATCCATTCTTTCTGTACACTACGATATAAAATCACTTTCACACAATTCGCTAAAATTGATGTGAATGGTGTCAATGAGTCACCCCTATATACCTTCCTTAAAAAACAAAAACACGGTATCCTCGGTAATAACATCAAATGGAATTTCACTAAATTCCTCATAGACCGCAATGGAACGGTCATCGACAGATTCGCTTCTATGAAAAAACCTCAAAAACTGGAGGCTAAGATTAGAACCCTCCTAA
>JAISPZ010000008.1 GCA_031274555.1 Bacteroidales bacterium | reverse complement strand
CATGTTGGCAAAAGTTGGCGCACCGCTCGGATACTCCGCACCCGGATAGGTGCGGGTGAGAGTTGTACTTGCATCAGGATTGTAACCGCCCTGCACAACTACGCCTGCCGGTATAATTAACTCGCTCGTGAGGTAATATTTGCCCTCGGCAATAAGAACGGTGTCGCCAGACACTGGTGCTGGTACGTACGAGGGGGCGGAACCTAAAACAGACAGCAGGTTTGCACCCAATTGGGCTGTGGTGGTTTTGATTATAACTTCGCTGCCGGCGGGGGCGGAGTTAGTGTTATCGAAGCCCACATAATGACGTTTCCCTTGAACAACGCTCGCCGTCATTAACAACATACTCAATAGTAATAATTTATTCATATTTTTATTTTTTTATAAGGTTTTTAAGATTAAAATGACACCAACATTATAAACCCTATCGTTTATGCTTCGCATAAACGATAGGGTTTATAAAATCACACCAACTATTGTTGGCGGTTGATATTTCAATAAAATTTTTTTGAATCTCGACGCGTCCCAGAACGCAACTACGTCTTGGCTTATACCATATTAAGCCCGAAGCCCGAAGCCCGAAGCCCGAAGCCCGAAGCCCGAAGCCCGAAGCCCGAAGCCCATACGCGGGTGCCCCATCACCCTTTAAGGGTGAAGCAACACTTTCCGCTGTGTTAATCACTCGAACAGGCTTATCCATTTACTATATTTCAATTTTTATTCAAAAATCCAATTAAAAAACTCACACTCCGTACATCCCTTTCCCTGCTTCTTCCCTACTTCCACGCTATGGGCATACACAGCCCACACCACAAAACGCTCAAACCCGACGATCCTGTCATATTTCAATTGTTTCGCAAAATCTGCTTGAAAACTAACACTACGATCATTACGACCAAAAAAGTTCGGCAAATATATAACATTTATTTTGATTTTGTTAAGACTTATCAAAAAACTGATAAAAACTGATGTTAATAAGTGTTAATAATCGCGAAAACCTCACAAAAGTACGGAAAAAAACCGAAAATTTCCTATGTTTTAAGAGAAAATTAAGACAACTCTTAAAAAATGGCACATTTGCAATTTGAGGTGCTGGAAATTGTTAATAACTTACACTCGACACCGCAAAATGAAAATGTGCCATTGTCCCATCTCCAATTGTCGGTTCTCGTAATTCGTAATTCGTAATTCGTAATTCGTAATTCGTAATTCGTAATTCGTAATTGATTCTATGGGACACAGACCGCACGGAAACCGTAGCCGAGGATGTGCGGGGTGTTGCCGACGCGGGTGCCCAGCGAACAGGACGGGGCATCACCGTTCCAGTAACCGCCACGTAACACGCGGTAAGGGTTAGCCCCATACATCACAGGATTGTACAAAGGACTACCAGACACACCTGTGTTACTAACATTACCACTTACTAACCACAGACCAGACTGCGGAGTCGTTGCACCGACACCACTACCTGTGCCGAGATAACTGCCGACGGAACCGTAAATATCCAAAACCCACTCCCGCACACTCCCACTCATATCATATAAACCTATCCCATTAGAATCCCTCTTTGCCACCTCATGAGCCATAGTAGAACCAGTGCCGTTGAGCTTACTATTGCCACTGTACCAAGCTACACCGTCCACCGAAGAAGAACCAGCATACAACGTATTATTCATACCTGACGTGCTACGACGAGCCGCATACTCCCACTGAGCCTCAGTAGGCAAACAACCACCCAACCACAAACTGAAAGCTAAACCACCATACCACGATACAATATCTACAGCATAATTATCACGACGTTGTGCCTCCTTACCCCTACTAGTTTCAGTTGCCGTACCAGACACAGACGTATCAGCAAAAGGAAACCATACCCTATTACTACCAGTACCATCAGATGACAGACAGCCACCGTATCTTAAAATTTCAGAACTGTTTGCTTGATGTAACACAAGATTCCACATACTTGTAGTAGTATTTACACCATAACCCGCACCGCTGGCAGCCAAAAGCGCATATTGTTCCACGGTTATATTTGAATAACCTGCAGCAGGAGCTTGAGCTGCAACCATTGCATCCTTGTCAGCTTTGGTCAGAAAAGGCTCCGTAGTGCTACCCGCACCAAAGTCTATCGCAGACATAAAACACGCATACTGACCACCTGTACATTCTGTTGTTGCCATGTAAAAAGCGTCAAGATGCATATACGCACCTGTTGGAGTAATACTGCTAGTAGAGTTTGCGTAATGTTGGAAATCATTGGTCATGGGAATGTTTTTCCACGTCGGAGTCTGCGTGTTGTAAGCTACAGTATTGTTTATCGACTCACCGCTTTTTCCGTCTATGCCTACGCCTTTGTCGTCCATGTTGAATACTATCACACAGTTTACTACCTGACCGCCGTTATTTGTTATATATACACCGCCACCACTGCTCTTGTTGCTACCTTGATATTGCACGTTCATCGCTACGTTGCCACGTATTATGCAGTTGTACAGCTTGCCACCGTTCAATAAAACACCACCACCGTGACCGTTCAGGTCGTTGTTGTTGTTTGTTGTGCCGCGAGCATGACCGTTTCTTATTAAGCAGTTCTCAATTATACCACCTGTGTTCACTGTCGCCACGCGGTGTTTTTCATCACGTTTAGGGTGGCGAAGACTGTTGCCGTCAAGAACGGTCATATCGCTCGTTAAACTCGCTGCTGCGCCTATCGCCCTCCTCTCGCTTTCACTGCCGTCACCCGCAGGATTGCAACCACCTATAATATGCGTTTTTACTATTAGCTGCGAGTCAAGGTAATATGTCCCCTTGGCAATATACACCACATCGTTCGCACCCGCAGCAAGAAGGGCTGATTTAAGACCTGCAACGTCGCCAGAGTAATTAAAGCCGACAGGATTGCTTGAAAAACCTACGTAGTAATTGGTGGCATATACACTGCACACCACACTCGCGCTACATATAAGCGCAACAATTAATAATAACTTTAAGAATTTATTCATACGTTTTTTTTGTTTAGTTTGTTTGGTTGATATTTAAGTCGTAATTTAATTTGTGTCAGCCGTAATTCGTAATTGACTATCGCGTCAGCCGTAATTGACAATTGACAATTGACAATTGACAATTTGAATGTAGTGTCCCAAAAAAAGCACCGTCTTTATATGCCATAAATGGCATATAAAGACGGTGCTTAAAAAATTTATACCAACAAAAAGTCGGCATTTTCCTATAACTTCATTTTGAATTATGATGCCATTGACAGCATAAATAAAAAAGTCGTTACAGCGTAACGATTTTAAAATAAAATTTTTTACGAATATTACCGACGTAGAATACGTCAGGCATTTATGATATTCCCTGCTCCCTGCTCCCTGCTCCCTGCTCCCTGCTCCCTGCTCCCTGCTCCCTGCTCCCTGCTAGGCACAAAACTCCACATTTGGGGCATGGCGCAAACGACACGAACCTCGACCCTGCAGACGTGTCTGCGGACGTGAGAGATGTTAAAAACACAGGATACGGATTGTTCATTCTTTTAATGTTTGAAATATACTTTGTCATTTAGTCGGTCAGTAGTGATATTTTATATTTTATTCCGAAAAAATGTTTTCGGGAACATTTCGGCAACAAAATTCCGAAAACTAACCGTTTTTTGTCGTTTTTTCGGTAAAATTAAAGAAAATCAAGGATGATTTCCATAAATCTCTAAGATATATGGCATTGATTTTCAATCTATTCTATTGAGCGGTAAACGAGGCTCGAACTCGCGACCTTCGGCTTGGGAAGCCAACGCTCTACCAACTGAGCTACTACCGCAACGGCGCAAAGTTACAAAAAATTATTCATGTAAAAAAGCTGTGAGAGGACTGCTCGCTTCTGCACTCTCTCGCTGTACAGGCAGTACCGCCTCAAAAGCCTTACGTCCCGCTTCTACCGCCAACTTAAATGCCTCTGCCATTTCAACCGCGTTGCCCGCAACAGCAATCGCAGTATTTATCAGCACAGCGTCAGCACCCATTTCCATCGCTTTTGCTGCGTGTGACGGCGCACCAAGTCCAGCATCAATGACAACAGGAATGTTGCTTTGAGCAATAATTATTTTGAGCATTTCTTCATTTGTGATACCCTTGTTTGTGCCTATTGGAGCGGCGAGAGGCATTACCGAAACCGCGCCAGCTTCTTCTGTCAGCTTGCATAATACAGGGTCTGCCTGCATATATGGCATAACTTTAAACCCTTTTTGCGCGAGCATCTCAACTGCTTTAAGCGTTTCTATGGGGTCAGGCAGAAGATAGCGAGGGTCAGGATGAATTTCGAGTTTCACCCATTCCGTCTGTAGTGCTTCACGTGCCAACTCCGCTGCAAAGACCGCTTCTTTTGCGTTGCGTGCGCCAGAAGTGTTGGGTAAAAAATTAATGTTTGGCAACATTATATGTGCAAGCATATTATCATTATTATCCCCCACATTAACACGTTTAAGCGAAGCAGTAACCATTTCTGTGCCCGAAGCAATAATGGCTTTCTTCATTATTTCGTTACTCGGAAATTTTCCTGTTCCAAGAAAAAGACGCGAAGAAAACGTTTTGTCCGCAATTATTAAGTTCTCCATAATTAAAATTCTTCCGACATGTAAGATTTAGGCAGTGGTCTAAGATTATACTGCGAAGCCATTGACTCTCCGTATGCACCAGCACTGCGAATAGCAATTAAGTCACCACGTTTTGTGCAGTTAAGTTTTCGTTCTTTTCCAAAAACATCAGATGATTCGCAAATAGGACCAACAACATCATAAACATCTGGCGTATCTTCGGAAGTGATATTTTCTATGCGATGATAGGCATCATACATCGCAGGACGAATTAAGTCCGAAAAGCCTGCATCTACGACTGCGAACTGCTTTGTTATTCCTTTTTTCACATAAAGAACACGAGTTATAAGAGTACCACTTTGAGCTACGAGAGCACGTCCGGGTTCGCAGTGAAGATGCTGCCCCTTGCGCAGTTTCAGATGTTTGTTGAATACTCTGAAATACGTCTCGAAGTCAGGTACAGGCAAATGATTTGGATGCTCGTAATTAATTGCAAGTCCGCCACCGATATTTATATGTTGAACCGTAGCTTCACCACTCGCCTCTAATTCGTCCTGTAATTCGTTAATACATACGCAAAGATCCTCGAATGTCGAAATATCCGTTATTTGCGAGCCGATATGAAAATGCAGACCAACGAGTTTTATATTTTTAAAAAGGCGGACAGTTTTTATTGCTTCGGGTAGAAGTTCTATATTAATACCAAACTTGTCCTCGTATGTTCCTGTCGTTATCTTGGCGTGGGTATGGGCATCCACATTGGGATTTGCTCTAAGTGCAATATTAGCAGTCTTGCCTTTTGCTATGGCGAGTGAATTTATAATTTCAAGTTCTTGAACGGACTCCACATTAAAGCAACCGATATTATTGTCGAGCGCAATATTTATTTCGTCATCTGTTTTGCCAACTCCTGCAAACATAATCCTGTCGGGCGAAAATCCCACTTCAATCCCCGCTTTTAATTCCCCGCCACTGACACAGTCAAGACCAATACCAGCCTGCTTTATAATGTCTAACAGTTTTTTGTTGGCGTTCGCTTTTATAGCATAGTGAATGTGGTAGCCATATTTAGACGCCTCGCTTTGCGCCACCTCTAATGTTTCTCTTAGAAGTGTCGTATCATAGTAATAGAAAGGAGTGTTAAGATTTTTAAACTTTTCTATTGGAAAATTTCCCTTTGGCATAATGTTGTGTATTTTTTCAGGTGCAAAGGTACGATTAAGTTAAGAGAAAAATGTGAATGTAAAGGTAATAATTGCTGCAAAAATTTACAATTTTTTATGGCATATAAAAAGGCTTATGTGAGGTCTGAAGTAATATTTCTCCTTAAATCCGCAAGCAAATTATTTTGAGAGTAGAAAAATATTTCCGAAGTTTTTTTTGCGGATATTTTGGGAAACGAGGGGTTGATATGCTGTTTTTCGACAAAAAAAATGCAGATT
>JAISPZ010000112.1 GCA_031274555.1 Bacteroidales bacterium | reverse complement strand
TGTGTGATGCTCTGGCAAGCGGTACGGACAACTATTTCGGTCATCTTTATCGGCGTAACAACATAATTGTTCCGAGAGAATCAACGGGAACAGGTGGTACTATTCCTGACGATGATATTGCTGTCTGCTATGTTAACTGGTATGGAAGTTTAGCCTATTGTCAGTGGTTAGGTGGCAGTCTGCCAACCGAAGGTCAGTGGGAATTAGCTCTTCGTAGGAGAAGCAACGGTGCTGATATAGTTACTACCGGTACAGGTCTTGGTGATCAATCCTCTTATTTGAATAGTTACGCGTATGCTTATGATGGTTATACAAGCGGACCGATCGCTGGTACTGTGGTTCCTGATTACGTATGGTACTCTGATAACAGCAATGATGAGAGTACTCGAACTGCTTACGGCTACACGGGCACTCACAACCATAAAGTAGGTGAAAAAAAGCCTACCTCTCTAAGTTTATATGACATGAACGGCAATTTATGGGAATGGTGCGCTGATTTCTACCCTGGTGTGACTACTTACTCGGTTACGCATTATGATGGCATTAATGGCAATGATGGCAAGAATGGTGATGGCGATCTTTTCCTAAATCCTATCAACAACAGTGTATCCGGACCTTACTCTCCGCCCAACCGCATCGCTCGCGGTGGCGGCTGGGTCAGCGGCGCCTACCGCTTCCGTGCGGGCTGTCGCGGCTACGACTACGCGGACCTCCGCGCCAGCCACATTGGTTTCCGCCCTGTGTTCCTTTTCCCCTTTGCCCCTTAGTTCAATTAGAACTTGACTTTAAAACAAAAAAAGATAGGTGAGTTCTTGTTTGGGAGTGAATTTGCGAACGACAAAATCAATTACGAATTACGAATTACGAAAACCAACAGTTGTTTTCAAGCACAAGCAACATACGCTAACAACACGCGCGTCAGCCCGAAATCAATAACGCAGAGAATCACAGCAAGTCGCTGTAAATCTCTGCGTTGTATGTGGTCCCACTTGGGCTCGAACCAAGGACCAAATGATTATGAGTCATCTACTCTAACCAACTGAGCTATGGGACCGCTGCAAAGATACGGCATTATCATGAAATTTCCAAAACAAAATTGCTAACTTTGAAAAAAAAAATTATTATGAGCAAAATTAGAACTAATTTATTTCTTATGTTCGCCATTTTTCCCTTCATCGTTTTGGGTTGGGGAAAGACAGGACATAGAACAATTGCACAGATGGCAGAAAACCAACTGAGCGAAGATGTACGCAAAAAGATAACATCAACTCTTGGCGGAGCGAGTATGGCAATGGTCTCAAATTGGGCGGATGAAATTCGCTCCGACAGCAAGTATGCCTACGTTTCAACATGGCATTATACAAATTTCGAAAAAGGTCTTTCTAAGGAAGAGCTTGAAGAAATAGCCTTGAAACAGGATAATGGTCAGGTAGTTTTTAGAATATACACAATCACCCAGACACTACGCAGCAGGCAGAAAGGCGAGAGTAGCTACAGCGAGAAGGCAGAAGAAGGCTTTTTAAAAGGATTTAAGCAAAGTCTTGGAACAAAAGATGGCGATATATGTGAGGGTAGCGATACAATGCTCTTGAAGCTTCTTATTCACTTTGTCGGAGATATGCACCAACCGCTACATCTGGGCAGATATGAAGACAGAGGTGCAAACAAGGTGAACGTTACATGGTTCGGAAGCAAAACCAATCTTCACAGTTTATGGGATAATAAAATTGTTCAAATAGAGGGATTAGGTTACACCGAGTTTACGAGCTATCTCGAAAGTATAAACAATCTTAGTCCCGTAAAAATTTCTTCGGATGAAGAATTACGCAAAGCGATTGTTGATTGGGCATGGGAAATATATCAACTTGCAGATATGCTTTATAAAAGTGCACCGAAAACAAGTAATACTTTTGTGTATATTTACGACTACAAATGGGTTTATGAGCAGTGTTTCTCCCGTGCCTCAGAACGTCTTGCAGGCATTATGAATTATATCTATGACTGATTTTTTCGCAGATATACTTCTGCCACTTCCACTTAAAGGAACATTTAGTTATAGAGTGCCGAATGAGTTGATTGCGCTCGTACAGGACGGAGTTAGAGTGGAAGTGCCTTTCGGTAAAAATAAAATTTATGCAGGGCTTGTAAAAAAAGTCAATTCAGGAAAAAAGGTAGAAAATTCACGCGACATCATTTCTGTTTTAGACGAAGCACCCATCGTGAACTCGCAGCAATTTTTGTTTTGGCAGTGGATGTCGGAATATTATATATGTAGCGAGGGGGACGTTATGGCTGCGGCACTCCCGCCAAACGCGAAAAGGATAGAGCCACTGACTGTTAAAAAAAAGAAAAAAGTCGAGGCACTTGAAAAAGATTTATTGGGTGTTAATCTCACGCGAGAGCAGCAAAAAGCATACGAAAAAATTTGTGAATTTTTTAAAGAAAAAAATGTCTGTCTTTTACATGGAGTTACTTCGAGTGGAAAGACGGAAATATACACAAAACTCATCGAAGACACTCTTGCACAAGGTAAAGAGGTATTATATCTATTACCCGAAATTGCTCTTACAACGCAAATGATAATGCGTTTAAAAAAATATTTCGGCGAGCAGGTTGGAGTTTATCATTCACGCAATACCTATAACGAAAAAACTGAAATATGGAATAATGTTGGCGAAAAATATAAGATTATTCTTGGTGCGCGTTCCGCAGTATTTCTGCCTTTCAAAAATGTCGGACTTGTTGTTATTGACGAAGAACACGAAACCTCTTTCAAGCAGCAAGATCCTGCTCCACGCTATAATGCACGCGATTGTGCAATTTATTTTGCATCACTTTATAATGCAAAAACAATTCTGGGGTCGGCAACTCCGTCAATAGAAACATACAACAATGCACTCAATGGAAAATACGGTCTTGTGGAACTTCACACCCGTTATGGAAATTTCAAACTGCCGCAAATCTGGATTTCAAATATGCGTGAAGAAGTGCGTAATAAAACGACTCATGGATGTTTTTCATCTTTTCTTATAAACCGCATTGGGCATGCGTTAGAGCAAGGTCGTCAAATTATTCTTTTTCAAAATAGACGTGGATTTTCTACCCGGCTGGAATGTAACGAATGTGGTTGTTCCCCTGTTTGCAGAGATTGTGACGTTACGCTGACGTATCATAAAAAAAACAACGTGCTGATGTGCCACTACTGCGGCTATATGACACCTGTTTCATCATATTGTCCCTCTTGTGGCAAGCCGTCTTTAAGAATGAAAGGATTTGGAACAGAAAGGGTAGAGGAAGACTTGTCAATAATTTTTCCCAACGCAAAAGTTGCTCGAATGGACTTGGATAGCACAAGGGCAAAAAATGCTTTTCAAAGGTTGATAGAGAGTTTTCAAAATCATGAGATAGATATTCTTGTAGGTACACAAATGGTTACGAAAGGTCTTGATTTTGATAATGTTGATGTTGTTGGAATACTTAGCGCAGACGATTTGATTGCATTTCCTGATTTTCGTTCACACGAGAGAAGTTTTCATCTTATGACACAAGTTAGTGGCAGGGCAGGCAGAAAAGGGGGAAAGAGCGATGTCGTTATTCAAACATACAAACCCGAATACGAAGTAATAAGGCAGGTTATGAATAACGATTATACTTCGATGTACACAACTCAAATTCAGGAACGGATAGGATTTCGCTATCCGCCCTTTTATCGTTTAATAAACGTAACGATTAAACATACTGACGAAGATACGGTAAATAAGGCAGCACATTTTCTTGCTTTATGGCTTAGAGAGGCGTTTGGAAACCGCCTGTTAGGTCCTGAATATCCATTTGTGAGCAAAGTGAAGACGTATCATCTTATGAGAATGATGTTAAAATTTGGAAGGAATGAGCGTATTGCCGAATGTAAATTAATCTTGCGTGAATTGTTCGAAAAATTTTACCGCGAAAGCCCATACAAAATGGTCAGAATTAATATTGACGTAGATCCGTACTAAGATGAAGATAGCAACTTTGGGAAATGGAAATGTGGCGCGACACTTAGTGCCAGCGTTAGCAAAAATGCACGACATTGTTAATTCGGCAGAAGACGCTGATATTTATTTTTTATTAGTGCCCGACAAAGTTGTTCAGTCGCTGGCAGAAACTCTTCGCCTGAAAGATAAAATTGTTGTTCATGTTTCTGGCACGACTCCACTATCGGCTATCGAAAAAATTTCAGAAAATACAGGCGTGATGTATTTCCTGCAAACGTTCAGCAAAAATGCAGAACAGATAGATTTCAGTAATGTACCGATATGCGTAGAGGCGAGTAATAAAGAAACAGAGAAGACACTGTTGGAACTTGCCAAAACTCTTTCAAATAATGTGCGTACAGTAACGTCCGACAAGCGTATAAAGATACATCTCGCTGCAGTTTTTGCAAATAATTTCACGAATGTGATGTACCATATCGCAGAAAAAATTTTACAGGAAGAAAAAGAAGACTTATCTTTGCTGTTTCCATTAATAGAGCAGACAGTTGAAAAAATAAAAACAATGTCGCCCGCTGAGGCGCAAACAGGTCCTGCAATAAGAAATGATATTGTGACTATTGAAAAACATAAAGAACTGATAAAAAATAATCCGCAATTGGAAAAATTATATAACCAAATAACAGAAATAATATGGGAAACTATAAGGAACGCTTAAAGGATATAAACACTTTTATTTTTGACTTTGACGGAGTGATGACCGAAGGGCAGATATGGGTTCTCGAACTCCACAAAAACCTGCGTGCATCCAATGTTAAAGACGGTTACGCATTGCATTACGCACATAAAATGGGATATAATATTGCAGTTATTTCTGCTGGCAATGGTCATTCAATTCATGAACGTTTAGAGGGTATCGGCATCACGGAAGTCTATACGGAAGTTTACTCCAAGATAGATAAGTTTTATGAATATATTGCATCTAAAAATGTAAAACCCGAAAATGTACTTTATATGGGTGACGATATTCCCGACTACGAGATAATGTGTAAAGTCGGTGTCGCCTGTTGTCCCGCAGATGCTGTAGAAGAAATAAAAAGCGTTGCCCATTATATTTCGCCCATTAAAGGTGGCAAAGGTTGTGTGCGCGATGTAATAGAACAGGTGCTGAAAATAAAAGGCGATTGGTTTAAGGGTGATTTGGCAACGAAATGGTGATCAATTGTCAATTGTTAATTGTCAATTGTCAATTAGGCTGACGCAGTTGTTAATTGTCAATTGTCAATTGTCAATTGTCAATTTAGCAAAGCGTATAATAGCAGTTAATGGTTGATTAATAGAATGAGTGTTTATAATTTACAATTAACAATTAACAATTGACAATTATGATAAAGTGGTTTCGTGTCGCTCGATGGATTTCTCTACCGCAGAGTATGCTACCAGCATTAACTGCGCTTGCAATGACATTCCAAAGCGAAAATTTTTCGTGGTGGCTCGGTATTACAGGTGTTATTGGAGTTTGGTTTTTGCATCTTGGGATGAATATGTTTGATGATTATTTCGACTATAAGTTTAAAGGATCGGATTATCGTAATCGAATGGCAGCAAAAGGCATTAAGGCACGTATAGCCAAATGCTCATATTTAGTTGAGGAGGGCGGAACGATAACGTTGAAACAAGTCTTTCGAGTAGCAATACTTTTTTGCTTTATCTCTCTTATATGCGGTGCAGTGATTTTTTATTTTCGTGGACTGTCCGTACTTTACATCGCACTCGTTGCAGGCTTTCTCGGTCTTGAATATTCTGCACCCCCACTTCGTTTGAGTTATCACGGTCTTGCCGATATTGTAATAGGATTTATTTTTGGACCACTTGTTATGATGGGCATTTATGTTTCTGCCTGCGGAGATTTTTCGTTGCAGACATTATTTATTTCTGTCCCTGTTGGACTCCTTGTCGCAAATATTTTATTTACTGATTCCATGCTTGAATATCGGGCAGACAAATCTGTCGATAAAAAAAATCTTGCAGTACTCATAGGAAGTCAAAAAGTAAATTTATTTATAGACGCATTATTTAATTTTTTACCACTTGTGATAATCACTTGTGGCGTAGTGTGGGCAGGATTTTCTTATTGGTATCTTTTAGTGTGGATAATTGTATATATGCCAATAGCACTTTTTTATCGTATGGTATGGTTTGTAAAAAATCCCGAAAGAAAATTTGAACGTAAAAAATGGATGGGACCATTTCAAAATTGGAATGACATCATTAAGAATAATCTTGATTGGTATATGGTACGGTGGTTTCTCGCCCGCAATTATGTGACATTTTTCTGCCTTATAATTATTATTTTGAATTTTGTGATATGAAACTTTTATACCTTGCGTGGTGGTTTTTTCGCGCACGTTTTTTCGGTCGTAGAAGACCGTTGCAGACAGTACTTTTTATTTCCGACAAATGCAATCTTCGTTGTAAGCATTGCAACGTGTATCGCGACAATCCTACAACAAAAACGTATCAGCAAATCAGAGAGGAGTTAGAGTACAGTTACAGGCAGGGTGCTCGATTTGTCGATTTTGAGGGGGGTGAGCCGTTTTTATGGAAAGACGGAAATTTTGATGTGAATGATTTATGCGACCTTGCAAAAAAAACAGGATTTTTTTCTACTACTATAACCACAAACGCGCAAATGCCTTTCGCTGGCAGCCGTGCCAATTCTATCTGGGTAAGTATGGATGGAACAGGAAAATATCATGATGAAATTCGTGGTGAGGGAACATTTGACAGGCTTGTCAAAAATATTGCCAACAGCGGTCACAGGCATTTAAGTGTGAATATGGTTGTCAATAATCGTAATTACGAAAATGTAGAAGCCGCCATAAAGTTTGCAAAAGAAAATCCTCATATCGAAAAAATATCTATCAACTTCCATACCCCATACGAGGGTACAGAACATCTTTATATTGGCGACCTTAAATTACGTACAAAAATTATCGACAAAATTATTGAGATGAAACGTGCAGGCTATCCGATTATGAATTCTGTTTCGGGATTAAAACTTATGAAGACAAATAAATTCAAAAAACAATGTTGGGTCAGTAATTTCATTATGACAGACGGAACTCGTCTTGACACTTGTCCGGGGGCATACGTTGATATATGCGATCGTTGCGGCTTCTGTATGGCGGGCGAAATGCATGCTGTTTACACTCTCCGTCCCGACACTCTGCTGGCAGGCTTTTCGCTTAGATTATGACAGCACCGCACTGTTGGTTTGTCAATTTTTTTTCGTACATTTATAAAAGTGATTACAAACAAAAATCAATTTATTATGGAAGCAAAATATACAGCAGAAGTAACCTCGACAGGAGGCAGAACAGGACACATCAAATCTTCGGATGGTATCCTTGACTTTGAGGTAAGACCGCCCAAGGCAATGGGCGGACAGGATGACTCACATACAAATCCCGAACAACTTTTTGCCGCAGGTTATGCTGCCTGTTTCGGCAGTGCGGTTAATCATGTTGCGTTACTGCAAAAGTTGCGCGTAAACCCTACTATCACCGCCAAAGTAAGTATTGGCGACAAACCCGGCGGTGGTTTTATGTTGGCAGTGGAAATGGCTGTGAATATCTCTGGTGTCGAATTGTCAATAGCAGAAGATATTGTGAAGCAGGCGCATCAAATTTGCCCCTATTCTAACGCTACACGTGGCAATGTAGAGGTAACATTAACGGTAACAAGTGATTAAAAATCACAGCTATTCGTTTTCAGCATCTTATAAATTCACAATATAATGTGATTTTGCCCTTTTTCACCCCCAAAAATCTCCCATTTTCAAGCAAAATCACATTATGTTGTGATTTCGCTCATTTTTACCCCCAAAAATCTCCCTTTTTCAATCAAAATCACATTATATTGTGATTTCATCCATTTTCACTCCCAAAAATCTCCCATTTTCAATCAAAATCACATTATATTGTGATTTCATCCATTTTCACCCCCAAAAATCTCCCATTTTCAAGCAAAATCATATTATATTGTGATTTCATCCATTTTTACCCCAAAAAGTCTTATATTTGTACCCAAAATCACAATATAATGTTAGTTGATGAAATAAACCAATTGGGCGAAATAGGGATTGCTATAAGAAGCCGAAGAAAGGAGTTACATATTACCCAATCCCATTTGGCTGAACTTGTAAAGATAAGTGTCAATACCATTTACAGAATAGAACGCGGACAGGCAAATCCCTCTCTAAGTATCCTGATACGTATTGCTGAAACTTTGGGGATGAGCATAAATATTGATATTAGACAATGAGAAAAGGGAATGTTTATTGTAATGGTATCTTGGCGGGCGAGATTATAGAACAAAGCAGAGAGCATTATATTTTCAGGTATGACGATGCGTATTTTTCAAATTCGTCCATGCCTGCAATTTCTCTCACATTGCAAAAAAATAATAAAGAATATGTATCTCCAACCCTTTTCCCATTTTTCTCCAATCTCATAAGTGAGGGAGTTAATAGGATAGTTCAAAGCAGGATTTTGAAGATTGATGAAAATGATGATTTTGGACTTTTGCTTGCGACCGCAACGAACGATACCATAGGAAAAATAACAGTAGTATGTCCACAGCAAAAATAACAATAGGCGGTAAAACAATAAGCGCGATTTTACCATATAATTCTCCCAGTAAAAATGAAGAAGCGAGGGGGCTTTTTCTTAAAAATCGCGAGAGAATATCTATTTCTGGCTATCAGGAAAAATTAAGTCTTATTCAAGACGGCGACACGCTACGTCTAACAGAGCAAGGGGAACAAGGAACATATATCTTAAAGCCAATTCCGTCCGACTTAAAATGGGCAAAAGATGCTCCCGCAAACGAACATCTGACAATGCAAATTGCTCATCACATATACGGAATAAATACTGCGGAAAATGCACTTGTATTTTTTATGGATGGACTGCCGGCATATATTACAAAGAGGTTTGACGTTCGACCAGACGGTAAAAAATGGGGAGTAGAAGATTTCGCTTCACTTGCAGGGAAAACGAGAGATGAGGGAAATGACTTCAAATATATATACAGTTATGAAGAAATGGGATATTTGTTGCAGCGTTTTGTTCCTGCGTGGCGTATAGAAATTGAAAAATTTTTCACCCTTGTAATTTTTAATTACATATTTTCAAACGGTGATGCACATCTAAAAAACTTTTCCTTAATGGAGACTTCAAGCGGTGATTATATTTTAAGTCCTGCGTACGATTTGATAAATACAAAAATTCACATCGACGACACTGACTTTGCTTTAAGTAAAGGACTTTTTGCAGATGAAAATGAACAAAGTCATGCGGATAAATCGGATTTCATAGAATTAGCGAGAAGAACAGGTGTAACGGAAAGCAGAATAGAAAAATTGATAAATCCTTTTCTTGAAACAAAAAAAGAAGTAAAAGAAATGATAATGTCGTCGCAGATGAGTGCGAGAAATAAAAAGACATACATCGAACTTTACATAAAAAAAACAAAATGGTTTAATCAACGTTTCTAATCGGCAAAGCCAAATCAATAATCACTATCTTTGCAAAATCGTACTACATACTAAAAACAATTTATAAATATATGAAGAACAAATATTGGCATTGGATTGCCGTTGGTTTATTTTTCGTCATTTCGGTGGCGTATATGGCACCTATAGTCTTTGAAGGGAAAAATCTCGTTCAGCACGATACATGGACAGGTACAGGTGACGCAGCGGACAGCAAGGCATATACGGAAGAAACAGGCAAACCTGCGCCATGGATGGACAAAATGTTTTCGGGACAGCCTGTGCAGTGGCTTCCATCAATAAATATTTTTGCAAAGGGTGTTCAAACATTGTTTGTTGCCAACGGCGTTTTTGGCAATGGGTTCGGCAACGTGCTTTGTATGTTTTGGTATATGCTCGGCTTTTATATTCTATTGATAGTGTTGGGGTGTAGCCCTTTGGTTGCAATAATGGGATCTATAGCATACGGATTGGCATCGTACAACCTTATAATTATAGATGCAGGTCATATCTTTAAAGTGAGGGCAATGGCGACTATTGCTCCCATGCTCGCAGGTATCATCTTATGCTACAAGGAAAAATATCTTTGGGGATGTTTGACTGTACTCGCCTCGTCGGGTCTGAACATAGCGGGCAATCACCAGCAGATTACATACTATGCGCTTTTGTTGATAGGTATTATGGTAGTATGCTATCTTGTTAAGGCGATACAGGAAAAAACGTGGAAAAAATTCCTTCTTGCTTCCGTACTGATGATGGGGCTTGCAGGCGTTTCATTCTTGCCGAACTTTGGTTCGTGGTATCCTGTTTACGACTATTCCAAAGCCACAATGCGTGGTGGCTCTGTGCTTAAAGACACTCCTGACGGTCAGTCGGAACAAGCGTCAGGTCTTAGTATTGACTACGCTTTTCAGTGGAGTAGTGGCGGGATGGAAAACTTCACATTGCTTGTTCCGGGTCTTTATGGCGGTAGCAGCAACTATACTGTGGACAAGGATGCAGAAACATACAAAGCGACACGTCAGCGTGTAATGCCACTATATTGGGGGGATATGCCTTTTACTTCGGGACCTTTCTACGCAGGTGCTATTATTTGTTTTCTCTTTATACTTGGGCTTTTTGTTGTCAAGGGACCTGAAAAATGGTGGCTTCTTATCGCAACGGTATTTTCCATTATGCTTGGTATGGGTAAAAACCTTATGTGGTTTAATCAGTTTATGTTCGACTATCTTCCGATGTACAATAAGTTTCGTGTGCCGTCTATGGCTCTAATAATAGCAGGCGTTACAATGCCTGTGATGGCTGCGCTTGCGCTGAAAGAAATTATACAGGGACTTAGTGTTAAAGGTGTCAAAGGTGTGCAGGCTGTGCAAAGCTTCGGTATCAAAGGCACACAAAGCAGTATGCCGCAAAGAAACAGCACAGCGCAAAGCAATAACAGCAGCAACACACAGAACAGCACAGCGCAAAGCAATAGAAAAAAATACCTCAAAGACCTCTACTATGCCGCAGGCATCACAGGAGGTATATGTCTTCTGTTTTTAATGTTCGGCAGTTCGCTTTTCTCATTTGTTGCGCCCGAAGACGCACGTTATCCTGAATGGTTGCAGAAAGCACTAATGACAGACCGCGCATCACTTCTACAGAGTGACTCATTTCGCTCGTTAGCGTTCATTCTTTTTGGTGCGCTTATGCTATTACTCTTTATAAAAGGGAAAGTAAAAGCAACGCTATTAGGAACTATTATGGTGGTGCTTGTACTTATAGACTTATGGGGTGTGGACAAGAGATTTTTGAACGAAAGTCATTTTGTTTCTGCCAAAACAGCTAAAACCCCCATTCCCACTGATATTGACAGACTAATTATGCAGGACACCACTCGTTATCGAGTATTTAATGCGACTGTAAGCACATTTAACGACGCTACAACTTCGCATTTTCATAATTCAATTGGTGGATACAGTGCGACAAAACTTCGCAGGTATCAGGATATAATAGACTTTCATTTTGCGCGTAGAGATAAAGGTATTAACGTTAAGGTTTTGAATATGCTTAACGCAAAATATTTTATAGCTCCGGATGGAAATGGACAGCCACAAGTGCAGCAGAACGTTACAGCACTCGGTAATGCGTGGTTTGTGGACACAATCCTTTTAGTTCAAAATCCCGATGAAGAAATTCGTGCTCTCTATAACATAGACCCCGCAAATACAGCCGTTATTGATACTTCATTATGGAAAGTGGACTTACCGCTTATAACGAGTAAAAACGACTCGTCCTATATAAAACTCGTAAAACATAATCTTGCTCATCTGACGTACGAGAGCAATAACAGCGTTGAGCAAGTGGCGGTATTCTCGGAAGTATTTTATAAAACGTGGAAAGCATATATTGACGGCGAAGAAGTTCCCATTTTCCAAACAAACTATATCCTTCGTGGCATTAAAGTTCCTGCAGGCAAGCACGTGATAGAATTTAAATGCCGTTACGAGCTTGCGGAAAAAGCATCTTCTGTTTCGTTGTACGCTTCCATATTTGTAGGGCTTATTTTCGCAGGACTTATTGTGGTGTTGATTTTGCGCAGGCGGAAATCGCTTAGCGAAAAGCAGTAGTAAATTTTATGCAATATTCGATTATCATTCCTGTTTACAACCGTCCGCAAGAGATGGAAGAATTGTTGCAAAGTTTGAGTCTGCAAACCGAGAATAATTTTGAAGTGGTTGTAGTGGAAGACGGCTCGAAAGATACGGCACTGTCGCAAGTGGAAAAATATCGCTCGGAAATCAATATTCACTATGTGACTAAACCAAATACAGGGCGTAGCGATACGCGCAATGTTGGCATAGCGAATGCGAAAGGGGAATACTTTCTTTTCTTCGACTCGGATTGCATTTTACCTTCGGAATATATTGCCACTCTTAACAAGCGACTGCGGGAGCATTATGTGGATTGTTTCGGCGGACCGGACAATGCGCTTGACACTTTTACGTCCACACAAAAAGCAGTTAATTATGCGATGACTTCTTTTCTCACCACAGGTGGCATTCGTGGCAGTCGGAGTGTCCGCATGGAAAAATTTAATCCGCGTTCTTTCAATATGGGATTTTCTCGTGCCGTCTATGAAAAGGTCGGCGGTTTTAAAGATATGTTAGGTGAAGATATTGATTTAAGTATCCGTATTCATGCGGCTGGCTTTTCCACCGCTTTGTTGCAAGATGTTTATGTATATCACAAACGGCGTCTTAGCTTGAAACGGTTCTACCGACAGGTATTCAATTTCGGCAAGGGACGTGTTATTCTCTATAAATTATACCCTCATTCACTAAAGATTGTGCATTGTTTGCCCGCTATGTTTGTTACAGGAGAGATTGGGCTGATTGCACTAAGCATTTTTCATTCGCTGTATTGGCTCATCCCTGCGGGTGTATATATATCGGCTTTGTTTATTGACGCTTTATGTAGAACTCGTTCAATAGCGATAGCAGGAAAATCAATCATCACAAGTCTTATTCAGTTGAACGGTTACGGCTTAGGGTTTTGGTCTGCTTTCTGGGACAAAATCATTATGAAGCGTCCGCTTGAGCAAGGCGCAGCACTGACGAAGATGTATAACAAGTAGTCAGGTGTCCGCTTTGGGAAGAAATTTTACTTTGTAATTCATAGAGATTTCAAATGCCTGACGGCATCTTCGTACGTATCACAAATTACACCTTCCCCCCTTTCAAATTGTTTTTCAGCCTCCAAAATATCCGCTATTTCTTCTTTAGAGAAATGATAATCTGTGTCAGGATCTTCAACAACAATAGTAGGCTCAAATCTTTTAATCAGAGAAACTGATTTTAAAAATTCTTTAATTGAAACAAGATTATTGTCTGGAACGTCTATTTCTATTTGATATAACATAACATCACTACTTTTTTATACAAGCGAAATTACAAAAAATAAAGCAAATTGTATAAAACAAATAATATCCAATTCATTCCGCGACATCTGCTAACACTGACAAAGATGTATAACAAGTAGTCTGCAACCATTCACTACATTTGGTACAATTCCTCTGTCGAAAAAATCATATCATAGTCGCCCCAGACTAAATCTCCGTCAATAACTTTGAAATTCTTAAAATGTTTTTTATCCACATACTTCCTTATGTCGGGATGTAGTGACTTGCTTAGAAACTCCGCGAGTGAAACAGTCTTACGAAGACCATCACTAAAAACGAGATTTATCGAATAGCCTTTATCGTATTTTCCTGATACAACACTTAACGTTTCTGTAACATAATTTTCATCATAATCTACTACTATTCTCATATATGCTTGATAAAATCTAAACAAAGTAATATTTAGTACGTTTAGATAGTTCCGACAGTTGAATCAATTTCATATCACTATTTATCGTCATAATGACCAGAAATTTTACTTTATAATTCATAGAGATTTCAAATGCTTGACGGCATCTTCGTACGTATCACAAATTACACCTTCCCCTCTTTCAAATTGTTTTTCAGCCTCCAAAATATCCGCTATTTCTTCTTTAGAGAAGTGATAATCTGTGTCAGGATCTTCAACAACAATAGTAGGCTCAAATCTTTTAATCAGAGAAACTGATTTTAAAATTCTTTAATTGAAACAAGATTATTGTCTGGAGCGTCTATTTCTATTTGATATAACATAACATCACTACTTTTTTATACAAGCGAAATTACAAAAAATAAAGCAAATTGTATAAAACAATAAACTGTTAATAAAAGCCCTTAAATCCGCAATTATTTTTTGCTAAAAACAAGCAAAGCGTTATCAAATAAATATTTGTAACGCTTTGCCGTTTGAAAAATTTTCACTAAATTTGGTGTTACTGTATAACCAATGTGAATTTTCAGATGATAAAGATACAACAAATTTCAAACAATATTACTCCTTTTGCAGG
>JAISPZ010000086.1 GCA_031274555.1 Bacteroidales bacterium | reverse complement strand
CCCCCACCCCCCAAAAAAAGAACAACATTAAAAACAATATAAACATGAAACGAGCATGACAAATATTCCACCCAAAGACAATTGTTGGAGCAGCGAGAGCAATGGAAGCTTGCTTACATTGCCGAGTCGCGAACAACAATCATGTAAATAAATATTTGTTGGCGAGTTCCATACGACCTATTAACAACAATTCATAAACGTATGAAAAAAAACGGCAACAGCAACATCCTTGCCATAATAATAATGGTTTTTCTCTTCGGGATGATTTCGTTCGTAACGAACCTTGCTTCCCCTATGGGCGAAGTATTGGAAAATCAATTTAGCATAAACAACTTTCTTGGGACACTTGGTGTTTTTGCAAACTTTATCGCATACGCTGTAATGGGCATTCCGGGCGGAATAATGTTGCAGCGTTTTGGATATAAAAAGACCGCGATGACCGCAGTTATTGTGGGCATTGTCGGTGTAGGTATTCAAACACTTTCTGGAACTGTTGATAATCAAGGTGCGTACTTTGTCTATCTCGGTGGTGCTTTTATCGCAGGTTTCTCAATGTGTTTGCTCAACATTGTTGTCAATCCAATGCTCAATACACTCGGTGGAGGCGGCAACCGCGGCAATCAGTTAATTCAAGTCGGCGGCACATTCAATTCTCTCTGCGGCACTGCCGTTATTATGCTTGTCGGTGTTCTGGTCGGCGACATTGCAAAAGCAAAAATTTCTGACGTTTATCCTGTAATGTTCATCGCTCTCGCTGTTTTCACACTCGCGCTTATCGTTATCGGACTGTCAAAAATTCCTGAACCACACCTCAAGGAACATCTTAAATTGATAAAAGAAAAATCATCTGTCGGACCTCTGTCGTTCCGCCATTTTGTGCTTGGCGCGATAGGTATATTTATTTACGTTGGTGTCGAAGTCGGCACACCGCAAGTACTTAACTCCTGGTTAGTTGATACCGACCTCAATCTTCTTGAAGGAAGTGCGACAACAATTGCAGGATTTGTTACAGCCACATATTGGTTTCTAATGTTAGTCGGTCGTTTGCTCGGTGTTCTTGTAGGCTCTTTTATCTCACCAAAGAAAATGCTTGCATCCGTTGCGACTCTTGGGCTTGCGCTCGTTTTATGCGCAATATTTTTCGACTGTACAAATAAAGTGAATATGCCTGTATTGATGGAAGACACAGAGGGGATGTTATCATTTGGAATGGCACTTGTCCCTATCAATGCCATGTTCCTTGTTCTTGTCGGACTTTGCACTTCAGTAATGTGGGGTGGTATCTTCAACCTCGCCGTTAATGGTCTTGGAAAATATACCGAAAAAGCGTCAGGAATTTTTATGGCACTCGTTTGTGGTGGCGGAATACTTCCATTATTACAGAATTTTATTGTGGATATTTCCTCATATCAAATAAGTTATTGGGTTATTTTTGCAGGTATCGCGTATCTGCTTTTCTATGCCCTTATCGGCAGTAAAAACGTAAACAAAAATATTGTCACAGAATAATGCAGTCATTTACATTAAAGCAGGTTGCAGAAGTTATTGGTGGAAAGGTTGAGGGCGATGAGCACGACACCATCTACACGCTTTGCAAAATAGAAGACGGACACAAGGGTGGATTAAGTTTTCTCGCCAATCCGAAGTATCTTCCATACGTCTATACCACCAATGCAACGGCAATCATTGTGAGTGATGAATTTATTGCTGAGCAGCCCATATCTGCCACACTTATTCGCGTTAAAGATCCCTACTCTGCTTTCGCGAAACTGCTCACCTTTTATGATGAACAGACAAAGCCTGCGGCTAATATCTCCGATAAAGCCGATATTTCAGCCACTGCCGTTATCGGCAAAAATGTCTATGTGGGCGCGTTTGCCGTAATCGGCGATGACGTTTCGATTGGCGACAATTGCTTTATCTATCCACATACTGTCATCAGCAATCATTGCACCGTAGGCAATAATACTACCATTTACGCAGGTGTAAAGATTTATGCAGGATGTACTGTCGGTAGCGGCTGTATTATTCATGCAGGCGCGGTTATCGGTGCTGACGGATTTGGTTTTGCACCAAACAATGGCACTTATGACAAAATTCCACAGATTGGGAATGTTATTATAAAAGACCACGTAGAGATTGGCGCAAACACTTGTGTTGATAAGGCTACTATGGGTGCAACCGTTATAGAGGAAGGAGTAAAACTCGACAATCTTATTCAGATTGCGCACAATGTGACGGTCGGTAAAAACACCATTATGGCTTCGCAGGTTGGGATTTCTGGCTCTGCAAAAATTGGTGAGAATTGTATGTTTGGCGGACAAGTCGGCGTTGCGGGTCATCTCTCAATTGCCAATGGAACAAAGCTCGGTGCGCAGTCTGGTGTTCCGGGTTCAATAAAAAAAGAGAACACGACCCTGCTTGGTTCTCCCCCTATTGATCCACTTGTTTTTATGCGCTCTGTTGTGCATTTTAAAAATTTAGACGACATCGTTAAACGCCTGAAAGCAGTTGAGGAAATTGTCAATTGTTAATTGTCAATTGTCAATTAGCAATGCGTATAAAATTGTCAATTGTTAATTGTCAATTGTCAATTAGCAATGCGTATAAAATTGTCAATTGTTAATTGTCAATTGTCAATTAGCAAAGCGTATAAAATTGTCAATTGTTAATTGTCAATTGTCAATTAGCAAAGCGTATAATAAACATTAGCTATTGATTAAGCGGATAACAACATTGACAATTAACAATTAACAACATTAACAATTAACAATTATATATGGATCTTCTGCTGTTAGTTGATAAACCCTACAAATGGACGTCTTTCGATGTGGTGAACAAAATTCGCTACTGCCTAAAACACGCAACAGGCTTAAAAAATCTTAAAGTCGGCCACGCGGGTACGCTTGATCCTTTGGCAACAGGGCTTCTTCTCATTGCTGTCGGAAAATTCACAAAGCAGATAGAAACACTTCAGGCGCACGAAAAAGAATATACAGGAACATTTGTGTTAGGACAGACTACCGACAGTTACGATCTCGAAAAACCACCTGTAAAGAGCGGGGAATTCGCACATCTTACAGAAAAAGATTTGCTAAAAGCGGCGGCACAGCTTACAGGAAACATAATGCAAATTCCGCCTGTTTTTTCTGCTGTAAAGATTGACGGCAAGCGGGCATACGAGTATGCACGTAAGAACAGGGAAGTGACTATCGCCGCAAAGCCGATAGAGATAAAGGAATTTGAACTCACGCGCATTGCGCTTCCAGAAATCGACTTTCGTATTGTATGCAGCAAAGGCACATATATCCGCGCCATAGCCCGCGACTTCGGCGAGCTGCTCCACTCCGGCGCACACCTCTCATCACTCTGCCGCACCCGCATCGGCAGCTACCACATAAACGCCGCCATCAAATACGACACCGCCAACAATAACTTTCCGCTTGATACCCCCAACTTAATAAAAACATCTCTGTAATGCAAACTTTTTTTCGTACGATAGGCGTTATGTCAGGCACTTCGCTTGACGGAATTGATTTAGCATACTGCGAATTTGAGCTGCAACAAAATGGAAAGTGGAAATTTGAAATAAAGAAACACGAAACGATACCATACACCGAAATATGGCGCAAAAAATTAAAAAACGCGCCTCTACTTTCGGGGCTTGATTTAAGTCTGCTATCGGTGGAATATGGTCACTACACAGGACAGTGTATTAGAGAATTTATCCGCAGCAACAAGTTAGAGCCACATTTCGCAGCCGTTCATGGACATACTGTTTTTCATCAACCTGAACGAAAACTAACACTTCAAATCGGTGAAGGCTCGGCTATTGCAGCCCAAAGTGGGCTACCTGTCATTACAAACTTCAGAACACTCGACGTTGCACTCGGCGGACAGGGAGCACCACTCGTCCCAATAGGCGATATACTTCTTTTTAGTGAGTACGACTACTGCCTTAATCTGGGTGGTATTGCCAATATTTCATCTTCAAGCAGTCGTATTGCTTTCGATATTTGTCCTTGCAACATGGCGTTGAATTTTTTGGCGGAACAACAGGGGCAGGATTACGACAAAGACGGTGAAATTGCACGTAAAGGCACGGTACAGCCCAATTTGCTCGCAAAAATGAACGCTCTTGAATACTACGACAAAAAACCACCGAAGTCGCTCGGAATAGAATGGTTTGAAAAAAAATTTAAACCACTACTAACAAGTGGCGCAACAACAGAAGACCTGCTCGCAACAACAATAGAACATATCGCGATACAAATCGCCGCCAACAGCAGTAACGGCAAAATGCTAATCACAGGTGGTGGCGCACTGAATAAATTTCTAATGGAACGTATCGAACACCAAACATCCGCAAATGTTGTGCCTGCACCTGAAAACATCATAAACTACAAAGAAGCCCTGATTTTCGCCTTTCTCGGCGTACTCCGCCTGCAACAACAGACCAACACCCTCGCAAGCGTCACAGGCGCAACAAAAGACAGCACCGGCGGCAGCATCTATCTTCCATAATACTTATACCAATATTACCATTCTGTTTCTTTTCTCGCGAACTTTTCTATATTTTCAAATGTACTATTAATACGTAAACATAAGCTAAAAAATATTTTCAAATCCTCTTTATCCTCTCTTGATAATTTTTCCTTTTTTTGTGGACGTACAGGAAACATACTCGCTACATAATGTGCAACATCTGAATTTCCATTTGACCTGTATTCGTTTATTTTCACTTCTGGAGTTATAACTACTCTCAACTTATCGTCTTTGAAATCTATTCTCACCACGTGCTTAGACATTATTAAATAACTAAAACCGAACATAGCATTAAATCCTTCTTCTACTTTATATTCACCTTTTGCGACAATATACAATTTATCTTCGTCCGTTACTTTTATTTCTGCATGATTTTTGTCTTGATAAGAATAGCTTATAGACGGCAAAACTCTATCGTATAACTCTTTTGCAGAAACGCCATCAACCGAAATTATTTTTGTAAACACAATTTCTCCACCTTCTTTCTCAAAAGGTGTTTTTTTGACATACTCTAACATTTCAGGATAGCCTATAGCAAAAACATTAAAACTCATAAAAGAGAACATCAATAATGACCAAAATTTATATTTCATTTTGTTTATATTTAAGTTTGACAAATTTACAAAAAAAATATTTTATCTCTAAACGGGTGCTTTTGCAATTTGAGGTGCTGCAAATTGTTAGTAACTTACACTTGACACCTCAAAATGCAAATGTGCCTCTTTAACGCTTCCGCGTTTTTAACAGAGAGGCTAAGAATTTCGTGAAGTCGGTAATATCATTCTCTACGTTTGCTTTTTCTAAAGCAGCCATATACACCTGCCTTTTCTCCACAGGAATAATCATCCAAGAATAGCCGCCCGATATAAGCATACTGTTCATTAGAAAACGCGCCATACGACCATTTCCATCCATATACGGATGAATATAAACAAAAATAAAATGACCCAGAACAGCCCTCACTCGCGCATCCGACTCATTCTTCAAAAGTTCAAAAAAAGCAGGCATTACTTCTCTAACTGCCTCTACATTCAATGGGGTATGCATAGAGCCATGAATATAAACCTGATTACTGCGATACCCTGCTAAGTCAGATTGTTTCAATAACCCAACAGCAACACTCGGTGCAAACAGTTCACTGTACCAAACACTGTGATCACTCTTTACCACATTACTTGGGCTACTTCCTGTAAGTATCTTTTTTACGCTTTTCTTTACTGCCTGAAACGCCTGCCAATAGCCACGAGCCGCCATCGCATTTTGTTGCTCGGCATCCGAAATATCCCTATCAGGACGCCAGTGCCCCTGTCTTACTTTCTCTATCAACTCATCAGTAACCTTATATCCCTCAATAGACAGCGAATGATACGCATCCAATTTATATTGCGCATCTATTTTATCCAAACATTCTTCTACATTGTCGTTAATGCTCCTTGTTTTTGGGAAATTATCCATAACAACTTCACGCATTTTTTCCCACATCAAATTTATTCTTAAAACGTATGGCGAAACAGAACGAGAATAAGGGATAATACTTTTGTCTAAAAAAGGATCTTCCTCTCTAACGTCATATCCAAGACGTTTCATAGTGTCCATAATTTCGTCGGCAGCACTTGTATTACCCAAGTTCCTAAAAGCACCCGCAAGTCTTCCTGCTTTAGTAGTTCGCCCTTTATTCAACAGTATTTTTAAAAGACCCGACACTTCTGTCACCATAGACAAGCACGTGCGAGCAATTATGCTATTTGTATTGAAAAAATCAGGATTACATTCTACTAATGCTTCTTCCAACGAATATAAATTTAATTTGAACTGAGGTTCCCTATATATTCTATCGGCTACAGGTGCTCTTAAATTGAACAATGAAGTATCATGCATCAACATGGCAATATTGTTTGACCCTAACGGTGAGCGTATAATAACCTGTTTCGGAACTGCCCTGCTGCCACCGTAACAAAACAGCGATTGTTCGGCGGACAAACACCATTTTTTGCCAAATCTGGACTTGGCATATTCCGCTATAAAATACCAATAAGAAGCGTACCAATTTGTGGTGTCGCCATCTATTCTATTCGGACGTGACGAAATATACCATCCTCGCATCACTTCTTGTAAAAAACCATATTTCACAAGCATACCCAAATGGACTTTTGATATTCCTGAAAACCGCACTACTGCTATCCCTTCCTTATTCTGTAACTTCTTTAGGGCTAATAGAGAATTTGCTAATTTTTGTTGTATAAGTGCCATAAAATATCAGTGTGTTTACAAGTTTTTAACGCCGTGCTCCTACACGTTTTTAACGCCGTGCTCTTACACGTTTTTAATGCAAATATAGTACTTTTTCAAGTTATTTACAACTCCATTCAGAAGTTTCAACCTCAATTAAAAATGTGTTTAATTTTAACAATATTAAAAGAGTTTTGTCGGCAAATCCTTATTTTTTCGTAATTTTACAGGTTATGCGCTCCATAATGGTTATGCGTTCCATAATGAACAACAAATGACACACAGCTATGACATCACAACAAATACGACAACAATTTCTTGATTTTTTCGCTTCAAAGCAGCACACAATCGTTCCCTCTGCCCCAATGGTGGTAAAAAATGACCCTACGCTTATGTTCACTAATGCAGGAATGAACCAATTCAAAGATATTTTCTTAGGAAACATGACTGCGGAAAGTTCCAGAGTTGCAGATACACAAAAATGTCTTCGTGTGTCGGGCAAGCATAACGATTTGGAAGAAGTCGGTCACGACACATATCACCATACAATGTTCGAAATGCTTGGCAATTGGTCGTTTGGCGACTATTTCAAAAAAGAAGCGATAGTATGGGCATGGGAATTTCTTACCGAAAAAATGAAAATCAACCCCAAAAACATTTACGTTACAGTTTTTGGCGGAGATGAAAAAGATAAGCTCGAAGCCGATTTAGAAGCAAAAGAATTTTGGAAAGAGCATATTGCCGAAGACAGAATTATTTTCGGCAGCAAGAAAGACAATTTCTGGGAAATGGGCGACACAGGACCCTGTGGACCCTGTTCGGAAATTCATGTCGATATTCGTTCGGAAGAAGAAAAGGCGAAAATAGCAGGCATTGAATTAGTCAATCACGACCACCCGCAAGTGATTGAAATTTGGAACTTGGTATTTATGCAATTTAACCGCAAGGCAGACGGCTCACTTTTAGAACTGCCTGCCAAGCACGTGGACACAGGCATGGGCTTTGAACGCCTCTGCATGGTGCTGCAAGGCAAGCAGAGCAACTACGATACGGACGTTTTTCAACCAATCATAAAAGCCATTGCAGACAAAGCAAAAATCACTTACGGACAGGACACAAAAAAAGATATTGCAATGCGCGTAATTGCCGACCATCTACGCGCCGTATCATTTGCTATTGCAGACGGACAATTACCGTCCAACAACAAAGCAGGCTACGTTATTCGCCGTATTCTGCGCCGCGCAATGCGCTACGGATATAATTTTCTCGACTTCAAAGAGCCATTTCTATACGAAATTTTCGACACTCTTGAAAAACAAATGGGCGAAGCATTTCCCGAATTGACACGTGAGAAAAAACTTATAGCAAAAGTAATTCAAGAAGAAGAACATACATTTTTGCGCACACTCGAAAACGGCATTAAACACCTCGCAATGCTAACGCAAAAAGCCACAAACAACATAATTAACGGCGAAGATGCATTTACACTCTACGACACCTACGGCTTTCCACTTGACCTGACAGAACTTATCCTGCGCGAAAAAAATATGACTGTCGATTTGAAAGGCTTTGAAAAAGCAATGCAAGAACAGAAAAGTCGTTCGCGCGAAGATGCAAACGTTGAAATGGACGATTGGATTATGCTGCAAGATGGTAGCCACTCAACTTTTGTAGGCTACGACTCCTCAATAGCAGGAGTAAAAATTATGAAACACCGCAAAGTTGTAAAAAAAGAAAACACACTCTACCAGTTAGTACTCGACAAAACACCTTTCTATGCTGAAATGGGCGGACAGGTTGGCGATAGCGGCACTTTGGAAGATACCATAACAGGCGAGCAGATAAAAGTTATCGAAACACAAAAAGAAAATGAATTAGTCGTACATTGGGTTGCAGAACTTCCGAAAAATCTGTCAAACACTTTTATCGCACAGGTGGACTTACGTGCCCGCAGGCGCACAGAGGCACACCATTCCGCCACGCACCTTATGCACATCGCCCTGCGTTCAGTACTTGGCTCTCACGTTGAACAGAAAGGATCACTCGTAAACGCTGACTGCCTGCGCTTCGACTTCTCGCATTTTCAAAAAATGACAGCCGAAGAAATTCGAAAAGTAGAGAGGAAAGTAAACGAACATATCCGCCAAAATATCACACTTGAAGAATGGCGCGAAATGCCTATAGAGGAGGCAAAAGCCAAAGGTGCTATGGCTCTGTTTAACGAGAAATACGGAAACAAAGTTCGCGTTGTAAAGTTCGGCAACTCCATAGAACTTTGCGGAGGCACACACGCGCACTCTACAGGCGATATAGGACTCTTTAAAATAATAAGCGAAAGTGCTATTGCAGCAGGTGTTCGCCGTATTGAAGCAGTTGCAGGCGCGGCGGCAGAAAAATATCTCTACGATATTTCCGATACAATCAGCATGGCAAAAGAAATACTTAAAACTCCCGACCTCGAAACAGGCTTGCGCAGACTTTCCGAGCAGGCGGCAACATTAAAAAAACAGTTAGAGGCAGCTACCAAAGAGAAAATTATTGACAGGTTAGAGAAAATACTCTCTATGGTCAAAAACGATTTCATTATTCTCGACAAGGTGGACACTCCCGAAATTATGAGAGCATTATGTTTTGAGCTGCGAAAAAAAATGCAAAACGGAATTTTTATTGCTTATGGGATTTCTAACGACAAGGCAGTAATCCATTTAATGATTGGTGACGAGCGCGTAAAACAAGGTTTTAACGCAGGAAATATTCTTAAAGAAGTTTCTCCGCTTATAAGTGGCAATGGCGGCGGTCAGCCGTTTTATGCAATGATTAACGGAACAAACGCAGACGGACTAACAACAGCAATAGAAAAAATAAAATCAATACTCGCTTAGCAGCAACAAGCAGCAATATAACAGCAACACGCAGCAATATAACGACAACAAGCAGCAATATAATGGCAAAACGCAAAAAGAAAAAAACACTCATATTTAACCCACATTCGCTTTCGGTGCAAGAAAGTAAAAAAAGCCGAAAAGCGATTGTATGGAATATTTTGAGCTATATTCTCGTGGGTGGTATATTTTTTGGTTTTGCGATATTGCTCTACCCGTTTATTTCCTCCGAAGCACTAATGCTAAAGAAAGATATTATAAGTATGGAAAATCAGTACAAATATCTTTCAAAAAAAGTTGGAGATTTAGGACTTGTTCTGCAAGATATTCACAATCGCGATGCAGACCTCTACCGCCTTATTTTTGAAGCAGAGCCACCGTTAAGCATGGCGCATATAAAAAATAATGTTGAACCGCTGTACAACAGTGATGCCACAAAAATAGTTTTAGAAACATCTCAAAAAATTGATTCACTTTCTATCGCCCTTTATAACCAAAGCAAGTCATTCGACCAAATTTACTATCTCGCAAAACAGAAAAACGAAATCCTTGCCTCAATGCCGTCAATTCTCCCTGTAAATAAAACACAGGCAAAACTTTTTTCGGGTTTCGGTCCTCGTAAGCACCCTATCTATAAAGATTTGCGCTTGCACACAGGAATTGATTTTGCAGGTCCGATTGGAACGCCCATCTATTCCACAGGCAGTGGCACTGTTATAGAAGCAGGCTCTCCGCAAGGCTACAGTGGATACGGCATATTGTGCGTTATTGATCACAGCTTCGGGTACAAAACACTCTACGGACACATGAGCAAAATTGTTGTAAGACAAGGTCAGAAAGTAAAACGTGGCGACCTGATAGGCTTTATTGGAGCGACAGGGGACGCCACAGGTGCGCACCTGCACTATGAAGTGTGGGTGAATGATAAAAAAGTAAATCCTGTTTATTACTTCTTTGGTGATATATCACCCGAAGAATACAAGAAGATTTACGAAAAAGCACAGGAAATAAATCAAAGTATGTCGTAATCAATATGGATAAATTATTTTACACAATCGGTGAGGTGGCAGAAATCTTCAAGGTGAATACTTCGCTTATTCGTTTCTGGGAGAAGGAATTTGATATTATTAAGCCACAGCGCAACAAAAAGGGCGACCGTTTTTTTACAAAAAAAGACGTTGCCAATTTTTTTCAAATACATAAACTCGTAAAAGAGCAAGGATACACTTTGCAGGGGGCAAAAGAAAAATTAAAAGAGAAACCGATGACTGATGACGAAGTGAACGCAGAACTTCTTCTTCGCTTAAAAAATGTACGTAATTTTCTTGTTGAATTAAAAAATACTCTATAGACTATGGAATTAAATTATATTATTTGGACTTTTGACCCTGTCGCATTTTCGATTTTTGGGCTTGAGATACGCTGGTACGGCATAATGTTCGCGTTAGCGTTCGGATTAGGATTTTACATTCTCGGCAAAATGCTCAAGCGTGAACAGGCACCTCAAAGCATTGCGGACTCATTATTCTGGTACGTTGCAATCGGCATTTTTATAGGTGCGCGTCTTGGTCATTGCTTCTTCTACGAGCCTGCTTATTATCTCGCACATCCGCTAAAAATACTTGCCGTCAGAGATGGCGGTCTTGCTTCTCATGGCGCAGCAATCGGCACACTAATCGCGATATGGCTCTTATCGCATAAAAAGAAGTTATCCTTTTGGTATCTTGTTGATAGAGTTGTCGTTCTTGTTGCACTTGGTGGCTTTTTTGTCAGGATGGGCAACCTCTTTAACTCCGAAATTTACGGCACTCCGACAACATTAGCTTGGGGATTTATTTTTGCCGACAACGGCGAAACCATTCCAAAACATCCGACACAAATCTACGAAGCACTGTCATACCTCATGCTTTTCGCAGGACTATTCTATTACTATTGGAAGAAAAAAGGACATTTCACAAAAGGCATACTATTCGGGTGGTTCTTAATCGGCTGTTTCGGCGCAAGATTTATCATCGAATTTTTCAAGGAACATCAGGAGGGCATAGACCAGCAATTGCAATCAATAGACATGGGTCAAATCCTCAGCATCCCCTTTATTATCGCGGGAATAGCGATACTCATACTCGCAAGAAAAAACAAGATAAAATAAACAAGATAAAATAAATAAAAATTTGGGCGTTCCCCTGCCACAATTGAATTAAGAATTTAGAATGTAGAATGTAGAATTTTGCTTACGCATTTGTTATTTCTATTCCATACTCCAACCGCGTCAGCCATAATTGACAATTAACAATTGACAATTACCATAATTCTACACTCCAACCGCGTCAGCCATAATTGACAATTAACAATTGACAATTACCATAACTCCACATTCCAACCGCGTCAGCCATAATTGACAATTAACAATTGACAATTGACAATTACCATAATTCTACGTTCCAACCGCGTCAGCCATAATTGACAATTGACAATTAACAATTGACAATTACATTTTTACTACTTTCTGCACAGCAATCTGTCCGTGAACATCCTCTATCCGCAGCAGATAAACTCCAGCAGGCACTGTCCCCAAGAGCAGCGGACTCTTTTCAGACCCCGCCACTACCTTTCCAGCCATATCAATAAGTTCCAACTTCCGCACTTCCAAACCGTCCACATTCAGGACAGAACTTGCAGGATTGGGGTAAACTGAAATTACTTTTGCCCCTGTCAAATCTTCGTTGGCAGACGCACCCTTTGTCAGCACAGCAGTAATATAATTATCTGTCGTCACAACATATTTCAACAACGTTGTATCGCCAATAGTATTAAAATCCTTATCTCTCCATATATTAAAACTATAACCCTCGTGCAATGTGATAGACAAAATCGCGGTGTCGCCATAATTATACTCCCCACCACCATTCAAAACCCCACCAGCAGATGGATTACATGCTAAAGTTATGGTGTGACGGTCAAGTTCAAAAACAGCAATAAATTCCAAATCACTTTTAAGAGAAGTTATATGTAAAGAACGGTCCAAAGATATAATGCTATCGTTAAAAACCCAATGAACAAACTTATAATGCTCCGCAGCCGTTGCTTCCAAATCAAAATTACTGCCGTGCCCATAAGCATCCGCACCAAAAATGCTTCCACCCTCGACAGGGGACGCGGTTGCAACCACGTTATACATCTTTATCTGATACACCGCCCTCATGCTAATATTTCTATTCACGTGATAAATAAGCATATTGTTAAGAAGCTCCTCGTCCACAAAAACACTGTCCCCCTCTAAAAGCTCCCAATTCTTAAACGTATAAATACTGTCCGAAAACGCGAACAGATGAGCGTTGTCGCCATAACTGTAACTGCCCATACCCCTGACATCAACACCACTTCCCGCATTAGTGCTTATCGTAACATTAAACACTTGCGGAACAAATACAGCGTGCAAAGAAACATTCCTGTCAGCAGTAAAGATATATGTACTGTTACTGTTCACAGCATGCGCACTGTCGTCCTGCCATTCCAAAAACACATATCCATAATCTGGAGTTGCCGTAAGGGTTACTTCCTGCCCAAGCATATACCGTCCCTGCCCGCTCGTAGAGCCATGCCCACCGATAACATCCGCACTAACATCAAAAGTATCCGTCCTGAAAATTGCAACAATAGTCGTATCACGCAAAACGGTAAAAGTATATGAACTGTCAAAAGAAATAAATTCCCCACCGGGCAAAAGCCATCTGTCAAAAAAGTAATTATTATTCGGAGTTGCCTTTATCTGTACGGCATAGCCATAAGGATACACTCCATTACCACTCGTACTGCCATAAACTTCCGACTGCGAAAGCACATTCACCTGATATAAATTTTCTTCAAAAACAGCGATGATAGACACTGTATCCAATATTGTTGTCTGATAAGACATATCTTCCGAAACCACTATTGCACCTTGTTTCCAATGCAAAAAATGATACCCGTACGCAGGAGTTGCCGTAACCGTTATCACCGAATCATACAGTACAACAGTATTTATTTGAACTGACGTTTCGCTGCCAAGCGTTATCATTCCCGCGAAGTCATTATTCACTCCTATTGAAACATCGTATCCTTCCCTTTCAAAATGCGCGATTATTTCCGTGTCTTGAGTCGCTGTAAAATGAACGACAGGGTATATAGAGAAAACTACAGACGTGTCAGCGAGTGTCCATTTTACAAATTTATATCCTTGATGAGAAGTTGCCGTTGCAGTTATACTGTTGCCATATAATTGATTGCTGCCCCCCTCAACAGACGTATAACCTCGCGACAAATCGCACGAAGCATTAATCATTACGGGATTTTCCGTAAAAGACACAACTACATTGATATTATCCTTAACAACATAACAAGTCGTGTCAAGCATATTTGAATGATAACCGTAATTTGGAACAGAAATTATTTTCACTGTATCATTATGGTAAAATTCCACCGTAAGTTCGCTAAAATTCAATATCGAAACACTGCCCTTTAACGGATCACTATTGACAACGCTAGCAACATATCTATTCGTATCGAAAAGTGCCGTAAGAGTATCATCACTTAGCACCGTCCACCTTATGGTATCTTGCCTTATCGTGTCGCTGCCATGCACCCAACCGACAAAATGATTTCCATCGCCCGCAACGGCAACAAGCGTTTCTACACGCTTAAATTTTGTTTCCCTGCTCGAAGACACCACGCTGTTATGTGGGGACGAAGACAGTATCGTAAGTTGTAAGGAATTGCTGTCAAATCGAGCCTGAAAATTTCTATCCGACAGAACCTCTATTTTTATTACTGTATCAGTAGAAAATAACGCTTCGCTTTCGTACCAGCCGACAAGGTGATAACCCGCCTCTGCCGTTGCTACTAACGTTGCAGTGTCAAGGTAACAATAACGTCCCGCGCCACTGCTTGCTCCTGCGGCAACAACGTTAAACGTATCTTTTTCCAAAACAGCAACAAACGAAGTATCTTTTTCGGCATACACCATTAGTGGGTTTTCACTTCCAATACTTGTGCCGTCTGTCGTCTGCCATTCTTTTAACACATAACCATACGAAGGAACAACCGTAATCGGATAATAACTTCCTTTTTCATAATTGCCATTTCCCTCGACAGCGCCTTTACCGTACGGTAATACGGAAGCCGAGATAGACACCGCAGTATTTGAAAAGTTAGCATAAAGATTTTCTTCTTTCGTCACCGTATATAAAAAAGTATCTTCAACAGACAAAAGTTCGGCAGTACCAAACTTTGTCCATCCTGTGAATTTATATCCACCTGTAACAATCGAAGCAAACAGCGGTAGCTGCTTTCCATACTCAACAACCGAGTCTATTGCGGAAGAACTGTAATCAACTCCGTTAAAACTTACTGTTCCATTAGGGTTGGAAGAGATTGTTATTTTATAAGGTATCGGTGCAAAGCGAGCGACAAGAGTTGTATCGCTAACGGCACTTAAATAAATTGTTTGCGTTACGCCAACTTCATGACCCAAAACGTCTTCCCATCGCACAAAAGAGTATCCTGTATTTGCCTGCGCTACAAGGGTAACTTGCGAAGCGTTTTCGTAACGACCCGTTCCCGATATTGTCCCAGAACCCGCAGGCAGCGCATAAGCCGTCACATTTTTACGTGTATAACTAAAATTTGCTTCTATGCTTGCTGCACCAAGAACGGTGAAACTGTATGGAGAAACAGTATCAAGAACCTGTCCGTCTTTAACCCACGAGCGAAATTCGTAGCCGACATTGGGAATTGCAGTTAAAGTTGCGGTCGAAAAATGCTCATACAGTCCGTCCCCGCTAACTACTCCGTACGAGGGCTGATTATTTGTGACTGTGACAGTATATTTTTTAAGACGAAATATCGCATTGAGAGCGGTGTCCCTGTATGCAATAAAGGATATTTGGGGTATCTTGCTCAAAGTGTCGCCTGAATATACCCACCCTGCAAATTCGTATTCAGCGTTCGGAACAGCACTTAAAACAACTGATGACCCATGTTCATATTGCCCCGCCCCGCTCACCGTTCCACCGGCGGACGGAACAGCATTACCTGCAACATTGTATTTTTTAAGATTAAAATATGCCGTATAACTTTTTGCTCCTGTAATACGACCGCCCGAAAGGACAGTGTATGGATTTTGAGAAAATTCTTCTGATGTGCTGTCGTTCTTAAAATGCGAAAAATTATATGCGACAGCGGGAGTAGCAGTGAGAATAATTGTGCTGTTTGCGTTAAAGGCACTGTAAACTCCACCACCTGTAACAGTTCCGCCATGCGAAGGATTTGTATTGACTACAACAGGATAACGTATCTCTCTAAATACTCCTGTGATTGATACCGCACTTTCTACCTTATAGGAAAAAGTAGCGTTTTTAGATAATGTGTCCGAGCCTGCCACCCACGCAACAAATTCGCAGTAATTTTTCGGTGTGGCAACGAGTGATATTTGAGTGCCGTACTCTATCTTACCACCACCTGTAACATCGCCCCAAAGGGCATTGTTAGTACGCACGTTTACTAAATATTTTTGAAGCTCGAATTTCGCCTGTAACGATCTATTACTTGTAAGTGGAAATACATAGTCAGCAGAAATGCTTACGGCTGTGGAGCTGCCCTCATTGTAGTAGCCCGAAAAAGAGTAACCTGTAGCAGGAGTAGCATGTAGCGAAACAGGATAATTATGTACGTATATTCCTGACGTATCGCCCGAAACCGTACCTCCCGCCGTAACGCTAAGAGTAAATTGATAAGACAAAGTATCAAAATGTGCAACAAAACTTCTATCTCTATCAAGTTGGAAATTATATACATTCCCCACTCCTGTCAGCGTTTGACCATCTTCTGTCCAATGGGTAAATTTATTTCCAAGTTTTGCAAGTGCCGAAATACTAACATTGGAATACTGCTTAAAATTTCCAATATCGCCACCGACTGTGCCACGATGATTATTGGCTACCGCAGCCACAGTAAAGGCACTGAAAATTTCTATATCAACTCCATTATCAGCCGAAATAATCGGATAATTTGTGCTGCGCAAACGAATTCTATAGCCTGTACCCAACGGAAAGCCTGCGGGAACACTGCATGGAATAGTGCCACTTTCAAAAGTCGTAAGGCTGCCTATAACAGTAGGATTTGCAAAAGATCCGTTCGCGTCCGAAAGTTCTACATATATAACGTTATCGGCTTTATTATTGTTGGGGTTCATTGTGCCTGTGAGCGTATAGGATACATTTAAAGATGTTGGTTGCCCCGAAACCATTGCTATCGAAGCAGGATAATCATTAATAGTTAATGTGGGGTTATAGATAAACATCATATCGTCTAAAAACAGCTGGTCACTGCTGCCACCGCCACCCGGCGTTTCGCATGTAGTTGCACTGATTAAAATATATCTCGCATCAGTGTTTTGTGTTTTTTCAAAAGGTAGAGATATGCGCTGCCATCCGCCATCTTGTTTGAGAATGAAGGCTTGGCATTTAGCAACTATTTCATTTTGGTTATAACCAGGGTCTTTTGTATCGTGGTTATCGTGGATAATAAAATTCACACTCGCTCTTATACCGTCTTTAGAAGGCAAATATTTCGCCCAGAACACAACTGAATCAGGAACAGATCCGAGAGGCCTGTTAAAACCTGTATTGGCTCTGTCCGTGAAATTGTGATTAGAAAGATCCGTAGCAGTCGTACTTCCTATATTCATTCTTCCTGTGGTTAGATTTCCGTTAGCAGAAACAGTCATAACTTCATTGGAATAAACCCTCACACTGTAACTTCCTGTAGTTCCGGGACGCTTCTCCGTGTCAGACCTGTCAAGACGCTTGCCTTTTCCTGCACCGCAAAACGCGCAACCTGTATTCGCTGTCATAAACGAATTCCAGCCCTGAGGCTCGACATCGTCAGTACCAAGGTTGTCATATTCCTCAAACCCCCTGTTTGGAAGTTGTTCCGTCCCATTGATATTTTGCGCAAATGCAAAGCCACAGGCAGCCGAAATAACTCCGACCGCCAATATTGTAAAAAAACGTTTCATCATCTTTAATATTTAATGAATTTTCCAATTGTAGGTTTACCTTCATCAGGAATAAATCGATAAATGTAAACACCAGACGACAATGCAGAACAGTCAAACTTCACAGCATAGTTACTCATATTTTTGTCGTACATAACAAGACCTTTTGCATCCATAATCTGAATAATTCCTTTCTTGTCGGCAATAATATTAAATTCTACCTTTACAGGATTAGGATAAGCTATAAGTTTTGCCGCAGGAAGTAATCTATTATCTATAAAGTGCGCCGTATATGTAGCGTCCCTTTCAGCGATAAAACTCATTTCTGCGTGGTCACTCACCCATACATTTTTCTCATTTGTCCAATGGGAAAAAGTATAATTAGGATCTGGAATAGCGACAACAGACGTGTCCGCACCCTTAGGCACTCTGCCACCGCCGGTTACTGTGCCACCTGCCTCGGCAATAACACCTATCATCACAGTATTGGAAATATACAGAGCTACCAGCACAGTGTCTTTGTCTATCTGAATAGATAACGTTTGCTCTTTTGCAAGAGTATCGCCATCTCTATTTATCCACCCGACAAAATCATATCCTACGGCTTTCTTCGCCTCTACATTTGCAGTTGTTAAGGCATTATATATTCCCGCTCCGTTGAGGGTTGCAACGTTTTCAGGGTACGTAATCAGAGTAACTTTATAGTGATTTATTTCAAAGTGGGCAACAAGATTTCTGCTTTTCGTTGCAACAAAATTATATGCTTTCTGCTCGCATACCACTTCGCTATTTTCTGTCCAATATAAGAAATGATAATGATCATTCTCCTCTGCAACGATATTTACAGTATCACCTGCATTAAAAGTCTTTGAACTAAACGATACAACTCCCGCCTGCGATATATTTATTTCCACATTCACCTGATGTTGCAGCGGAGTAAATACAGCAGTAATAGTGTCGCTGCTTATCACCTTGAGATAAAATTCCGTGAGAGATGACAAAACAACACCGTTGCGTTCCCAATGCAAAAACTTAAATTTTTCACTTGGCTCTGTACGCAAAACAGCATTTGAATTGTGTGCATATACTCCATCACCTTGCAACAGAGAAGACGCACCTGCAATATTTTCTACAAGAGTTATGCTATGTTCGCCAAGTTTAAAAATCGCTTTCAGGCTCACATTATCAAGAACCGTTATTGAGTACGACAGCTCTCTGCTTACTGTATCATCTTTCTCATCAACCCAACCGATAAAATTATATGCTTTCGGTGCTTCTGCCTTTATATTCACAACCGTTCCGTGAGAGTAAGTACCTGCTCCATAAACAGTCGCTTCGCTTATTGAAGAAGATAGAGATATACTGTAAACGTATGGTGTAAATAATGCTTCTATTGTGCGATTTTTATGAAGTTGTATATTTATTTCCGTATCTGTCGAAAATATTTTTTCATCTTCTTTCCATCCCGAAAAATAATAACCTGTATTTGCAGTTGCCTTTATCGTTTCATTAGACAAATAAGGCGCAGATAATTCTTGAATATCGTTGCCGTTAATACTGACACTTCCTTTTTCATTAGAGCAGTTTACACGCAATAAAAAATTGGACGGAACAAAATGAGCATACAGGGTTGTATCGCTGCCCACTGTAACAGATAACTCTGCACTGTTGGAAATAACATTATCTCTACCGTCTTTCCATGCGGAAAACTCATAACCATAAGCGGTAGCCCATGCTTTTATATCTGCAATGCTCCCATATAACGCATTTTTGCTTCCCTTAACAGAGCCAAGAGTTGGACTATAAGAAACGACCGTAACTTTGTACGTGTTAGGAGTAAATTGTGCAATTATGGAATCAGACGCAACAACTTTGAAAGAATAATCAGGACTATAACTTATAATCTGACCATTTTTCTTTACGTAATTCTTAAAGGAATATCCTGTCGCATTTTCAGCGTGTAGCGTGGCAGTTTGTCCATAGACAAAACTGCTTCCATTAATATTTGCGACACCTGCATTTTGGGGATATACCGTAACTGCCAAATTATATTGGACAGAGTCGTATATCACATAGAACGCAGTGTCGCCAAGTACGTTTATTTCGAGCGTGGAATTAGTAGATATGTTTTGCCATTCTCTAAAAGAAAGCCCTGTATAACTATCAGCAACAACGCTTACCGTGTCAAAACATTTAACATTTATTTCTTTCTGTGCAAAAACATTTCCTGCAACCTGCGAGTACAGTGTTATTACTGCGGGTGCAGGGACAAAAATTGCAACATAATGAGCAGCACCTGTAACGGTCACTGACATTTCGGGCGTTGTGCATATCTTTTCCCCGCCTGCACTTTCCCAGTGCGAAAAGACGTATCTTTCCGAAGTGGAAGTAGCAATAAGAGTGGCAGTCGTGCCATGATAATGTTCGCCCATACCAGACACACCCCCATTTTCTGCGTGTGCAGTTATATTATATTTCTTCGGTGTGTAATATGCTTCAAGCAATGTGTCGTGCAACACTGTTACGATAATTTCGTTTTCAGTAGAAACAATATTTCCGTTAAGTGTTTTCCAGCCCATAAAATCAAAGCCTGTACGTGCCAAAGTATTTATTTCAATACTGTCCCTGTAGGGAACTTTATATTCGACTGTGCCACCGTCAATAACTGTAAGGGTGAAGTTATGAGGTATAAAAACAGCAGTAACAGTATCGTCCTGTGCGCGAATTACAGGGTACATAGTGCTCGTTCTGCCAATAGTATCGCTTTCGCGTAACCAGCACTTAAAGTCATAACCGTAGCTTGCAACTGCCGAAATGCGCGTATTTCTATCTGCAAAATAATCCCCGCTTCCGCTCACCGTACCTCTCTCTTCAATGTTTGGTTTTACTGTAAGGTGGAATGGTATAAGCGAAAATATTGCAAAGAAATTTCTGTTGGAAAAAACTTCAAACGTAATAACGGAGTCCATACTAAAAGTATCAGTCCCATTGGTACTCCACCTGTCAAATTTTACCTTATTTGTCCGTACAGCAGTTAATGTAGCGGTATCAAAGGCAAGATACGTGCCTGTGCCTGTAACAGTTGCTGCATTTTCGGGCATAACCAAAGCAGAAACAGTATATTGGTTGCGCTCAAAGTTTGCCTGATAGAACGTATCTCTTTCTACCAATATACTTAATGGATTTTGTGTGCTTACGTTATTCCCCTCTCTGTCACTCCAATGCGAAAAATGATGAAGGCTGTCCTGTACGGCATAAATTGTGACTGAGCTTTCGTATGGATATTCTTTCGTATTAATCCCTGCGTACTGTGCTTCCATAGAAACATCACCGCCGTCTGCTGTCGGGGCTTCTACTCTGTAGTTGTTGCGCGAAAAATGTGCAACAAACAAGGTGTCCTGCTCAAGAGATGAAATAATTATCGGGTTATCATAAATAGTGTCGTTTGCAGCATTTATAAAATATTGGAAGCTGAAACCGTAATAAGAGCTTGCCCCTGCTGTAACTGCTGCTCCATGTTCGTAGGTGCCACTTCCCGACACTGTGCCATACGTACTCGGAAAGGCTGTGACGGTCATTATCTTGCGAGTTGGGGTAAATATTCCAACTATTGTTTTAGTGCCATCAACGTATAACGTTGCAGTATCATTAATCGAAACAGTGTCGCCATTAACAACCCAATAACGGAACTCATAGCCTGCATTGGCATTTGCGATAAGCGATAATGTGTCAAAGTGATTATATGTTCCTGATGTGCTTGAGGCTGCATCCAATGTGCCGTATCCAACTGGTGTTACATCAATTGTTACAGGATAAGTATTGACTTCAAAAACAGCAGTAAAGGCAGTGTCATTCAGGGCAGTAAATGAAATTACTGCGGTATCGGAAACTATGTTGTTATTAGATTTCCAATTAACAAAATGATAGCCTGAATCAGCTGTGGCAATAAGCGTTACAGGATAAGTATGCTTATAATATCCGTCACCGCTTACAGTTCCATTTGTTGCCGTAGCAGAAACAGTATGTACTGTCGTGTCAAATATTGCCGTAAACAGGTAGTTGTGTGCAATATGGTCATCAGTAAAAATCGTGTATGGGTTGTCGGTAATCGTTCCTGCCTGCTCATCTCCGTCTATTGAAACTTTCCACTCCGTAAAGCTGTAACCGTGTTCGGGTGTTGCTGAAACTATTGCCGTATTTTCAATAAAAGAACTATATACGCTGTCGCCCTGTGTTGTGCCAAACGTTGCAACGTTGCTTGCAGTTACTACCGAAAAAGTGATTTCCTCAAATACTGCATACGCGATAGCTTCCCGCTCTACAGGATAGATAGTAACATTGCTGTCGTATGATATTATTGCATTGCTTGCAGAATCGCGCCAGTAGAGAAATCTGCAACGAGCGTTTTCTGTTGCTATGCCGCTTGCAGCCGTAAAGTGCTTATATATTCCGCTGCCCTGTGTCGAACCAAGTTCTGGCGCAGGAGTTCCGTCTTCCCGCACAGCAATAAATTTTATATTGTATGTGTTCGTATCAAATACAGCCTTTATGTCTGTTGCCGATGACAATACGAAACTGTAATTTGAATCGCTTGACAGAAATTCATTGCTGCCGTTATAATATCCGTTGAAGTGAAAACCTGTTGCAGCATTATGTTTTGGGATAACTGTTGAACCGCAAAATGTATCGTATTCGGTCATTGTTTCATCGCTTTCATCTGCTATATTGTAGAACCATGCTCTGTTTGGTGTGTTAGCCGTTATTGAGACGTGATACATCGGAACTGAAACATCAACGCCTGCCGACTCTGCGCTTACACCACTTAGTGTTTTTGTGCTGTTATTTGTTCCATCACCACTTATTGAAGACGCACCGCTGAAAGTGTAATTTGCTATTGCTATAACACTGTATGTTACGGCATTTGTATCGGTTGCACTACTTATTACATACCACGCACCTGTTGCTCCTGCAATATCAGCACCGTTTTTGCGCCACTGATATGTTATTCCACCGTCCGTTACAGGGTTGTCTATATAAAGGGTATCACCTATACATAATTGGCGTACTGCCGCACCTAATATTGACGGTGTTGCAATACTGTAATTAAAGGTTACTATAGCCTTGCCGTCCGCGCCTGGCCCGCCAGAACTGCTGGCAAGGAGACCATTATTAGAACCACCACCGCCACCGCCACCCGGAGGATTACCACTTCCGCCAGTAGCATTGCCGCTCGGCGCGGATGCCCCTGCACCGCCATTACCACCGTTACCACCTTGTCCACTATTGTTTCCTGCCCCGCCATTAATGTTCCCATCACCTCCACTCGCCGTACCTCCACTGCCACCTGAACCTTTACTAGCAGTAGCACTACTGCCAGCACCACCGCCACCTGCACTAACAGTAATACTATTATAATTGATGGTAGAAGCACCACCACCACTACTTGGAGCACCGCCACTACCTACCGACAGATCAAGCATACTTCCATTAGCATTGCCCCAGTCTTTAGTAGTATAAGCACCGCCGCCACCGCCACCACCAGTACCTCTAGCAAAAAGCCCTGTTCCTGTACCGCCGCCGCCACCGCCGCCCCATGCTTCTGCTTTAAGGGCGGTAGCTCCTGTTGGTATAAGTGCGCTATAATTTCCCGGGTTATTGTAGGTAACTGTTACCTGCTGTGCTGTTGCACCGATTACGAATATCATCGGAAACAAGACTATTCCGATAATTCTTTTTATTTCATTCATTTTTTCGATATTTCATGCACGCGTGCTGTAACGAAGCGTTACGCGAAAAGAGTGTGCTGTTTTTTCAAGTGCAAATTTAGTAACAATTACACGCTTATTCTCGCGAAACTGCCGAACTTTTAACTGTTTTTTATACAAAATGTTTTCGTAAATAACACTATACTGATTATTAAACAATTAAATAATTTAACATTCATTTAATAAAAATATCAAAACATTCCTGAAATTTTATTAATTTTGTCGTTTACACTTTTTGATATGGAAACAACAAATATTTCTTTTAATGGCGAAGAATTTAAACCGTTTATTGACGAAGCAGGCATAGCAAAAATAATAAATGACCTTGCGGAAAAGATAAATAGCGACTGTGAGGGCAAAGATCCAATTTTTCTTGTAGTTCTCAATGGTGCTTTTATGTTTTCGGCAGACTTGTTAAAGCGCATTACTATTCCCTGTCGCATATCATTTGTAAAAATGGCTTCGTACAGCGGGAAAGATACTACAGGCAAAATCAAGGAACTTATAGGCATTAACGAAGATTTAAAAGACCAGAATATTGTCGTTCTCGAAGATATTATAGACACAGGTATTACGATGGAATATCTGTTGGATCAAGTCAATGAAAGAGAGCCTGCATCAGTAAAAATTTGCACGATGTTTTTTAAGCCTGATAAATTCCAAAAGTCTTATCCTATCGACTATGTCGGCAAAATCATTTCAAACGAATTTATTATCGGCTACGGTCTTGACCTTGACGGTTATGTCCGCAATTTGCCCGCAATATACCAGCACACTTAATTCAATTGTCAATTGTTAATTGTTAATTGTCAATGCTCATTTTACGCTTTGCTAATTAACAATTGACAACTGACAATTGACAATTAAAAAAATTATGTTAAACTTAATCATCTTCGGTGCTCCGGGTGCAGGCAAGGGCACACAGTCGGAACATCTTGTAGAAAAATTTAATCTTGCTCATGTTTCCACAGGCGACTTGCTTCGCAAAGAAATGGCAGAAGAAACCCTGCTTGGCAAGGAGGTAAGAGGGCTTATTGAGGCGGGAAAATTAGTGAGTGATGAAATTGTAGGTGAGATGATTGCCGAATTTGTTCACAACAACAAACAGGCAGCGGGTATTCTTTTTGACGGTTATCCACGTACGGAAAAGCAATGCGAAGTGCTCAAAAATATTTTTGCAGGCGAAGCACTGCAGCTAACAGGTGTTATAGGATTAGAAGTTGAGCAGGAAGAACTCTTGCGCCGATTACTTCATCGTGCCAACATCCAAAATCGTTCGGACGACAATGAGGAAATAATCTTAGCTCGGTTCAAGGAGTACGAAGAAAAAACAGCACCTGTAATGGAGTTTTATAAAAACAAAAATCTCTATTTTCCCGCAAAAGTAAATGGTTCGCTCGAAGAAAATCTCGCCAAAGTAGAGCAGTTAGTTTCCTCACTTAAACGTCAGACTAACGCTTAACCCCGCATCCAACGGCATTTTCGATTTAGTATAAAAGTTAGTTCGTGCGTACGGCTCTACCTGAAACTTTGTCCACGCTCATAGTAATACCGCTGATTTTAAGCACCTTTTCTCGCCATACTACATTGCCGCCAATATTTATCAATAGACATAAAATCACTTGCGGTTAGTGTGTTTCAGTATGTTAGTAAATTTATCTGCATCGTCTTATTTACATTCTATTTTTTATTTATTATCACCCATTTTCCGCCTTTGTCTGCACCATCTCGGCAAAGTAGGTTTTGTTTCTTTAATTTCGCTATTTGTTTATTTATCGCCCAAATAGAAATTCCAATTTTTTCCGCAAGTTGTGCAGTTGTGATAAATGGATTATCAGACATTAACATTATTATTTTCTGTGCAGTTTTTTCGTTTTCTATATAGTTTTCTTCGGTTTTCTCTGTACTTTCTTCGATTTTCTCTGTACTTTCTTCGATTTTCTCTGTACTTTCTTCAGTTTTCTCTGTACTTTCTTCGATTTTCTCTGTACTTTCTTCGATGTTCTCTGTACTTTCTTCGATTTTCTCTGTACTTTCTTCGATTTTCTCTGTACTTTCTTCGATTTTCTCTGTACTTTCCTCGATTTTCTCTGTACTTTCTTCGATTTTCTCTGTACTTTCTTCGATTTTCTCTGTACTTTCTTCGATTTTCTCTGTACTTTCTTCGATTTTCTCTGTACTTTCTTCGATTTTCTCTG
>JAISPZ010000142.1 GCA_031274555.1 Bacteroidales bacterium | reverse complement strand
CAATTGACAATTAACAACTGCGTCAGCCTAATTGACAATTGACAATTAACAATTGACAATTAACAACTGCGTCAGCCTAATTGACAATTGACAATTAACAATTGACAATTAACAACTGTGTCAGCTGTAATTCGTAATTGAAAAAGATATTTTACGAAAGGAAAAATTGTACCTTTGCAAAGAAAAAATACGACGATGGAAGAAGTGAAATTTATAGACCTTTTTTGTGGCATTGGCGGGTTTCGTCAAGCAATGGATGAGGCATGCAGTGAAAATGATGTCATTCCCAATTGTGTTTTTTCGTCCGACATCGACCTTGCCTGCCAATTTAGTTACGAAGAAAATTTTGGCGAGCGACCTTTTGGCGACATTACTAAAATAGACGAAAAAGATATTCCCGATCATGATATTTTATTTGCGGGTTTTCCATGCCAGCCGTTCAGTATCATTGGGCAACAAAGAGGCTTTGAAGATACGCGTGGAACGCTGTTTTTCGACATAGCACGTATTCTGAAAGAAAAACAACCGAAAGCATTTATATTAGAGAACGTTAAACAACTTGTTGGACATAATAAAGGACAAACGCTAAAAGTGATTGTTGATACACTGAAAGAGTTAGGTTATCACGTTCAATATACAGTCCTGAACGCACTTGATTACGGATTGCCACAAAAAAGAGAGCGTGTAATAATTGTGGGACACCGTCAGCCTATTCTGTTTTCTTTTCCGCCACCCAAACGTCCTTTTATGGCACTTTCGGAAATTCTTGAAAAGAATGTTGATGAAAAATATTATGTTTCAGACTACATTCTGGAAAAACGAAGAAACAAACATAAGTCGGCGTATAGACTTTCCATTTGGCACGAAAACAAGTCGGGCAATGTATGTTCATATCCTTATTCTTGCGCTTTACGTTCGGGTGCTTCGCATAACTATTTACTTGTAAATGGAGAAAGACGATTAACACCGCGAGAAATGTTTCGTCTGCAAGGTTTTTCCGACGATTATAAAATTGTCGTAAACGATAGTCAGGCACGGAAACAGGCAGGTAACGCCGTACCTGTAAATCTTGTAAAAGCTGTTATTTTGAGATTATTGCCATACGTCGCAAAAACAATGGACATGGCAACTGTTAAACAAGAATACTCATTAGAATTTGAATATGGAAAATGGTAAATCACCCAAACTTAGGACGGTAAAAAAGTCTGTTCCTGCTTTTTCTCTTAATGAATTTCCCAAAGAATTTCCTTTCTTGCTGGGTAAAGAATTGATTTATTTACTTGCGTCCAAAGGAAAGCCTGAAATTGATGGTACGGATTGGGAAAATATGTTTGCTGATTGCATTGGTGCTGAATGGCGACCCTCAAATGTTGGACTTGACGATATTATTTTGGGCAATACTGCGTGGGGCGCAAAAACTGTAAAATCTGTCACTCCTTCTAAACAAAAGAAAGTACGTCTGATTTCAGGCAGAAATTCACCTGTATATTCTTTTGGTGATAAAATAGATATTTCAACCGATCCCGCACTTTTAGGCAAACACGTTTTAGAGATATGGAATGAAAGGGTTTCTGCTATTAGGGAAAAATTCAAGCATGTCAGAACAGTCGTTTTAATGCGTGCCGATGATTTATCCGAAGTCGTTGTTTTTGAGTTTGAAACAATTCGCTATGATACGGAACTTTACAAATGGGAATGGAATAAAAACAACAATTTAACGGGATTTGATAAACGCACAGAGGAACATAAATTCACATGGCAACCGCATGGCTCACAGTTCACAATTATTGAGGATGTTCCCCCGAAAAGTTTAATTATTAAAATTAGACAGCCACAAACGTTGGATAAAGAACAAATACTTGCAACTCTTGGAGTTGATAGAACTTGGGTAACAGTGGAGCGGCGCAACGGCTAACACGAATTCAATTACGAATTACGAATTAAACCCAACAACAACAACGACATACCAAACGGTGGATACTAACCACCATCAACAAGAATTACGAATTACGAATTACGAATTACGAGAACCGACAACAAGCATGTATGCACAAACGGTATGCGCAAGCAATTACGAATTACGAATTACGAATTACGACCAGCGTAAACTGTTTGCACAAACATCAGGCACAATCATCAGGCACAATCATCAGGCACAAACATCAGGCACAATCATCAGGCACAATCATCAGGCACAAACATCAGGCACAATCATCAGGCACAAACATCAGGCACAATCATCAGGCACAAACATCAGGCACAAACATCAGGCACAATCATCAGGCACAATCATCAGGCACAAACATCAGGCACAAACATCAGGCACAAACATCAGGCACAAACATCAGGCACAATCATCAGGCACAAACATCAGGCACAATCATCAGGCACAAACATCAGGCACAATCATCAGGCACAATCATCAGGCACAAACAGCAAGTGCGTCAGCAATAATTCTAAATTCTAAATTCTAAATTCTACATTCTAATCCGCGTCAGCCCAATTGACAATTGACAATTAACAATTGACAATTAACAACGTCATTCGTAATGGGCTATGGTTTCCGCAAGCTCGAACCAGCGGGCTTCCAAGTTGGAGAGTTCGTGCAGGATTTCGGATATTCTGCGAGAGGCGTGTAAAATTGTGTCTGATGAGGCGTTTTCTGTGTTGCTTAATAGTGCTTCAATTTCTGTTTTTTCTTTTTCTAACGCTCCGATATGAGCTTCTATTTCTTCGTACTCTTTTTGCTGTTTGTAAGTGGGCTTGGTGCTTGGTGCTTTTGCCACAAGGACCTTTGATTTTTTTGTGTCCTTTATCTGCTTTTCCCTGCTTGCTTTATATTCGCTGTAAGTGCCATAATAATCTTTGATTTTTCCGTCACCCTCAAATATAAAAATGTGATCAACCAAATTATCCATGAAACTTCTGTCGTGCGAAACGACTAAAAGACAACCGCCATAATTCGATAAAAAATCTTCGAGCAACATCAATGTAAAAACATCCAAATCGTTGGTAGGCTCGTCTAAAATTAAAAAATTCGGGTTGGACATCAATGTACGCAACAGGTATAGACGCCGCTTCTCTCCTCCACTTAAATTGGAAAAATAATTGTACTGCGTTGTGGCGTCAAACTGAAAATAAGTCAAAAATTGCGAAGCGGAAATCTCTGCACCGTTGTCCATCTTCACTATTTCCGCAACTTCTTTCACAATATCTATCACACGTTTGTCTTCCTCGACAGTCAATCCGTTTTGATTATAGTAGCCGAACTTTACGCTCTGCCCCACCGTAATTTTTCCTCTGTCGGGGCGTTCACTGCCCGTAATCATATTTAGCAACGTTGTCTTTCCTATGCCGTTGCTCCCGACAATACCAATTTTCTCGCCCTTTTTGAAGGTATATGAGAAATCATCTATAAGTTTTTTTTCACCAAAACTTTTTTCGATATTATACATCTCTAAAATTTTACCGCCCAAGCGTTCGCTCTTTACGCTCAATTCGGGAATATTTTTATCTATTTTTCGAGTTGCTTTTTCTTTTAATTCGTAAAACGCTTCTTTGCGAGCGCGGGATTTAGTGCCGCGAGCAGACGGCATTCTGCGCATCCAGTCCAACTCGCGCCGATAAGTGTTTTGTGCTTTTTCTATCTCTGCTCGTTCTATCGCTTCGCGCTCCGCTTTCTTCTCTAAAAAATATGCGTAGTTGCCTTTATAGATAAATATCTGATGATGGTCAATTTCGATAATTTCCTCACATACCGCATCTAAAAAAGCACGGTCGTGCGTGATTAAAAGAAGTGCCAAATTCTGACGAGATAAGAAATTTTCCAACCACTCTGTCATTGCAATATCCAAGTGATTGGTCGGCTCGTCGAGCATAAGCAAATCGACAGTGTCGATTAGCACTTTTGCTAACGCAACTTTTTTCTGCTGACCGCCCGACAGATGACCTAATTTTTCTGATAATTCTGGCAGTGCCAGACGTGATACAACTTCTTTGACACGATCTTCGTAGCTCCAAGCGTCTGCTGCATCCATTGCAGCCATACATGCTTCCAAGTTTCGGTGGGCTTCGGGAGTGTCGTTTTCTTTCAGATATAACAACGCTTCTTCGTAGTCACGAGTAGTTTTTACAGCTAATTGATCCGTCTGAAAAAGGTAGTCTGCAAGTGTCCATTCAGCTTCCATATAAGGATTTTGTGGCAGGTAGCCTGTTCTGATACCTTTTCTAAACGTTGTTGTCCCACTATCGGGCATATCCTTGCCTGTGATAATGTTTAACAAAGTGGTTTTTCCGCTTCCGTTCCGCGCCACCAACGCCACTTTCTGTCCCCTCTCTATCCCAAACGAAATATTATCAAAAAGAATTTTTTCCCCGAAAGATTTTGACAGATTTTCTATTGACAGGTAGTTCATAATTTATTAGTGTCACTTTTTTTTTGACAGCTTTTTAAAAGTCGGACAAAAATAAACATTTTACGCCGATATTTTATATTGCTTTTGTTGTTGGGGCGTGGGCGGGCGCGGGCGGTGGGTGGGGCGGGCGTGGGCTTGTGGGTGAGTGCCTAATGCTAAATTCTATGCCGATATTTTACATTGCACCTGCGGTTGGGTCGCGTTAGGGATTATTGCTTCGCAATGAAGTCGCTCTCGCTCGGCATAGTCCGCGCAAGCGCGTCCTCTGCCCTCGCTTACTCGCGACTTTGAAGCGGAAATCCTTTTTTGCGGCGGGGAGGTGGTGGTTATTTTGGTGCGGTGGGGTGGGAGCAAGGTTCGGCTTTGATGAAGCGTCTTTTGCGGGGGCGTGTGCGGGGGGCTTGCGTTAGGGATTATTGCTTCGCAATGAAGTCGCTCTCGCTCGGCATAGTCCGCACGGGTGGGGCTGTGCGGGGGGCTTGCGTTAGGGATTGAGCGGAAATCCTTTTTGCCGAGCTTGCGAGGCAAAAAGATTGCAGCGGAAAGCCCGACCCCTGCGCTCCCATGCAGGGGGAACGCTATAATTAATTTAGAATTTAGAATTAAGCCTCGCCCCAAATTCTACATTCTACATTCATAAGCTCCTACAATACCGAAAACGCAATGGTAAGCCCTGCCATGACGATAGATACCATGCTCATCAGCTTTATGAGGATGTTGAGAGAGGGTCCTGATGTGTCTTTGAAAGGGTCGCCGACGGTGTCCCCAACGATGGTTGCCTTGTGGCAGTCGCCGCCTTTTCCGCCAAAGTTTCCTTCTTCAACGTATTTTTTCGCGTTGTCCCACGCGCCGCCTGCGTTCGCCATAAATATTGCAAGGACAAAGCCTGTGCTCAGCCCGCCGACAAGAAGCCCCATAACGCCAGCAACGCCGAACACAACGCCAATAATAACAGGAACAATAATGGCGAGCAAAGACGGAAAGAGCATTTCTTTCTGCGCACCCTTAGTTGAGATAGCCACGCAGCGAGCGTAGTCAGGTTCAGCCTTGCCTTCCATAATCCCGGCAATCTCTCTGAACTGACGGCGCACTTCTTCGACCATTTTCTGCGCGGCACGTCCGACAGCGTTCATCGAGAGTCCGCAGAAAAGGAAAGCCATCATCGCACCGACAAAAATACCGGAGAGAACGACAGGGTTCATCAGCGTTATGTTATAGTATCCGACAAAGTCGGTGAGTGAAGCGGTCGCAGTATCGACAGTACGTCCCCCGACTTCGAGTGTCGTTTCGCCTATACGTACAAGACCTATTTTTATTTCTTCGATGTAAGAAGCCATCAATGCTAACGCTGTGAGGGCTGCCGAACCGATAGCAAATCCTTTTCCTGTGGCTGCGGTAGTGTTTCCGAGTGCGTCGAGTGCGTCCGTCCGTTTGCGTACTTCTGCGCCAAGTCCGCTCATTTCGGCATTGCCTCCCGCGTTGTCAGCGATTGGACCGTAAGCATCTGTTGCAAGTGTAATGCCAAGCGTAGAAAGCATACCGACAGCGGCAATCCCTATACCGTACAGTCCCAGATTGATATTGTGCGAAGACAGCATATTTGCCGTATCAAAATTTATTGCACTCAAAAAGGCAAGCACGATAGCCAGAACGATTGTAATAACAGGAATAGCGGTAGAAATCATGCCTGAGCCGATACCAGAAATAATCACTGTGGCAGGACCTGTTTGAGCACTTTCAGCAATTTTTTTTGTCGGACGGTACGAGTGAGAGGTAAAATATTCTGTGCCCTGCCCGATAATTACTCCCGCAGAAAGTCCGACAACAACAGACACGGAAAGCCCAAGCCAATTTTCAATGTTGAGCATATAAAGAATTCCGAAAGTCGCGGCAGCGATAAGAAAGGAGCTGAAATTAGTGCCACGTCCGAGTGCCGACAGCAGCTGTTTCATATTTGCGCCCTCTTTCGTGCGAACCACATATATACCGATGATAGACAGCACTATTCCGACAGCGGCAATAATCATAGGGGCAAAGACAGCTTTTAACTGCATTTCCGCGTTCGCGATAAAAGCAGATGCACCAAGTGCGGCTGTTGCGAGGATAGCACCCGCGTATGACTCATAAAGGTCAGCACCCATACCTGCGACATCGCCAACGTTGTCGCCAACATTGTCGGCAATCGTTGCAGGGTTTCGCGGGTCATCTTCGGGAATTCCTGCTTCTACCTTTCCAACGAGGTCTGCGCCAACGTCCGCTGCCTTAGTGTATATACCGCCACCCACACGTGCAAAAAGTGCCTGCGTAGAAGCACCCATACCGAAGGTGAGCATCGTTGTCGTGATGGCTACAAGTTTGTTATGCTCCCCAAAGTCAATCCACTTGTCAAGAATAAGATACCAGACAGAAATATCAAGCAGGGCAAGACCCACGACAACAAGCCCCATAACAGCACCCGAACGGAATGCGACTTTAAGACCACTGTTAAGCGAAGTCCTTGCAGCGTTGGCGGTACGCGCCGAGGCGTAGGTCGCCGTCTTCATGCCGAAAAAGCCCGCCAATCCCGAAAAAATTCCACCCGTCAAAAACGCAAACGGGACCCAATTATTTTGCAGTCCAAAATAAGCCATAACAGCAAAAATAATCGCCAGAACAACAAACACAACGCCCACAACCTTGTATTGCTGTTTGAGATAAGCCATCGCCCCCTTACGCACGTGAAGCGCAATACGGCGCATAGTATCAGTGCCTTCGTCCCGCTTCATCATCTGTCTAAAAAACAGAAAAGCAAACCCAAGCGCAAAAACTGACGCTATCGGCACAATCCAAAAAAGAATGTCAATATTCATAATAATCTACGTAAAAACTGTTTTAAAAAATTCCTGCAAAGGTAGTAAAATTTAAGATTAGGGCATTCCCCCTGCATCGGAGGCGTGTGATAAAAATGAGACTGTAGAATTTAGGATTTAGAATGTTGTCTTAATTTTAGCTCTGTGACACGCCTCCGAAGCAGGGGTCGGGCTTTCGCCTGTATCTTTTTTGTATCGGACAATCACAAACACCCCTCACTAACAGCAACGAGCAGACCTCTCGTCGCCAACCACAAAAAAGGATGTCGGCTCAAAGTCGCGAGTAAGCGAGGGCAGAGGACGCGCTTGCGCGGACTATGCCGAGCGTGAGCGACTTCATTGCGAAGCAATAATCCCTAACGCAAGCCCCCGCTCGCCCACCCGCCCACTCGCCTGCCTGCCCGCCCCCGCTCGCTCGTCTGCCCTCGCCCCCTCCCGCCTGCCCGCCCCCGCTCGCTCGTCCGCCCTCGTCCGCCACCCGCCCGCGCACTCCCCTGCGCTTTTTCGGCTTCAGGTTTCTCTCACTTTGTACGTTTATACATCTTCAGGTTTCGTGGAAAATTAAGTTTAAAATTTCGCAATATGAAGAAGCAGCCCACCATCTATTAATCTACTTCTCTAAGTTGGCATGA
>JAISPZ010000065.1 GCA_031274555.1 Bacteroidales bacterium | reverse complement strand
TGTCGTCTGTCGTCTGTCGTCTGTCGTCTGTCGTCTGTCGTCTGTCGTCTGTCGTCTGTCGTCTGTCGTCTGTCGTCTGTCGTCTGTCGTCTGTTACCCAATAAACGCCTCTATACTTCCCCAAAAATCGCAATCTATAAGCTACGCGCACTTAAGCGTGTCCCAATCACATTTTACGTTTGCCACGTCATCTTATTGTGTTTCTATGCGCATATTAGGACATATTCTCGAAAATTATCAATATATACTAACACTTCAAAACTATTATTATTATGAAAAAATTTTTACAATTCGCGTGCACGGTGCTTTGCATTGTGCTTACCTGCAGTTCTTACGCGCAGGTGACGACCGGCAGTATTACCGGAACAGTTAAAAACCCTGACGGACATCCACTCGAAGGTGCGACCGTCAAGGTTACACACACACCATCAGGAACAGTCTATCACGCAGTAACGTCAAAAACAGGACGTTACACCGTCAATGGTATGCGTGTAGGTAGCGACTACGTTGCAGAATTTTCTTCCTCTCAACTGTCCAAAGAAATAGACGGCATTTACATTGCGCTCGGCAGTGCAACTGTTTTAGACGTTACAATGTCAAACGATGTTGTATTGGAGGGAGTTAATGTTACAGCCAACGCTTCGACTTCCCGCAACGGAACGGCTACAAGCATTTCCAACGTCCAAATTCAAGAGCTTCCTACCATCAACAGAAGTATCAATGACTTCACAAAACTTACCCCACAGTCGAATGGCGGTAACTCCTTTGCCGGCAGGGACGGACGTTACAACTACATCACAGTGGACGGCTCTGCGTTCAACAACAACTTCGGTTTGAGCGGAACAACAAGAAACCTGCCCGGTGGTGATGCACAGCCAATATCACTCGACGCTATCGACCAGATTGAAGTCAATGTAGCACCTTTTGACATCAGGCAATCCAACTTCACAGGTGCGAGTGTAAATGCAGTAACAAAAAGCGGTGACAACACTTTTAGAGGGACAGTATATACTTACTTTCGTCCGAAATCTTTTTCAGGAAATATGGTGGACGGCACTGAATATGAATGGGAAAAAACATCAAAGCAGACGTATGGTGCAAGCCTCGGCGGTCCTATCCTCAAAAACAAATTATTCTTCTTTATAAATGGTGAATACGAAAGGTCGGGCAAGCCAAGCACTCCATGGAAAACAAGCACCAACGGAGTTGCCGACCCTTCCAACTATATTTCTCGCGCTAATTCCAACGATTTATTCACCCTTCAACAATATTTAATGAATACGTATGGATATGACGCAGGAGGTTGGGATTGGGAGCCGTTTACAACTCAAAATTATAAAGTATTGGGACGTATAGATTGGAATATTACCGACAATCACAAACTTACGGTACGTTACAACGAGGTAGTATCAACCAATGATGTTGTCACCAACGCTACCAGTGCTCCGACTCCTCGATTGGCACAAGGTCGTATCAGCGAATATGGCATGGCGTTCAGAAACTCAGGTTACGGATTTGAAAACTCTGTTCGCTCGGCAACAGCCGAACTTAACAGCTCGTTTGGTCCTAAATTTTCAAACAAGTTTTTGGCATCCTACACTGCTATCCGCGATAAAAGAACATCACCGAGCGAAATGTTTCCCTTTGTGGACATTATGAAAGACGGTAATATTTATACTTCTTTTGGATATGAACTATATACTTATAACAACGATGTCAAGAATAATATTTTTAGTGTGATTGACAACTTCACCACTTATCTTGGCGACCACACCATAACGGCGGGTGCTTCTTATGAACAAATGTATTTTGGTAATGCCTATCTGCAATTTGGCTCAAGCTACTATCGCTACAATTCTATGGAAGACTTTATGAATAATGAGAAGCCCGCCATATATGCGCAGACGGTGGGGTTAAACGGAAATACAAATCCATATAATGAGCTTAATTTCGGAACGATAGCAGCATATATACAGGACGAGTGGCAGATACGTCCCAACTTTGAGCTAACGGGTGGTGTTCGTATTGAAGTTCCGCTCTATCTTAACAAATTAGTTCCAAATGACGCGAGCAATGCTATTGGTGATTCCATCTATTGGTACAGAAATGATTTTTATCAAATGAATGTCAATAAATGGCCTAAATCACAAGTACTCGTAAGTCCAAGAATTGCTTTTAATTGGGAAGCCTATAAAAAAGGTAAGATTGCTCTAACAATGCGTGGTGGAACAGGTATCTTTACAGGACGTTTACCTTTTGTTTGGTTCACCAATCAGGCAACTCAATCTGGCACTGTACAGTTCCAAAGGTCGCTTTCAGGTGCAGGCGTTCCTGATGACCTGCGTTTTGAAAAAGATATTTTTGCCAATTCGGAAAAGTATGCCAACTTGTTTACTCCAACTTCCGCACCGAGCAATCCTGCTGAAGTCAGCAAAGATTTTAAGATGCCACAGGTTTGGCGTACAAATTTAGCTCTTGATATAAAGTTGCCTTGGGAGATGATCTTTACAGTAGAGGGACTTTTCACAAAAGATATTAATGCTATAATTCAGACAAACGTAAACGAAGCATTACCAGACGGAACGTTTTCAGGTTCTGACAACAGACCTCGCTGGACATCAGGCAACAGGATAAATGGTACAGGCAACGCGATGGTGTTAGGCAATACAAATAAAGGCTATCAATATTCTATCACAGCAATGTTGCAAAAGAACTTCAGTCATGGCTTTACAGGTCTTTTTGCCTATACTTTTTCGCAGGCAAAAGACGTTACGAGTAACCCTGGTGACCAGGCGGCGTCAGCATGGCAGTCGAACGTAGCGATAGGGAGTTTGAATGATCCCATCTTAAGCTACTCAAATTTCTCTATTCCTCACCGCATTATTTCTTCCTTATCATATAAATTCAGCTATTTGAAGTCAGAGGCGGCTTCAACAACTATTTCTTTGTTCTACGAGGGATCTCCGCAGGGACGTAGAAGTTACGTTTACAGTAACGATATGAACGGTGACGGCAATTCTTCCGACCTTATGTATATCCCAAAAAATGCGAGTGATATTATTTTCAGTGATGCTGTTAAGGATGGAGTTGTTCTTATGACGGCGCAGGAGCAGTCTGACGCTTTCTTTAAATTTGTGGAGCAGGATAAATATTTGAGCAGTCGTAAAGGTCAGTATGCGGAGCGTTTTGGTGCTGTAATGCCTTGGGTGCACCAGTTTAATCTTAAAATAACGCAGGATTTTGTTTTGGAAAACGTTCGCAAAACAAGAATTCAAATTACGTTTGACATCCTTAATTTGGGCAACCTTATCAACTCCAAATGGGGTGTGCGCAGGGAGCAAATCACAGGCTCTTACGAAAACATTCCTCTCTTGCAGTACGCAGGTGTTGATGCTAACAATCATCCCACGTATCAACTCCCTACAACTTCCGTCGCTAATTATTACACGGAAACCTATAAGAATGTGTTGGATTACACAAGCACTTGGGCAATGCAGTTAGGACTTAGATTTATTTTCTAACCAGACGAACTTCATTTCAAACAAAAGCCTTGCAATTACTTTGCAAGGCTTTTGTTTTTTTTTGGGGGGGGCTGTTGCGAAAAGTATCACTCTGCCAAGATTTTTGTCATCTCTCTTGAAAAGTTGATGATTTTTACGCTGTGAACCGCAAAATCAGTGGTATATTGACAATTTCTATGGCATATTTTCATTTTGCGGTGTCGAGTGTAAGTTATTAACAATTTGCATTTTGAGATGCTGATAGCAGATTACTAACAATTAAAATTAATGGCAAGTGAAATTTTGATAATTTTTGCGTATCTTCGCAGAATTGACCGTTGGTGGTCTTTTTGTTATAATTATGTCGTCCTGCTGATTTTCGTATAGTATATTTCAAAAGTCAAAAAATGAACAATCTGTCTTCCGTATTTTTAACATCTCTCACGTCCGCAGACACGTCT
>JAISPZ010000040.1 GCA_031274555.1 Bacteroidales bacterium | reverse complement strand
AAGCCCGAAGCCCGAAGCCCGAAGCCCGAAGCCCGAAGCCCGAAGCCCGAAGCCCGAAGCCCGAAGCCCGAAGCCCGAAGCCCGAAGCCCGAAGCCCGAAGCCCGAAGCCCGAAGCCCGAAGCCCATACGCGGGTGCCCCATTCACCCTTTAAGGGCAAAGCAACGCTTTCCGCTGTGTTAATCACTCGAACAGGCTTATCCATTTACCATATTTCAATTGTTATTCAAAAATCCAATTAAAAAACTCACACTACGTACAATCCCTCTCCCCCCCGCTTCCCTACTCTACTCACCTTACTCCCTCTACTCTCCCCGCGTCCCTGCTCTACCACTCACTAACTCACCCCACTTCTCCGCTTTCTGTTCCCATGCTTATGGGAATGTTACCCATAGCCAAAACCGTTCAAACCCAACGATCCTGTCATATTTCAACCACTACTCAAAATCTGCAAAATCCGCTCGAAAACACTAGCACGACTAACTACTGACTAAAAAAATCGCAACTGTATAATATTCGTTTTGATTTTATTGAAATTTGCTAACAACACGTCGTTAATAGGTGTTAAACAATCATAAAACCCTGCAAAGGTACGCAAAAAAATCAAAAATTTTCTGTATTAATTTTGCAGGCAGGGAAAACGCATTGTAATTTGTAGTAAAAAATCATTATTCCATCCAGCTTTAAGTCGTTTTGAGCGCAAACTTTCCTTTCTGGTAGATTAGGCTCTGTTTTTCTCACTCCTGCAAAATTTTGTGCTGCATTTTTGTTTCTTTTTCTTTGCATATCTTCCAGAAATATAAAAATGTCTTATCTTTGCAGGCTGATAATAGTAAAAATCACTATTATTAGTTCCCATTATGACAAAAGAAATAGTTTATACGGTGTTCGCAGACAGCCGTACTGTATTCAGAATTAATGACATAGCATTATTGCTGAACAGTACGGACATTTTTTTGTCCCAAAAATTGAACAAATTGGTAAACGAGGGGATGCTACTCAATTTGCGAAAGGGCATTTACGCGAAGAAAAACTACAAACCCGAAGAATTGGCATGTATTCTCTATACGCCGACTTATATTTCGTTAAATTACGTTTTGGCGCGAAACAGCGTTGCGTTTCAGTTTGACAGCGCGATTAACTGTATCAGTTATCTGACCCGCGAGGTAGAGATTGATAATCAAAAAATTGCGTATCGGAAAGTGAAAAAAGAAATTTTATTTAATACTGCGGGAATAATTTGTGAGAACAACCTGAATATCGCCACGCCCGAACGCGCTTTTCTGGATACACTGTATCTGTTTGGTGATGTGTATTTCGACAATCTTCACGCTTTGAATTACAGTAAGATACAGGAACTTTTACCTGTTTATAATTCAAAAAGAATAGAAAATTACATGAGCCGAAACTTTTAAAAACATGGACAATAACAAGCACAGAATGTATTTAACTCAAATTCTGACAGACATTTATTCCGACCGCGAATTGGCTGTTAATCTGGGATTTAAGGGCGGAACAGCCGCGATGCTGTTCTACAATTTGCCCCGTTTTTCGGTCGATTTGGATTTCAATTTGCTTGATAAAGCCTTTGCCGAAAAAACGTATCAAAAAGTAAAAAAGATTGTGCTGAAATACGGTAAAATTCACGATGAAGCACAAAAATTTTATGGAGATTTGTTTTCTCTTAATTACGAACACGGCGAAAGAAATCTAAAAATTGATATTTCGCACCGAACAGAAAACGATGAGTATGTGATAAAAAACTTGCTTGGCATTAACATTAAGACAATGGAAATCAGCGATATGTTTTCGCATAAATTAGTTGCTTTGCTTGGACGCAAAGAGTTTGCAGAGCGCGACATTTTCGACAACTGGTTTTTTATGAAAGAAAAAACACCTGTAAACAGGCAAATAGTAGAAACCCTGACACAAAAACCGCTTTCGGACTATTTGCAGGACTGTATCGATAAGCTGGAAAATTTGCCCAAACGCAGTTTGCTTTTCGGGCTTGGCGAATTAGTTGCAGACGATATGAAACCTTTTGTCCGCAACAAACTGCAACAGGAAACAATGTTTTTGCTCAAAACGTATCAAATGTTTCCGATTGAGAAAAAAAACTGAAAAGTTAGTCGAATAAATCTTTTTTTAAGCGTGTAAACCAATCACTCTGGGGTTTGCACGCTTTTTTTGTATTCGAAATGAAAAAACCCTCAAATGGGGGCAGTATGGCAACTTTTCTTTTCCGAAATTTCGTGTTTCATTTTCAAGAAAATAATCGTACATTTACGTAGAAATTATTTGTATAATATGACTCGAAGAAAAACAGTTAATCAAACAGGTATAGGCCGTTTGAGTAATATTCCGTTTCACGACGCTTGGGTTGCTTACGAGTGCGTGAATTGTCAAAAGATGAACTATATTCAAGTCGGACAAGAATTGTTAAGGCCTGATTACGCCATAGAAAACTGCGTTTGGACTTGCGGCTACTGCGGTTTTGTTCACGCAAAGGAATCCGATTTGCCATTCCAAGATTGGGAAGAAGAATATTTAAGTTCTGATTCTACAACTGCATTACGTTTTTGGGAAGGATTTTTCAGAGTTGCGACAGAAAATCCCGAAGCGTATTGGAAACAATGCAATGTATGCGGACGAATTTTGCCATTTCCTGCTTTCAGCAAACATTCCGGTTGGGGTGTTTTAGAACGACAAATGGAATGTAGAAGTTGCAAGGGTGCAATAAACGCTGTATTAAATCCAAAACGAACAAAACAACAACTTCTCGAATCTTCTGTCAGACGGCGAATTGCCGACCTGTTTGTAGAATCGGAGAATTTAAGTATTGAAGATTTGTTCAAACGCTTTGATTCAAAATGTTTTAAAACAGGAAAACAATTAGATATAAATCAACGAGATACTTGGGCTATTGACCATATTATGCCGTCAAAATATCTGTATCCGTTAAATGTCGAAAATGCGGCACTGTTATCAAAAGAAGCAAATGAAAACAAGCGGGATATGTTGCCAAGCAAATTTTACACGAATAATCAGTTGATTGAATTGGCAAAAATTACAGGTGCAAACTTGGAGCTTATATCAAGTACGAAACCTATTATCAATCACAACATTAATGTAAATAACGGCGTAACTCGCTATTTGCAAGTACGCGAAGCATCAGATTTGCCAAAACGGATACAGGAAATCAAAAAGATTTTGGAAGTTTACAAACTTACCGACAATCTTTCTGACGAAAATAAAAGGTTACTTGGTTTTTAGACCAACACTAAATATTGGTGTGAAGTAACTGTACCAATGTCCTTTATGCCGTATGTTTGACAATGTGCAACGCTTTCGTCGAATAAATCAGCCGTTTTAAACCATCTTTTAGCGACTTTTTGCAACTCTTTCGCCATGTCGCATTTTACGCTTTTTCCCAAATGCAACACAAAAACACCGTCTTTTTTCAGCCGTTCCTTTGCCTGTCTGAAAATCGGCTCATAAATTGAAAAGTCAATTTTCTGTTTTTCTTCTACAAATGAGCGGGGTTGATATTTAAAATCTTCTATCCCCCAACCTGCAAACCAAATTCTAATCCAATTGGCAAGATAAAATCGCGTGCTGTCGAAAAACGGCGGCGAAGTGATAATCGCGTCTAAATCCGTGATTTCCTGCGACCAAATTTTTGTTGTATCCTGTAAAAATATTTTTCCATTTGTGAAATTGTCGGGCAGTTCTACTTTTAAGGATTTCAGTACTTTTTCTTTCAATTTTTCAGTCAAAATTTTATATTCAAAATTGCCAGTCGGCGCATACGGCACAATCGGGTGGCTTCGACGGCTTAACGCATACGGACGGTTTCCGTGCAAAATATGCAGCAACGCTGAAATAACAAGCATTTCTTCTGTGGTTTTTGGCTGATTTTTAATAAAATAATCTCGTGCCGATAAAATTTCACTGAAAGTTTGTGGCTCGTAATAATCCTGCAAAGTTTTATTAAAACCGAAGTTTTTCCATCTATTGAAATCTGCATTTGATTTATTCAGATTGATATAATTTTCCAAATCAAAAATAATCTCAAAACAATCTTCAGGGTTGCTTTTTCCCACTTTCGCCGAAGAAATATAATATGCGGGCTTGCTAATATCTATACCGTATGCTTTTCGCCCTGTCAATGCCCCTTCAAAAGGAATGGTGCCAACACCTGAAAATAAATCTAAAAAAGTTCCGCCTTCGGGGACAAATGTTGTTACTAAATGATTGGCGATAGCAGGTTTTAATTTTCCCTGATACGAACAAAGCGAATGATTGGGATTGCCCCAATTTTTTTTTGAAAATGGTTCTTTTTGATAGGGTAAATTCGTCTTAATATCGTTCCATTTTTCCTGCCATTGATAATTTGGTGTTTTTACATTATTGTTCTCTACTTGTTGATTGTAGTTAAAAACAATCAACACCTGTGACAAAATTTCATTATTTTTTGAACGCCGCTTGCGTAAAACTTTAGTATCAATCAACTTATAACCAATTTTTTGCAATATATCAATTAAAATTTTATCCGTTTTAACATGAACACCGCAAAAAATAGAGTCGCCTAAATCAATCAATATTTTTGCATTTTTTTGTAAATGATTTTTTACATTATTGAATACCTGAAACATTTCGTAAAAATAGCACTTAACCATCAATTGAATACGGCTGTCATACGATTTTTGTTCCAATTCCAACAGGGTATCAGATAATAATTTACAATTATCTACTTTTTCGTTTGCAATTTGACTGGCATATTCTCGTTTTACATCATTTATTCCGCTTGTCAAGGCTTGGTCACGGAAAAGACGTAAATCATTTTCATTTTGCAAGTAACGCAAAAACCACAATTCTATTTTTGTGTTTCTGAAATAGTTCGTTCCGTTCAAATAAGGCGGACTTGTAATGATGGCACCTATTTTCAAGTCGTGTATGCAATTTGTCTTTTTAGAGTTTGATAAAATAAATTCGGGCTTTGTTTTCATCGAAAAATCGGCACAAAGTAAATCACTTGCTATCTCTTCGATTTTTTTCGGTAAAACATCTTCCAAAATCTTCATTTCGCCTTTTGCAATTTCTTCTTTTGTACGAAATCGGACATCGCCATTTTTTTTTAAAAGAGATACCGATAGCAACGAAGAAAAAACAGCAATCGAAAGCAAATCGGCGACTAATTCTTCGCTTTTAAGATAAAGAAAATCAATATAAGTGCGTAGTTTTAGAATTTTTGAAAAGGTGTCCTTTGAAAAATACTTGCTTTTGCCAAATGCCTGAATATAAGAAGTTTCTAACTCAATATTTTCAGAAAAACTGTTTAGTGTTTCAAAAATATTGGCACTTATCTTCTTTAACTCATTAGAAATAACCTTGCGCTTTTTTTGACTTTCTTTCAGCACGTTAATTTTTACTTGTGTCAGAAATTGCAGCAACGGATTAACTTCTGAATAAACCGTTTTTAATCCACATTGGTCGGCAGCAAAAATTGTAGTTCCAGTCCCTGCAAATGGCTCATAAACTACACAATCATTAATTTTGTATTCTTCAATTAACGATTTTACAAAATCCGGCGAATATCCCTCAATATACGGATACCATCGTTGAAACGGAATATTTTTGCTGTTGGAAAAAGTAACATCTTTTTCAGTAAAATATTTTTTATTTTGCTTTTCAACATTTTGTTTAATCAAACGCTTTATTGTCTGATTTATAGAGCGTTCTTCAAGTTTTGCCAGTTTTACAATATCATCATAAAAAACATACCCTATTAAATCCTTAACTTCGGGCGTGGTCAGGTCTTTTACTCGCGTAAAATACGGCATTTCAGGTTCATTGAACGCTACTGTTACAGAACGCCCATTCGCATCTTTTGACGGATAATCGCTAAAGTACAACGATTTATAGTATTGCTTTGTCATATAGAAATATCTATTATTTTATGATAGTTACTTCGACAAAGGTACAAGTTTTTTTAATACTAATGCAAGGATGACGAAATATTTTTTGCAGGGTTGCGAATGTATGCCAGAAACAGTGAAACGTGATTTTTTTATGTCTGCGACTTTTATCCAGCATTTGAGCGGTGCGAAATCCGTGAAGGATAGGGTAAATTTTCAAAAACAGTATTGAAAAAACCCTCAAATGGGGGCAGTATGGCAACTTTTCTTTTCCGAAATTCGCAACATCAATTCAAACTTAAATTTTTATAAAGATGAAACAGATTAATTTCAAGCGGTTTTTGAGCCTTGTTGCTGCGATGTTTTTTGCAACAGCCACAACGTATGCCCAGTTCAGCTGGAGCGGGACTCAAACCCTCTCCGACGGCGATAACATTACCCAGAACATTACGCTCTCAGGCGATGTTACCATTAGTGTGCCTTCGGGCGCAACGGCTACCATTAGCGGAACCATCAGCGGTGCTTTCGCTCTTACGAAAACCGGCGCAGGTACGCTTGTTCTTATCGCAAACAACACCTACACCGGCGCAACCACCATCAATGGCGGTGTTTTGCAGTTGGGCAACGGCGGCACAAACGGTGCTATCGCCACCACAGCGAACATTGTAATCAAAAGAGCGGGGGTGCTGACAGGGGCTGACAGCTACGGCTACCTGTACGTTAACAGAAGCAGTGATCTTATCATCTCAAAAGTGATTTCAAGCACTATTTATGCTGGAGCGAGACCCACGGGCGGCGGCGTTACCAAGCTGGGCGCAGGCATGCTGCTTCTGACGGGAAACAATACCTACGAAGGTATTACTTCCGTGCAGGCGGGTGTACTGTCTGTGGGCAACAACACCTCCACCGGTGCTATTACGGACAATGTGTCCGTTTCGTCGGGCGCAACGCTGAGATTTTACCGCTCTAACGACTGCACCTACGACGGCGTGATTTCAGGCGCGGGAGCTGTTACCAAAACAGGTACAGGCGAACTTATTTTAGGCGGAGTAAGTACCTACACAGGAAAAACAACCGTAACTAACGGTAAATTAACAATTGCCTCCGGCGGAAACATTCTCAATACAAGCGAAATTCAATTAACGGCTGCAACTTCCGAAATTTCGTTCAACAACTCCACCGAACACAGCTATGCTATGCCTATAACAGGTGCAGGAAAGTTGTCTAAAGCGGGTGCAGGAAAATTAAATTTGAATGATGGTGCTGCGACTTATACCGGTGCCACTACGCTAACAGAAGGAACATTGACGGTAACAGGCGATTTTGCCTCTTCGGGAATCGCTACTTCTGCCGGCACTATTTTAGATTTTTACAACGCAACTGCCAATACTTTTCAGTACGACGGAATTATTTCGGGTGGAGGAGTTGTCGCTAAATGGGGACAAAGCACTTGGGTGCTTGCTGGAAGTAATACTTATACCGGATATACCGCTGTTCGTGAAGGCAAACTGCAGGCGGGTAACGGCACAAGCGGAAACATCAACAGCACAAGCAGTGTTCAAGTGTATGCAGGCGCAGTGCTCCGCTTCGAGCCAAGCGTAGCCACCACGTTCTCGAAAGTAATCAGCGGCGAGGGCAGCGTGGAATACAAAGGCAATACTTCCAAAGTTTTGCGCCTGACAGCCGACAATACCTTTACGGGTACTCTCACCAATGAAGCAGGCGGCATTCTGTATATCGGCACTAATAACAGCGCAACCGGCAGCGTGGTGGGCAATATCGTCAATAACAACGCCCTCTATTTCAACCGCACGACCGACTATACCTATTCGGGAGTGATTTCGGGAACAGGGAATCTATATAAACAAGGTACAAACAAGCTCACCCTCAACGGCGCAAATACTTATACGGGTACAACCAATATATCCGCCGGTACGCTTGCTCTGGGCGTAAACGGAACAATCGTGCAGTCGTCGGGAGTAACGCTGAACAGTGCCACCGCCAAATTCGATATTTCGGCAAGCAGCAAAAGAATTAAAAGCCTGAGCGGTGGCTACGCCGATGCAGAAGTGATTCTCGGAACACGTGCATTGACTATTGGTTACAGCGGAGAAGCCGACGGCGGTGGAACTTATGCAGGGAAAATTTTGGGTACGGCAGCAGCCACGAGTAATGCCCTGTATAAATACGGTACTGCCACACTCACGCTGACGGGAACAAGCACGTATTCAGGAAGGACGCTAATCTACAACGGCATTGTCAATTTCAACAAATTGGATAATTTCGGAACATCCACGCTCTACTGTCTTACAAACGGCACGTTGCAGTGGGCGGCGGGAAACACCGCAGACGTATCCGCGCGTTTGTTAAATAACCAGATTACCGTTACCTCCTTTACTTTCGATGTGGGTGCCAACGACGTAACTTTTGCTACAGCCATCACAGGCGACTATATGTTTACTAAAAAAGGAACGGGAACGCTTACGCTGACGGCTGCCAACACGCCTACCGGCACCACCACCGTTCAGGAAGGCACGCTTGCCATTGGCGGCACTGCTGGCGCAGTAGCAGGAAACATCGCTGTTGACGAAGGCGCAACGCTGAATTTCAACCGCAATAGTGCTTACACCTACGCAGGTGTCATTTCGGGCGCAGGTTCTGTTGAAAAATTGGGCAACTACACAGTTACCCTTACAGGCGCAAACACCTGTACCGGCACCACTATCGTTTCGGCAGGCACGCTGCAAATCGGCAGCGGAAGCACAACGGGCAGCATTGCAGGCAATGTGACGGTAACTTCGGTAAATATGCTTACCTTCAACCGCAGCAATGCCTACACTTACGCAGGTGTGATTTCTGGCACAGGCAGTGTGAGAAAAACAGGAAGTGGCGTTCTCACGTTAAGTGGTGTAAATACATACAACGGCTTTACCGACATTACCGACGGCACAATCGCATTAGATGCCACAGGCACAATCGCCCAATCGACGAGTGTAGCCATAAGCGCAACAGGAAAATTCACCGTTACCGGCAACAAAACGATTAATGCATTGATAGGTATAAGCGGATCCTCGGTAGAGATTAATTCGGGCATTTTGACCGTTGCCTGCACTGCCGACTATCTGTTTAGCGGTGTGATTTCCGGTGCGGGAGGTCTCACCAAAACCGGCGCGGGAACGCTCACGCTGGGTGGCGTAAATACCTACACCGGCGCAACCACCATTACCCTCGGCAGGCTTACATTAGACGCAGGCGGAACCATCGCCAATTCGGAAAGCGTAACGCTGGGTGCTTATATGGGTGCTTACGGCAGCTTGGATGTTTCGGCAGGCAATAAAACCCTCAAAAACCTTTCGGCAGGTAATGCCAACAACGAAGTCATTCTCGGCGCAAGTACGCTGACACTCGGCACAGGCGCAGCCACAGCAGACGGCGGCGGCGACTTCAAGGGCAAATTCACCGGCACGGGCGGCGTAGCCAAAACAGGCTTGCAAACGCTTGTGCTGAGCGGAGCAAACACCGCAACCGGCACTTTCTCCCACGCCGCAGGAACGGTAGAACTGTCGTCCGGCTGGGCAGGGAATTATTATCAGGCGACAGGTACTTTGCTTGACGTGAACGGAAACGCAACCGTTGGCGGAACGCTTACCCTGACAGGCGGCAATATCAGCATGAACCTGACGGAAGCACCGCCGTCGAAAATCACCGTAACAGGCGCAGTATCGGCTTCGGGAATCACCGCAATGAACGTTACAGCAACGGCAGGCACCTACACGCTCATACAAGCCGCTTCGGGTCTGGGCAGCGCGGGCAATTTCTCGTTTAGCCAGCCCGGATTCACACTTACGCCCATAGCCAACGGTACGCAGCTCAATTTGACGGTTGCCGTAACGGACGTAACCGCGCCGACAGTCGGCACAAGCACGATTACCACAAGCGGCGTAACGACGGAGTCGCTCAATCTGGCTTGGATTGCCGCAAGCGACGACTATACCACAGCCACTAATTTACGCTACTTTGTGTATCAGTCCGCAAGCAATAATCTGACAGACGTAGAGAATTGCGAAACCAACGGAACGCTGCTTAACGCAGGAGGTACGCTGAATATCACCGGCTATACGATAAGCGGTTTGGACCCCAACACTACTTATTATTATAATGTAGTGGTTCAAGACCAGGCAGGCAATAAGTCGGTTTACGCCACCAAATCGCAATTAACGGCAAAGGCGACTTTGAGCGGAACAGTAACCATTAGCGGAAACGCAGTGTTCGGACAAGCATTGACGGCTGTAGCCTCAGAATTAACTTCTACGCCTACCATTGCTAATTTGGGCGCAGTAACCTTTCAGTGGAAACGCGGCGAAACAGTTGTTGGCACAAATTCTGCCACTTACACATTGGTACAGGCAGATATTGACAATACCATTACCGTAACGGTTACAACGGCAAATACGCAGGGCGAAATAACATCGGCAGCAACGGCTACAGTTGCCAAAGCCACACAATCTGCTCCGAGTGCTCCATCAATGGCAAGTTCTACACACAACAGCATTACATTAACCCTCATTGCAGGTTATGAATATCGCCTAAGCACAGGTACTTGGCAGTCATCAAATGTTTTTACGGATTTAACGCCCGAAACGGCTTATAATTTCCACGCCCGCTACGCGGAAACGGCAACACATTTTGCATCGTTAGAAAGCGAGGCAAGCACTATATCTACTGCTGCCGCTCCCATACCCGACAAGGTTTATCAGGGAATACAGGCTTTGGCACTAATCAATGCACCGTACAACTCGCCGAAAACCGCAGCAGGTTTGGGCTTGCCTGCAACGGTAATAATCAACACCGACCAAGGGAGTGTGCCTGATGTGGAAATCACGTGGGATGTGGCAGCAGCCAACTACACCGCAGGTGCCGACCCGGAACAGACTTTTACCGTAACGGGAGCGATAGCCGCCTTGCCCGCAGGCGTGGTGCAACCCGCTTCTCCGCTTCCACTTACCACGCAGGTAACGGTAACGGTGGCAGCCCGTCCGCTCAATCCGTTAGTAACAGCCGTAGCGGTAACTCCGTCAACGGTCAGCGTACAGAAAGGACAGGCGCAGCAGTTCAGCGCAACGGTAACAGCCGTTGACGGCGCAGACGAAAGCGTAACGTGGTCGCTCACGGGACAAAGCGGCGCAGGAACTCAGATTTCCTCGGCAGGCTATCTCACCATTGATGCTGCCGAAAGCGCAGCAACAATCGCAGTAAAGGCAACTTCCGATTTTAACACTGCCATATTCGGCACGGCAACGGTAACGGTTACAACCGAAGTAATTCCGCCTGTCGTTAATTCGGTAACCGTAAATCCCACCACAGCAAGCGTGGAACAGGGACAATCGCAGCAGTTCACAGCCATTGTTGATGCGGCAGGTGGCGCAAGCATAGCCGTAGATTGGACGGTGGACGGCGCAACGAGCGCAAGCACATTCATTAATGCTTCGGGCTTGCTCACGGTTGGCGGCGACGAACCCACCACCTCCACGCTCACCATAAAGGCTACCTCGCAGTTCAACAGTGCGACATACGGCACAGCAACGGTAACGGTAACAGCCGCTCCTGCAACGCCCGAAGTGATTTCGGTAACGGTAACGCCTGCTACGGCAAGCGTACAGAAAGGTGCAACGCAGCAGTTTGAGGCGACTGTCAATGCCGTTGGTGGCGCAAGCACTGATGTAACGTGGACGGTGGACGGCGCAACGAGCGCAGGCACATTCATTAATGCTTCGGGCTTGCTCACAGTAGGTGCTGACGAAAGCGCGGAAACGCTCACCGTCATAGCCACCTCTAACTTCGACGGCTTTAAATTTGGACAGGCAACCGTAACGGTAACAGCCGCTCCTGCAACGCCCGAAGTGATTTCGGTAACCGTAAATCCCGCCACAGCAAGCGTGGAACAGGGACAATCGCAGCAGTTCATAGCCATTGTTGATGCGGCAGGTGGCGCAAGCATAGCCGTAGATTGGACGGTGGACGGCGCAACGAGCGCAGGCACATTCATTAATGCTTCGGGCTTGCTCACGGTTGGCGGCGACGAACCCACCACCTCCACGCTCACCGTAAAGGCTACCTCGCAGTTCAACAGCACGGCATACGGCACAGCAACCGTAACGGTAACCATCGCCGTTGGCATGAGCAACATAGAAGCGGCACAAGTGGTCATCTATCCGAACCCTGCGACCGACCTCGTGACGGTCAAAGGTGTGGAAACAACCGGTATAATAGCCATCTACAACGCTTCGGGTGCACAGGTGATGTGCCGTAAAATCACATCGCCACTCGAAACAGTCAGCGTGACACATTTGCCAGCAGGGATGTACATGGTGCGCGTTGCGGAAGGGCAAAAGGTGAAAGCGATGAAACTACTCATTAGCAAGTAGTAACAACTACGAATTTAGAATGTAGAATTTAGAATTTTGCTGACGCGGTTGTTAATTGTCAATTGTTAATTGTCAATTGTCAATTAGGCTGACGCGGTTGTTAATTGTCAATTGTTAATTGTCAATTGTCAATTAGGCTGACGCGGTTGTTAATTGTCAATTGTTAATTGTCAATTGTCAATTGTCAATTAGGCTGACGCGGATTAGAATTTAGAATTTAGAATGTAGAATTTTGCTGACACACTTGTTGTTTGTCGTATTGTTGTTGGTTGTGTCGTTTGTCATATCGTTGGTTGTGTCGTTTGTCATATCGTTGGTTGTGTCGTTTGTCATATTGTTGGTTGTGTCGTTTGTCATATCGTGGGTGTTTAAATTCTAAAAGTTCTACGTTCGGTTTTACGCTTTGCTCATTCTAAATTCTACATTCTAAATTCTACATTGCCCCCGCGGGGGCTTGCGTTAGGGATTGAAGCGGAAATCCTTTTTGCTAACTGTTGTTTTGCTGGTGATTGTGGACGTTATCTGTCGCAGTGGATTGGAGTGCGCTTGCAAAAAGATTGCAGCGGAAAGCCCGACCCCGCCCACGAAGCTCTGCGAGGGGCGGGGGAACGCCCAAATTTCAATTACGAATTTTCAATTACGAATTACGAAAATCAACAACCATTACAGGCACAGACACCACGCACTAACAACAATAGCGTCAGCCGTAATTGACAATTGACAATTGACAATTATTTCACGCTTTGCTCGTTCTCAATTCTACATCCTAAATTCTACATTCTTCAGAAGTCGGTTGCTAATGAGAAGTATAGGGTGGGGCGTTTGCTTACCATGTAGTCGGCTGCTCCCCAAGCGCAGTCGAGCCGCAGTGAGTAGCCTGCTAATTGTGCACGGAGTCCTGCACCGAAGCCTGCAACAAATGGGGATGTGTTGCGCTCTAACTCTATCGTTAGCTTGCCGTCTGTGATTTCTTTTCTGTAATATGTGTTGTCTTTGCTAAAGGGGTTCATCCCGCTCCACGCGCTGCCGACATCGACAAAGGCGACTATCATCACATTTCGTAGAAAGGCGGAGTTTACAAGGGTGCGCGATAATACTTGAAAAATCGGAAGTCTTAACTCGGTGTTTATCACCGCGAATGTGTTGCCGTTGCGGATGTTCTGCGAAAATCCGCGCATATTGGTCGCTAACGTCTGATATGCGTACTCCATCTTGTCGTTCACTTTTGTTTCGCGATTGAATTTTGCGAGCATCCAACTATCAACTCCGCCCATGTAGTAAATTAGTTTCGACTGCCCAAAAGAGGTTGATACGGCGAAACGTGATGCCCAAATGAATGTACGATAGATTTTTTTGTAGTAACGCCCGTCAAAGCCGACAACGAAAAGATTGTCTTTCTTGCCCCAAACGCCCTGATAGTACTCCGCCCAGGCCTTTGCCCGCAGACCGTTGTAAATGTTGGGCATAATGTAGCGACTGTGGTCGTAAACCCACTCGCCACGCAATCCAAAACGCAAGATGTAGCTGTCTTTTTTCTCAAGTGTGATGGGCGATGTGCCTTTGTAAACAGTACGGTCTAATCGCCCAATAACTGCTCCTTTTATCATGTTCGTCGGCGTGAGCGGATATTTCATGATGTAATGAGTGTTGTACGACTGATTGCGCGTGGCGTTGTAAATATCGGTGTTGTCGGAGGTGTTCGACAAGTGTAGAACGATTTGATGTGATAAACGGCGTTCGAGGTTTTCGTAGGAGAACATAAACTCGCTGTTGGAAAGGTCAAAGCCGATACCAAAGCCACCGATTATGCGGTGATTTTCCATAAGGTCGGATATGCCGATTTTTGTCAGCGCGGTGAGGCTTGGGTTGAGGTAGATAGGACCGTTGCTGCCTGAATATGCCTGATAGCCTGCTGTGAGGAAGTCAAAGCCGAGTTGAGTTGTCGCCTCGTTTATAAAGTATTCTGTGTTGTAGGTGTATTGTTTTGGGGGGATTTTCGGGTGAGCGGTGTCTTCTATGGCTTCTGTCGCCTCTTTTGTGGTGGCAGTGAAGGCTCTTGCTGTGTCTGCCGTCAAGCCCTTTGACAACAGGTAGCGGTCAAAAGCGGTTTGCTTTACAATGTCCTCGGAGCGGGCGTTTGAAAGACGTAGCCGTTTTTTGGGACGAGTGTCTTTCTGTTCTGTTTTTTGGACTTGAGTTTTCTTTTTTCGTACCGATGAGTTTTTGCGAGCTTCTCTCGCTGCGAGCGGAGCAACACTGTCGAGCGAAAGCGTGTAGCCTTTCGGCGACAAAGTGACTGTGCCAAGCAGGTTTCCACCTGTGGAAATTTCTTTCAGTTCAGGCGAAAAGTCTGTTATCGTTTTGCTTTTGAATGTGGAACGATAGTGTATCGCTGTGTCAATGTGAGATACTTGCCTGCCAAACTCCCCATAGCCGATATTTGTAAGTCCGTTTTCGTTTGTGAGATAGAAAAGCGCAGTGGGAGTAGTCGCAGCGGCGGCGGCAGCAGTAGCGGCAGTGGCGGCGGTAGCGGTGGTGGCAGTGGTAGCGGCTTGCGGTGAATAAGCATTTTCCACTAACGGCATAAGCAACTTCTGCGAAACAGGCGTAAAAAGTTTTTGTTCATTTTGAAATGACGGTGCCTGTAAAAATTTTTCATTCTGCCTTAAAGTGTCGTCAGGACGGTTTGACGAAAAAACGATTTTTTCGCCGTCTGTCATCACAGGGTTAAAGTCATCGTACATATCATTCGTGATACGCTTGAAAGTCCCTGCGCCAAGATGAAAGCGGTATATGTCGGAATATCCATTCGATACGCCTGCAAAAATTATTTCTCTGCCGTCTGGAGTGAAGTTAAAGCCTGTTATCTTTTCGTATATCTCAAGATTGTAACGCATTTTTTTCTCCTCGCCACGCAGGGCTTCCATGTCGTGCATAATAAGCATTGTCCTCCCCTTTTCTTCTGCAACTATTCCAAGCTGATGTCCGTTCGGATGCCACGAAAGAATTGGAAAAGAGTAATCAGGGAAGTCATTGATAGACGCACCGATACGATATATGCAGCGGCGGCGAGGCTTGCCATAGATATTCTCTACCCACACAGTCGCTCTACCCAAATGATTGCGCACGTATGCTACAAGACTGTCGTTTAAGGCAAGCGTCCCATACGTTGAGTTCTTCTTTTTTGTGCGGGATATTGTTTCTGCTACCGGCATTTCCTGCGGTGGTCGCGCAAACTGAACACTCTTCTCTTTGTAAAATTCCGTCCACTCTTTTTCCATTTCGGAAAAATTTTTGTTGAACGCTCTGTTGAATGTTTTCTTTAATGTATGCGCCCGCGCCACAACGCTCACGCAGCGGGAAACTGCCGATGTTCCGTATTTTTCACTTACAAAATGCCAAAACGAATAGCCCGCAAGACGCGCTTCTTCGCCCTCTAAATCAGACATATTTGTAAAGCTCTTTTTGCGAATCGCACTCTGGATTTTCTCGTCGTCCTCTACATCCCATTCTTTGGAAAAATACATTGCAAGACCGCTGCGAAACCAATATGGCATATCTGTCGCTCTATAAGAGTTTGATATTTGCTTCCCCACGTTTCCATCTATGGCTTGCGACAACAGCATTTCGGCAATACCCGCACGTATCTGTCTTTCAAAATCAACATAACTTCCATTAAAGTAAAGGAACATTTTATTGTTTTCAAAATGTGTGATACCGCCTGTGTTACGGCTGCTTTCAGTCGCATCATCAACATATCCGATATTACTTTGCTTAAAATCCGTAAGACGGTTAAAAACGATAAACTTCATTCCCGAAGTGCTTTCGACACCCATCTTTTCTTCCATTTCGGAAAGATGATTTTGCACGTACGAAGCCGTATAGAGCGCGAGATTTTTGCCCTTGCGATTAAAATAAATATCGAAGCCGTTAAAGCGATTGTACGACCAGAAAAACTTTTCGTATTGAACCCTTTTACGTCCAAAGGTGAGGTTGCTGCCTGTGTAAAACTGCGCTTCTACGGTCGGAGCGCATATCATTTGTAAAAAAAAGGCGCACGCAACCACGTGCGCCTTATAGTTATAATTGCTGCTCGAATTATAATTGAGGACCAAATGCAATAAGCTTTTTACCTTCTTCATTGTCGGTAAAGTTAGCAAAATTGTCTATAAATTTCTGTCCAAGATTACGTGCTGATTCATCCCATGCAGCAGGGTCTGCCCAATATGTACGCGGGTTGAGGAGTTTAGAATCAACGCCCGCAACAGCTTTAGGAACTTCAAGGTTAAAAACAGGGATTGTTTCTGTTTCTGCCTTATCCAAAGAACCGTCAAGAATTGCGTTTATAATGGCACGAGTCGATGGGATGTCAATACGTTTTCCAACACCGTACGGACCTCCTATCCAGCCTGTATTTACAAGATATGCTGTAGAGCCGTGCAAGTCCATTTTCTTAACGAGTTCACGTGCATATTCTGTTGGGTGTAAGAGTAAAAATGCTGCGCCGAAACATGCTGAAAAAGTCGGGGTCGGCTCTTTAACACCACGCTCTGTTCCCGCAACTTTCGCTGTGTAGCCACTCAAAAACTGATATTGTGTCTGACCGTGATTTAGGCGCGAAACAGGGGGAAGAACACCAAAAGCGTCTGCCGTCAAAAAGATGACTTTCGAGGGATGTCCACCCTTTGAAACAGGCTTAACAATATTTTGAATGTGATAGATTGGATACGAAACGCGAGTATTCTCGGTCTTGGCAGCACTTGCAAAATCTATCGCACCTGTTTTTTCGTCATAGACAACGTTTTCTAAAAGAGCGTCACGCTTGATTGCGCCGTAAATGTCAGGTTCATTCTCTTTGCTCAAATTGATACATTTCGCATAGCATCCGCCCTCAAAATTAAATACACCCTCGTCGTCCCATCCATGCTCATCATCACCGATAAGTTTACGGTTAGGGTCGGTGGAAAGCGTTGTTTTTCCTGTGCCCGAAAGACCAAAGAAAATCGCGGTATCGCCAGCTGCTCCCATATTTGCAGAGCAGTGCATGGATGCCATCCCTGCGAGAGGCAAGAAGTAGTTCATAACGGAGAAAAGACCTTTCTTCATCTCGCCGCCGTACCATGTTCCGCCGATAACGGCTTTCTTTTCCGCAAGGTGGAACGCCACAAAAACTTCGCTGTTCATGCCCTCTGCCTTGTAGTCTGCGTATGTAGCCTTGCATGAGTTAAGCAACACGAAGTCGGGCGTAAAATTTTCGAGTTCTTTTTCGTCGGGGCGAATAAACATATTTTTTACAAAATGCGCTTGCCACGCAACTTCGGTTATAACGCGAATTTTAATGCGTGTGTTTTCGTTCGCACCAACATAGCCGTCCTGCACGTAAAGTTTTTTGCCCGAAAGCTGCTCTGTCCCTGTGTTGTAGAGTTTTTTCCAAAGTTCAGGGCTAACAGGTTTGTTGTCGGATGATTTTTTGCCCGGAGTAGCATTTGCCCACCAAACGTGCTTTTCTTCCTCTGAACCGGGATCTTTAACGATATATTTATCTTTCGGTGAACGACCTGTAAAAATGCCTGTATCAACCGTCACCGAGCCGGTGTCTGTGATAAAACCCTTGTCGTATCCTGTTAAAGATGAGTCTGTTTCGTGTTTGAAAAGTTCCTCGTAGGAGAGGTTATAGTAGATTGTTTCTACCCCTGTAATGCCATAAGAGGCAAGGTCTTGCTGTAAGTTCTTCATATTCTTTGTTTTAAATATTAATTGCTGTTTTGTACTATTTGCAAAGGTACGAAAAACTTGGGGGTTTCTGAGAAGGGGCATTTGCAATTTGAGGTACAAATTGTGAGTTATTAACTCCTGACTTTGTCATTTTTTCAAAATCTGCAAATATTCAGTTTTTAACCGATTAATTTATAGTACTTTACGGTCTTCGAGGCTTTCGTTTTAGGGTCGCACTGACGAAGTCAGAGTCAAGTCTATTGCGAGCTTGGTGAGTTCGGCGGCATTGTGAGTGCCTAATTTGACATGGAGGTTCTTGCGATAGCTGCGAACAGTTTCGTAGCCAAGGTTCATTTTGTCGGCAATTTCGATACTCGTTTTCCCTTGAGCGATGAGCGAAAGTAATTCGTGTTCACGACGGGTAAGCTGTATTGCCACTTCACGACTTTTACTCAACATCGTATGCGCCTCCTGACATAAAAATATCTTGCCACTTTCAAAAGCACCAACAGCAACGGTGCGGATACCATCAATAATTTCTTCCGCTTCGGAATTTTTGAGAATATATCCCGATGCGCCATTGCGGAGTGCGTGCCTGATAAAGGCGTACTCGGCATAACTCGTTAGCATAATAATTCGTACGTTTGGATAGAGAGCTTTAATTTGTGGGCAAAGGTCTAATCCACTTTTGTCGGGCAATCCAATATCAAGCAGCAACACTTGTGGCTGAATATTAGCCAGTTTTATCAAAGAATCTGCGGCAGTGTGGGCTTTCCACGCCACTTGTGCAATGTTCGATTTCTCAATAATTTTTTCTAATCCGTCTGCAACGATTTTGTGGTCGTCAACAATTGATACTGTTATCATCATATTAAAATATTACCATTAACCTCCGTTCCTTCTTCAGGGCTGGATACAATGTCGAGCGTTCCACCGAAAGACGCTATGCGAAAGCGAATACTCGAAAGCCCCATTCCTGTCGCCTCAGCAGAGCCATTTGCAGCAGCCACATCAAACCCCTTTCCGTCGTCTTGCACTGTAAAAGCGATTCTATCGTCCTCTTGAACAATTTGCACAACAATATGTTCTGCCATCGCGTGTTTGAGCGCATTGTTTACGAGTTCGTGAATGACACGGTAAATAGCAACTTCCAAATTAGGGTCTAATCGGTCTTCTTTTCCACACCATAAAAATTGTACAGAAGGAATACTGTCGCAAAAATCTGACAACGCAGGTTTAAGCCCGTAAAGATAGAGTGTTCCCGGCATTAAGTTATGGGCAATACGTCTCAATTCATCAATTGATTTGTCGAGCAATTCGAGCGACTTATTAAACAGTATAACTTCTTCTTTTTCACTGACTGCCCCGTTTTTCATCTGTCCCAAATTCATTTTTATTGCAGATAGCAAACTTCCCAATCCATCATGCAGATCGCGTGCAATTCTTGTCCGTTCTTTTACTTCGCCTTCAAGAACTGCCTCTGTTGCCGCAAGTTGTTTTTCTTGACGAAGTAACAATAACTCTTTTTCTGCCAATTGCTTCTTTTGTCTTATCCAGCGTAGATAGAGAAAAAGTGCTATCAGTGCAATGAATAAGGCAATTACAACAGCAAGACTCAAATAGGTGTTCAAACGTTTTTCTTTTTGGATGTCGGCAATGGCTTGTTCGCTTTGTTGTGCTTCATACTTGATATGCAAATTATGCATTTGATTTACATTGCCGATATTGGTAACACTGTCGGCGTAGTTGCGATACATCTGGTAGTTTTTGAGGGCATTGCGACTGTCCCCCATTTTCTCGAAATAAAGATATCGCAAATGATAAACGGCACTTAGAAATTCAAATGAATGAATTTCGGTAGCCGTACACAACGCGCGATAAATATACTTTTGCGCTTGCACCATATCACCCATTGCCAAATAAACGCGGGCAATAGATAATCCTGACTCCATCCAGTGCCATTTATCGTGGCTTTGTTCCATAAGTTGATTAGCCGCTTTATATTCTTTTAACGCTAAATCGAACAGCCCCTCGTTTTCGGCAAGCCGCCCAAAATGAACATGACAGAGTGAAATGCCTAAATTAGATTGAGCCAATGTATTATGGTCCATTGATAATTGATAATAAGCGCGGGCAGAATCAATCATTCCGCGTCCTTCAAAAAGAAAGCCAATATTGGCATAGTTAATGGCTTGTCCCAGATCACTGTTTAACTCCTTTTCACCTTCAAGTGCCTGACGAAAAATGTTTTCAGCAGCTTCTTTATTGTCAAGCGTAAGATAAATGTTGCCCAAACCATTGAGCGAAATAACCCTGTTCTTTTTTACGGTAGAAGGGGATTTATCCTTAGTTTTTTCCCAATAAGACAATGCGCGATAATGATGCGAAGATGCCTCGTCAAGCATACCAATACGCCGATAGTCAGTGCCTATCTGGTTATTGATTTGTGTTAATTCGTATAAATCTTCTAACTTTTCCGCAATCTTTAAGGCTCTACGATGATAGTCAAGGGCATCGAGGAATTTTGATTTCTCACGCATTGAGTTTCCGAGAAGTTTTAGAGCAAGCATTTCGCCACGCTTATTATGGCTTTGTTCAAATCTACTCTGCCATACAGTAATGGAGTCAATGTTCTTCCTGCAGCCATACAGAACACTGTCTTCAAATGTTTTTCCTTGCTCAAATGCTGTGCCTGCTGTTTCGGAACTCTGTGGTACAGAGCATGAAAGCAGTAGCAAAAAGCAACTTGTTATAGCGATAGTTTTCATCATCAATTACTATTTGTAAACTCTGTTGAGGCTGCACACCATCAGTAAAGCAATAAGTTTCATCCTCAATTACTATTTGTAAACCCAAAAGTACAGAAAAAATATACTAACGCCGTGCGAAAAAAAATAGCATTTGCTGCAAAACCCCCAAATGGGGGTAAAGAAACCCCCAAATGGGGGTAAAGAAACCCTCGTTCGGGGGGTGTAACAGGCTTCGCCAAGACCTAACTCAACAAAGGTCAGGCTCTTAAAAAAATCAGATTGGAGGTTAATTATGACATTGATTACTGCTATTTATGATTGTTACACGTAAACCACGTCTATCAATTGGATATAGACACGGTCAGGATTTGAGGGCTCACCAAGCATGTTTCCCCTTGTTTGTACTTCAAATTTCCAGTAACTTTCGGCACCAAATCTGGCTCTTTCGCCATTTAATTTTTAACTTTTAATAATTTGCGCACAAAAAAAGCGTGCAAACCTTTTGAATATCAGTTTACACGCTTGTAAATAAATGAATTTCAATTATTACATTATTTCCTTAAATTCTTCTATGGTCAAAACATCTACTTTTGGAAAATCAATTTCTTCGAGGATGTCGAAATGTCTGTCGTTGCTAACAATAAACCGAGCATTGGCGCAAATGGCACAATCCACAAATTTATTGTCATCGGGGTCGGCTGTTATCAGGTTCCAGTTGAAATAGACAGTAACAGGCTCAACGTTTGGCATGGCGAGGATAGTTTCCGTTACGCTTTTTGCTACCTCCGGAGAATAAAATCTCGACAGTATCTCGAAATATTCATTCAGTATTTCGGTTGTGTAACACAGCGTGAACGAGCCTTCGCAAAACGCTTTCCACACCAAAGAATATTTCGTATTCTTTGGCAGAATCATCAACAGGCAATTCGTATCGAGTACGATTTTCATTGCTTGCAGGGTGTTCTGAAATGAGCGTTTTTCAAACCTTCTATCGTTTCGACGGTAATGCCTTTTTCTTTACAGGCTTTTTCGACTTCCCTCTCCGTCTTGGCATGCAGATAACGGAGAAGAACATCTCTCAGTTCTTCCAACTCTTTTTCATCCTGTTGATATTGAAATATCTGCAATAATTGCATCTGAATAGGATTTAATACTGTTGCCATAATTTTAATTATTAAAAATTTCGCTGCAAAGATACGAAATAATTACGAATTACGAATTGGCAATTACGAAAAACCGTAATTGAATATATGCGTGTAAACCAATATGTCAAAGAACCTTTTTTTCAATTACGAATTTCAAATTACGATTTACGGTTTTCACCATCGTAATTTTTAATTCATCATTGATTTGCAAGTACGATTACTGCAATCCTTAGTTTGAAATTTAACCGTTGCATACTGTTTACTTTTTAGACACCATAAGTCCCCCCGATGACGGGTTATCCGTCCATATTACGGATATGCCGTAACCGGCGCTGTTCTTTGCGCTGTACGAATAATAGGTACTG
>JAISPZ010000011.1 GCA_031274555.1 Bacteroidales bacterium | reverse complement strand
AGCCCGAAGCCCGAAGCCCGAAGCCCGAAGCCCGAAGCCCGAAGCCCGAAGCCCGAAGCCCGAAGCCCGAAGCCCGAAGCCCGAAGCCCGAAGCCCGAAGCCCGAAGCCCGAAGCCCGGGGGACACCCCATTCACCCTTAAAGGGTGAAGCAACGCTTTCCGTTGTGTTAATCACTCGAACAGGCTTATCCATTTATATTTCAATTGTTATTCAAAAATCTAATTAAAAAACTCACACTACGATCATTACGACCAAAAAAGTTCGGCAAATATATAACATTTATTTTGATTTTGTTGAGACTTATCAAAAACCTGATGTTAATAAGTGTTAATAATCGCGAAAACTTCGCAAAGGTACGAAAAAAAAACAAAAATTTCCTATATTCTAAGAGAAAATTAAGACATATCTTAAAAAATGGCACATTTGCAATTTGAGGTGCTGGAAATTGTTAATAACTTACACTCGACACCGTTCTGCAATCTATTGTACGTCAATTAGGTGGTACTGGAAATTGTTAATAACTTACACTCGACACCGCAAAATGAAAATGTGCCGTTAGTCAAACGGAATTGTACCCGTTCTAAATTTGCCGAGATGTTGATAGGCAAGTGGCAGTACTTCCCTGCCACGCGGAGTACGCATAAGATAACCCTCTTGAATTAAGAAAGGCTCATAGACTTCTTCGAGGGTACCGGGGTCCTCACTCACTGCTGTAGCGATAGTATTCAGACCGACAGGACCGCCATTAAACTTGTCGATAATGGTCGATAGAATACGATTGTCCATTTGGTCAAGTCCGTGCTTATCAACGTTCAGACGGTCAAGTGCATACATCACAATTTCAGTGTCAATCTTGCCGTCCCCCTCTATCTGCGCAAAGTCGCGCACACGCCGCAAAAGCAAGTTGGCAATACGTGGAGTACCCCTGCTGCGACGAGCTATCTCGTATGCCGCGTCTTCGCTAATCGGAATTTCGAGCAGTGCAGCCGAACGCTCTATAATGCTCCTCAGCATTTCTGCGTTATAGTACGAGAGGCGTGAGTTAATGCCAAAGCGAGAACGCAGTGGCGAAGTCAGCAATCCACTTCGCGTTGTTGCGCCAACAAGCGTAAACGGGTTAAGAGATATTTGCACACTCCGAGCGTTAGGTCCGCTGTCAATCATAATATCTATGCGGTAGTCCTCCATCGCAGAATAGAGATATTCCTCGACAACAGGCGACAGACGATGAATTTCATCTATAAAGAGAACATCATTTTTCTCAAGCCCTGTAAGCATTCCCGCAAGTTCGCCGGGCTTATCAAGAACCGGTCCCGATGTCATCTTAATACCTACACCAAGCTCATTAGCAATAATATGTGAAAGCGTTGTCTTTCCAAGTCCGGGAGGTCCATGCAAAAGAACATGGTCAAGTGCCTCCCCCCTTTGACGCGCGGCTGCGACAAACACTTTCAAATTATCCGTAATCGTTTCCTGCCCCTTAAAAGAATTGAAAGCACTCGGTCGAAGCGCACGTTCAACCTCTTTTTCAGGCGCAGACAACCGCCCACTGTCAGGATTTAAATTTTCATTCATACAACCCCGCGAAGTTAGCACTTTCCCGCGAACTTTTGAGCATTATATCATAAAAAAATTAGGACATTCCCCCTGCTTCGGAAGCGCATGACAGAATGTAGAATGTAGAATGTAGAATGTAGAATTGGGCGTTCCCCCGTGCCAACAACTCAACAGCCAATCCTCCGTTCCAAACCCACCTCAACGTACCACCTTTTTCGCATCTGTAGCACCTCAAAATGCAAAACTTTTAAAAATCATCTTATTTTTCTACCTTTGCCAAAAGCACAGGCTGAATATGCAACGAGCAGGGCAAATATTTGCCCACAAAATATGCGAGTTCTATGCGACCTGTTGACAACAAATTATAAACGCATGAAAATAATTGCAATAAACGGAAGTCCGCGCGTAAACGGAAATACGAATATTTTGCTCACGGAAATGGGCAAAATATTTGAGAAAGAAAAGGTGGAATACGAAATCGTTCAGGTTGGAAACAAGCCTATTCGTGGATGCGTGGACTGTCGCACATGCTTTAAAACGACAGACGAGCGTTGTGCAGTAACGGACGATATCGTCAATGAAGTAATTCAAAAAATAAAGAAAGCGGACGGTATTATTCTTGGTTCTCCTGTGTATTTTTCAGGTATCGCAGGCACTATGAAGGCATTTTTAGACAGGGCATTTTTTGTGGCTGCGGCTAACGGCGGTCTTTACAAAAACAAAGTTGGAATTGTTGTTGTGGCAGTGCGCCGTACGGGTGGTTCGGACACTGTAGATGCCTTACACCGCTACCTTATGCTTTCAGGTATTACGCCTGCTCCCACCCCTGCGTGGGGCATAGTTTATGGTAGGGAAAAAGGCGAAGTATTAGAAGACAAAGAGGGCATTAAAACCGTTGTCCAGACGGCAGAAAACATGGTCGCCTTGATAAAAAAACTTCGCTAACACCACCTCGTCGGCTCAACATCGCACAATTCTCCCTCACTCCTACATTCTGTTATACGCTCTGCTGCGTTAGGGATTATTGCGGAAATCCTTTTTTGCTGCTGGGCGTTTTGCGAATGGTGGTGGATTATGCCTTTGTTGGCGGGTTGATGTATCTTGGTGGAATTGGAGTGTGTTAGCAAAAAAGATTGCAGCGGAAAGCCCGACCCCGCACGAGCTTGCGAGGGCGGGGGAACGCCATAAAATGTAACCACCTCAAACGGTGCAGTCGGGATTTTTAGATTTCACAGGGTGGAAGAGTGCACATTAGAGCAATTGGAGAGTAATGGTGTTACGCATTGCCACAAATCCCTCCAACTTATTACAAATTTAGTAATTATTGTTCAATAAAAAAACACTAATTTCGCAGGAATAATACAAATAAATATTTTATGTCAAGAGAAATCAAATTCAGTTTACTCTATCGTGACATGTGGCAATCATCGGGAAAATACGTGCCACGTGTTGATCAACTTAACCAAATAGCACCTGTTATTATTGATATGGGGTGCTTTACTCGTGTCGAAACTAACGGCGGGGCGTTTGAACAGGTAAATCTTCTTTATGGGGAAAATCCGAATAAGGCAGTGCGCGAATGGACAGCACCTTTTCACAGGGTCGGTATTCAAACGCACATGCTGGAACGTGCTTTGAACGCTTTGCGTATGAACCCTGTGCCTGCGGATGTCCGCAAATTGATGTTTAAGGTGAAAAAAGCTCAAGGTACGGATATTGCTCGCTCTTTCTGCGGTCTTAATGATCCGCGCAACCTGCGTCCGTCAATTGAATACGCTAAAGCAGCAGGAATGATTTCACAGGCTGCAATGAGCATAACTTATGGTGAAGTTTTTACAACAGACTACTACGTAAATCTTGCTAAACAATTAGTGGAATTTGGTGCAGACGAAATCGCACTCAAAGATATGGCAGGTATCGGTCGTCCAGCATTTCTGGGGCAGATAGTTTCGCGGATAAAGAAAAATCATCCGCAGATAACGGTTCAATATCACGGTCATTCGGGACCGGGCTTTTCAGTTGCTTCAATGCTCGAAGTTGCACGTGCAGGCGTTGATATTATTGATGTCGCTATGGAACCGCTGTCTTGGGGCATGATCCACCCTGACGTTATCACAATTCGTGCGATGCTTAAAGATGCGGGTTTCAAGGTTGCCGATATTAATATGAAAGCGTATATGGAAGCACGCCGTCTTACGCAGTCGTTTATTGATGATTTTCTTGGATATTTTATTGACCCAAGTAATAAGCAGATGTCGTCACTCCTTGTTGGCTGTGGGCTTCCGGGTGGTATGATGGGGTCGATGATGGCAGACCTCAAAGGTATGCATGGTGCTATCAATATGGCACTCCGCAAAAGTGGCAAGCCAGAAGTAACGCTGAATGACCTTGTTGTTCAACTTTTTCAGGAAGTGGAATATGTATGGCCTAAACTTGGCTGTCCACCGCTCGTTACACCGTTTAGCCAATACGTAAAGAATGTGGCTCTGATGAATATTATGTTTATGGCGCAGGGTAAGGAGCGTTTTGATACTATTGATAAAGATAGTTGGAATATGATTTTGGGACGTATGGGTAAACTGCCCGGTAAACTTTCACCTGAGATTGTGGCACTCGCCGAGAAAAATGGGTTGGAGTTTTATACAGGCGACCCGCAAGATCCATATCCTGACGCGCTTGACGAATACCGCAAGGAAATGAAAGAGAATAATTGGGACTGCGGCGAGGATGACGAAGAACTTTTTGAGCTTGCGATGCACGACCGTCAGTATCGCGACTATAAGAGTGGCGTAGCTAAGGAGCGTTTCAATAAGGAATTGGAAGCTGCTCGCGAAAAGGCTAATGCGCCGATAATTGTCACTCGTCAGGTTGTGGAAGTTCCGCGCTTTGACGTTGCACGTGTCATGGAATTGTATCCTAAGGCTCAACCTGTGCAGGCTTCTGTGAAAGGAAAACTTATGTGGCAGTATGATGTGACTGATGTTTCGGGTGCGCCTGCCGTTGGTTCTGCGGTTAAGAAAGGTGATAAACTCTGCTATATACAGACGTACTACGGCATTGAGGCTGTCGTGGCTCTTGCTGACGGAAAAATAGTGCAGATTGAGGCGAAGCAGGGGGAAGATGTGGTGAAAGATCAGGTGTTGATGTTCGTGGCGTAGTTTGGCGGGTGTTGGCTTGCGGGGCGGGCTTTTTTGCCCATCCCGCAGAACCGCTTAACACAAGTCCAATTCTTCGTATTCTTGAAGCAAGATGTAGTATGTTCTTGGAGCAAGATGTAGTATGCTGAATTATATGTTTTTTATATTCAATTTTTTTTATACTCTTCTTTCTTGTTCGTTCCTGTTTCTCAATAATTCATCTATAGGTATTTCCAATTTAGAAAATGCAAACAGTTTTTTGCCTAAATCTTTCAGTGAAGCACCTATATGATATAAATCATTGTCTATCATTAGAAAACGGTCGTGTATATTTGGCTTTTCTTCAATAAAAATTGCGGGATATTGTGAATTATGTTTCTGTAAATCAAGTTTTAATATATCGGAAATTTTCGCGGTATAAATGCTTGCTTTTACACTTTTCTTTCGTTTTGCAAGCAACATTAATACACTTTCATCCAAATAGTTGTCGATTAAAACAATTGCTTTTTTAGCCATTTTGACTAAATCGGCTGCAAAAGTATATGCGTCAAAAATCTGACCATTATAAAAGATACCTTCTTTGGGTGGCAGTTCGGTACGAATGAAAAAATCAATTTGTTTTTGATGTTCCAAAAGTTTTTGTTCATGCTGAAAAAGTCTGTTGTTTATCTGGTCAAAACGTTGGTTTACAGCATATCCGCGCAAAAGATAATCTTTCAAAACGGAATTTGCCCACTTCCTAAATAGCGTTGCATTGATGGAATTTACACGATAGCCAACCGAAAGTATGGCATCAAGATTGTAGAACTTTGTGTAATACCGCTGTTTGCTATTGTTACCCATACGTTCCAAAATGGAACACGTGCTATCCTCTGCTAACTCGCCCGATTGGTAGATATTATTCAAGTGTTTTGTTATGGCAGGGCGTTTCGTGCCGAATAAAAAAGCAATCTGTTCTTGTGTCAGCCACACGGTTTCTGCCTGCAAACGAACTTCCAACTGAATGGAGTCATTCGGCTTGTATAATATGATTTCGTTTTGCATACTCATTATGGTATATTTTAAAGCCTGCAAATGTAAGATTTTTTCCTGATATAGGGAATAAAAAGTTATTAACTTACTTTTTTAGAGTGATTTATATGTTTACGTGGGTATGGCTTTTGTCGTTTGTGGGGCGGGCGGGGCGGGGATTGGCGGGGGGCTTGCGTTAGGGATTATTGCTTCGCAATGAATTGAAAATCATTAACTCCTTAATTAACAATTAACAACGTTAATAAGTCGCTCACGCTCGGCATAGTCCGCACGGGTGGGGCACTGCGGGGGGCTTGCGTTAGGGATTGCAGCGGAAATCCTTTTTGCTAATGGCTTGTTTTGCAGGTGATAGTTGGCGTTACATATAGTGGCGGATTGGGGCGCATTAGCAAAAAGATTGCAGCGGAAAGCCCGACCCCGCCCACGAAGCTCTGCGAGAGGGCGGGGGAACGCCCAATTCCACACTCAACTGTCGCGTCAGCCATAACCAATTACGAAAACCCATAACCATCGCAAGCACAAACAATATGCACCAACAACAAGTGTGTCAGCCATAATTAACAATGGACAATTAACAGCAGCGTCAGCCATAATTCTACATTCTAAATTCTACATTCTCACCAAGAACGTCTTTCAACAGTCCAATAGCATACAGGGGAATATCGTAGAGTCTGCCTGCCACGTTATAATCAGCCTGCGAAGTTCTTATTTCAATTTTGGGTTTGAATTTTTCACGATAAACAGAAAGGCTTTTAGCCCGCAAATTAGTCGATGATTTAACTTCTACAGGAATTATTTGCTTCCCGAATTGTAAAATAAAGTCTATTTCTGCCTGCGCTGGTGCTTCGTTTGCCCAATAGGAAATATAAAAATCCCCCTGCGCTTCCAATTCCTGACAAACATATTGTTCGGTTAAAGACCCCTTAAATTCCGTAAACAAAACATCGCCTTCCAATAATGCCCTCACATCGACTCCTGCCATAGCAGACATCAATCCTACATCAACTAAAAATAACTTGAACGCCCCACTCGCATTTTCGTAACCTTTTAAGGGAATGGCAGGCTTTGAAACGCGGGCAATGCGATAAACCAAACCACTTTGTATTAACCACTCAAGCGCGATTTCAAATGTTTTTGCGCTCGCACCTTTTTGAACTTCTTTATAGATAAATTTTTTATTTTCTTTCGCTAATTGCGCAGGGATTGAATTCCATATCTGACCTACTTTTTGAATTTGATTTGCCGGAATATGCTTGGAAAAATCGTTAGCGTAAGATTTTAATATTTGTTTCTGAATGGTGCGTACAGCAATAAAATCGCTGTCGGCAGAAAAACTTCCTACAACTTCGGGCATTCCCCCTATATAGAAATACATGCGCAAATACAAAAGGAATTTATCCTTAAATGTAGTTATTAGTTTATAATCATTACTGTCTAAAAGAGTGCATAGATTTTCCTCACCCAAAGCAGACAGAAATTCATAAAAAGTCATCGGATACAGGTTCATAAACTCTACTTTTCCAACAGGGAAAGAAACATTTTCGTGCAAAAACACCCCTAATAGACTTCCAGCTGCAACAATGTCGTATTCGGACACGTTTTCATTAAAATATTTAAGTGCACTCAAGGCATTTGGACATTCCTGAATTTCGTCAAAAATGATAAGTGTTTCTTTTGGTAAAATCTTTTGCTTTGTTTCTGCTTCAAGACCCATTAAAAGCCTCTTCACATCCATATCGCCCGAAAACAGGTCTTCCATCCGTTTATTTTTGTCGAACAATACGTATGCGGTGTTCTTATACTGTGTATTTCCAAATTCTTGCATTAACCACGTTTTGCCAACCTGACGCGCCCCATGAATAATCAAAGGTTTATGCACCTTACGATTTTTCCATTTCTTTAAGTTCTCTAATGCAATTCGTCTCATTTTTTGATTTTTTATACGCAAAGTTAGCATATTTTTTCTATTTTTTATACGCTATCTGCCAAAGTTCCCTATAAAAAATAGCAGTTTACCCCAAAAGTTCCCTATAAAAAATAGCAGTTTATCCCAAAAGTTCCCTATAAAAAATAGTGATATACCCCAAAAGTTCCCTATAAAAAATAGTAACAACCCTTATAAAACAGCTATAAAGCAGCTTTTTATAAAGATTGCGCTTTTTGCCATATTTTTTTTACTTCTGGCAGCCTGATTAGAAGAATTTCAATTGCCAAAAATACAAGCGCAGAAATAAGAAACCACTTCCAAAGTACATGCTCTTGATAAGTGCGTGACAATGCTTCAGAAATAGAAATTTTTTCAGGGTCAAAAACCGCACCGTATTCCTTCAATTCACCCGCAGAATAATATTCGGGAATCGACTCTTTTCTGTTGTCGTTAAACGAAATCGCACTAACTGTTTGTTTGTTCTTTTTGAGCAAATAATTTCCTGATGGAATATCCGCACCATTTACAAAAAGCAACATCTCATTATTTATGTTGTGCACTTGCGGCATAATGGAAAAATCATTTTTCTCGTCAGTAAGAACAAAAGGTGTATCGTCCAATGGGGCTATGTTCCATTGCATTAGACGTACTCCGCCGACAGAACCGATAGTAGAATATAATTCCGAAGAATTTTTTGAATAAAGAGCCATATTCAAAAATGAAATCACAAACGAATATTCAGTAGTGAAATCAGTATTATTCTTAGATATTGATGATGATAATAAATATAAAAGTCCGTTTCCGACTTCATAGACTCTCATAAAGTCTTCACTGCTATTAAAAGACATTAGCGGCTCTGACGGAACAGAAACATTTATAGGGATAGCAAATCTGTTTCTTACGGTCGGCAACGATCCCTCATCTTGTGAACCTGCAAGAGCCATCTTAAAAACAGGGTTGTCAAGGTTTATTGATGTAACTTTTACTTCGTCGCTTTTAAACATACCATAAGTCGAATTTATAAGGGAAGACAAGAGTGACGAGTACGGCGAAGCGGCAGACACTGCCTGTGGAATTAACACAACACTTGCCCCATTTTCCACTGCCTGTTTTAACGCTCCCGAGAGCACATCAGACACTTCTGAAACCTCGTCAATGATGATAAGACGTGCAAGTGGAATTGCCGAATAATCAATTTTTTTTATAGAAGTAAGAGAATATTTAAAAATGCTATCATTTCCAAAAATTTTCTCAATATTTGAATTAAAATCACTTTCATAAATATGCAACACCGACAAATTAGAAGACACAGGCAGTGTAAAATAAAAGCGATTATCGTACTGAACAGGATAGTCGGAAATCTCAAGATAGCCCTGCTTAAATCCATTTTCGGGAAAACGCACAGAAAGAGATGCTTCAACACTTTTGCCTGACGGCAAATCAACAACAACAACAGATGACTGCTTGCCGTCTATAAACATTTTTAGAGATATTTTATCTCTGTCATTATCGCCATAATTTGTGACAATTGCCTTTACGGAAATATCTTTCGCAGGCATAAGAAGTGGAGTATTTGTCCACACGCTGTCTATGGAAATATTTTCGTTTTGAGTAGGGATAAGCGGGATAAATATACGCTTGGCGACAGTATCATTTTTTTGTTCTGGCAACTTAAATGTGGAACGCTGAAAGTCGGAAATATAAAAACGCAAGTTACATTTTAATTCCGCCTGTCGCGCCTCTATCTCGCTAAAAGAGCGAGGCTGCGGACATGGCTCTATCCCTTCAATATAAGAAAGGATTTCTTTTTTAGATAAAAATCGCTGCTCATTTCCACTCAAATGATTAGTTAGAAGCTGTGCCATCGCGTCATCAGGAAATTCTTTCAGGAGCTGTCTGACATTATCTTTTGCTTCTTCAAGCAAACGACCGTTTCTGCTTGCCATATCCATCGAGTAAGAGTTATCCAGATAGATACTCACGCGCGTAGCACCGCTTTGAGCACCTGTATTCGATGCGGGGATAAACGGTTGTGCAAAGGCAAAGACTAAACAGACGACAGCCAGGATACGTGCTGCAAGAATAATCAGTTCACGCAGATGCGACTGTTTTTTATGCTCCAATTGCATCTGTTGCAGAAAACGCACATTAGAGAAATATTCTTTCTTAAACTTTCGGAACTTAAACAGGTGAATAATCACAGGGATACTCACTGCCAAAAGCCCCCACAAAAAATACGGATAGATAAATTGCATATTATAGAAAAGTGAAGGTAAGAAAAATTTTGGAAACTCCAACCAAATAAATGCAAAAAGGGCGGACAAGAAGCCCACCCTTTTCAACTAAATTTGACAATAGTTTATTTAACAACCATCATTTTGAGAGTCTTTACTTCTTGCTCTGTCGTCAGGCGAACAAGATATAAACCCTGTGAAAATGAAGATGTATTAATACTCGCAGTTGCGGCATTTACTCCATTGGCACGATATACGGTTTTTCCAACAGCATTGCTAACAGCAATTTCCTTGATATTGCCACCGTTTGAAGAAACAGTCGCAACATTCTTTGCAGGATTTGGGCTTAACTGAACAGAAGCTGCCGTCTTGACATTCTCATTTGCTACACCCTCCTCCAACGACAATGTTACACCATAAAGATCCAAATAATTCGTAAGGGTGGACACATAACCAAGTGTGTAAGTTCCTGCTGCCTCAACATCAAATATAATTTCTTCTGTGGTATCGACATCATTAGTATATAACTCGGTATGTTCCACGATAGTTGTCCATGTAGAAATATCCGAACCGGCTTCCCCTATCGCTACATAGAAACCTTGAGTGTATATATCTCCCCAGTAATCTATGCCCGCCAAAAAATTATGCGAAAGTTTGTACGTTCCTGCGCTCAATTCCAAACAACGTGAAACGAGTGGCATATCGTCTTCACCTGGATAGTAACTATAACCGTCATAATACCAACCTCCCCAAGGAGTCCAGTTTGCTATATCTGACGGTTCTGCGAAGTCTGAAGCAAAAGGCAATGTTGTAACAGGCGCAACGTTTTCAATAGAAGCAACAGCCGTATCATTTGTCAAATCGGTTTGACCTGCGCAAGAAACAGCCATAGTTACCGTATGTACGCCAAGTGCAGAAAAATCAACATCAAATTCTCCACCCAATTCCACATAGTCGCCTGCCGGAATATCTACAGCAGTTGTGGGAAGCGAAATCCATTCACCGTTATCTATTTTGTATGCTAAGTCAAAACTTGAAATATTGCTACCAACCCATCCATAATTGCCAATGTAAGCGGTTACAGGAAGTTCTTCAGGTAAAACACAAGAGGAGTATGCGTCAATAGAAAGTTGCAAAATTGTTACATCCGGAATTAAATCAATATGACCTGCCTGAATACCAATATCATCTATAAATAGTGCAAACATATCTGCTTCGGAAGTTGCTTGAATTGCCACATAATAATTACCGGGAGTCGTCACGGTAAAATTAGCTGCAGTTCGTATATAAGTCGCTATCGTTGATTCATAGCTAAAAATTTCCGTCATAGTGGCAGGATCAGGACTCGTTCCATAAAGCACTCTAAATGATTCCGGATAAATTCCCATAGCCACACTATGTTTGAACGAAACGCTGTAATCACCTGCTTCAAATATGAACGGAGAAATACTTCTTATATAGTCATCTGCACCTTGATCCGACTCGTATTGATAGATAAATCCCCATCCCTCCTCATCTCCTTCCGCATCAACTACATTTCCTTGCCATAGCTCCCAAGTACTCCCACCATTTTTGTCAATAACTACCCAATTTGGATGTCCTTCGGTAAGAGAGTCAAAGAAAGGCAAAGCACGTGGTGTAGTCTGTATTCGAGTAATGGAAAGTACGTCGTTTGAAGCACGTAAATCATCTGCCAACACAGCCCATACTTTGATAGTATGTGTGCCAACCGCAGACAGGTCGGCTGTAGCGGTAAAGGTATAACTTACCACTTCCCCCAATTCGACAGAATCATTAGATACACAAGTATATGTTTCACTTATAGCAGTATCATTATCCACCTGTAAGTACAAGTCTGCACTCTTGAAAGCCCGCTCACCTAAATTAGTCATACGAACAGTTACAGACTCGGTGGCAGTCAATTCGGCTGAACTCTCGGATACATCCAATCCGACAATAGATAAATCCGGAAGTATGGCCAAATCACCACTTTCGTCATACACTGCCAAACCTACATTAGCATCCCCAACATCATAAGAATAGGATACTTCAAACACATAAGTCAAACCATTCCTGAAATTATAACTATAACCAGAATAATTTGCGGGAACATAAAACGAATTATAATAAGGGTCAGGATTGAAAATAGCATAATCATACGCTCCACCTGGAATATTAATCGACACGCTGTTATTGATAACAACAGAGGAATTAACGCTCAATGTCGCATCTGTCGGAATTTTGTACGCAGCAGCTGCAAAGAAATCATCAACATAGTATGCATCTTCGAAACCATTGCTGATAAGCAATAAAAAGCCTGTTCCATCTCCCCATACATCACCTGCTGTTAATGTTATTGTAGCAGAATTAGCGTCTTTACTTGGGGTAACGCTTTTCAGTTTTAATCTGCCGGAAGTTGCGTTCGTAACAGGACCTGTCGGAACTTTTTTTGCAACAGGTGCTACGTTTTGTTGGTTTGCGAAGCCCACAGTTCTTGCAGAGCTAATAGTTTTCGCAGCGTTTACGGTTTTTGCAAAGTCTGCAGTTTTTGCAAAATTTACAGTTCTTGCGGCATTTACAGTTTTTTCAGTGGCAGCTCCCTGCCATAATTTTTTTTGAGCTGCCTCAGGAACTTTGGTTTGCGGCACAGACTTTAGTGTGCCGACTCCTGCATGAAGCACGCAACCTCCTAAGATAATCGCTAATGCTATAGACATGATCTTTTTCATTTTTTTACTTTTTTAATGAACAAATAATTTACTTCGGACATTCTTTGAAATTGTCCTATTCCGGCGAAGGTAAGAAAAATTTCGGTAATTACCACCAAATAAATGCAAAAAGGGCGGACAGGAAGCCCACCCTTTTCAACTAAATTTGACAACAGTCTATTTAACAACCATCATTTTGAGAGTCTTTACTTCTTGCTCTGTCGTCAGGCGAACAAGATATAAACCCTGTGAAAATGAAGATGTGTTAATACTCGCAGTTGCGGCATTTACTCCATTGGCACGATATACGGTTTTTCCAATAGCGTTGCTAACAGCAATTTCCCTGATATTGCCACCGTTTGAAGAAACAGTCGCAACATTCTTTGCAGGATTTGGGCTTAACTGAACAGAAGTTGCCGTCTTGACATCCTCGTTTGCTTCACCATCCTCCATTGACAATGTTACACCGTAAAGATCCAAATAAGTTGTAGAAGTGGATACATAGCCAAGCATATAAGTTCCAGCAACATCAACGGTAAATATAATCTCCTCTGTGGTGTCGGCAGAAGTATATAAATCGTTATGTTCTACAATAGTTGTCCATATTGAAACATCCGAACCAGCTTCTCCTATCGCCACATAAAAACTTTGAGTGTATATATCATCCTCCCCCCATAATATGCCCGCTCTAAAATTATGCGAAAGTTTGTACGTTCCTGCACTCAATTCCAAGCAGCGCGAAACGAGTGGCAGGTCATTGTAAGCCGCATAGTAACAACTATCATAAACATCGTCATAATACCAGCCTCCTCCAATAGAAGTCCAGTCTGCTATATCTGATGGTTTTGTGAAATCAGAAACAAAAGGCAATGTTGTAGCAGGCGCAATGTTTTCAATAGAAGCAACAGCCGTATCATTTGTTCTTGAGCCTGCGTCAGAAACAGCCATAGTTACCGTATGTACGCCAAGTGCAGAAAAATCAACATCAAATTCTTCACTCAGCTCTACGTAGTCGCCTGCCGGAATATCTACAGCAGTTGTGGGAAGCGAAACCCATTCAGCGTTGTCTATTTTGTATGCTAAGTCAAAACTTGAAATACTGCTGCCAACCCACCCGCGATTGCCAACATAAACGGTAACAGGCATTTCTTGCGGTAAAACACAAGATGAATATGCGTCAAGAGAAAGTTGCAAAATTTTTATCTCTGGAACTAAATCAACATGACCTGCTTGAATACCAATATCATCTACAAGCAATACATACATATCTGCTTTGGAAGTTGCCTGGATTGCCACATAATAATTACCCGATGCCGGTACAGTAAAATTGGCTGCAGTTCGTATGAAATCCTCTACTGTTGACTCATAGCTAAAAATTTCAGTCATAGTGGTAGGGTCAGGATTCGTTCCATAAAGTACTTTGAACGACTCTGGATAATATTTCATAGCTACACGATGCTTAAAATAAACACTGTAATCACCTGCTTCAAGCGTAAACGGAGAAATACTTCTTATATAATCATCTGCATTTTGAATAGACTCATATTGATAGATAAATCCCCATCCCTCCGCATCTCCGTCCGCGTCCACGAAATTTCCCTGCCACAGCTCCCAAGTACTCCCACCATTTTTGTCAATAATTACCCAATTTGGATGTCCTTCGGTAAGAGAGTCAAAAAAAGGCAAAGTACGTGGTACAGTCTTTGTGCGAGTAATCAAGAGAGTGTCGTTAGAAGACCTCAAATCATCTACAGGCGTAGCCCATACTTTAATAGTGTGTGTGCCGAGCGCAGACAAGTCGGCTGTAGCGACAAAGGTGTAGTCTATCACTTCCCCAAATTCAACAGAATCATTAGGTGCGCAAGTATATGTTTCTTTTACAACGACACCATTATCCACTTGTAAGTATAAATCTGTACTCGTGAAAGCTTGCTCACCTAAATTAGTCATGCGAACAGTCACCTGTTCGGCGGCGGTCAAATCAGCAGAGCTTTCGGACACATCTAATCCTACGAGGGATAAATCCTGAAAGGCAGCCAAATCACCATTTTCGTCATACATTGTTAAACCTACGCGAGCATTTCCAATCTCGTATGAATAAAATACTTCAAATACATAAATCCATCCGTTCTTGAAATTATAACCATAACCGTTACAGTCCATAGGAATATAAAATACACCATCATTAGGAGTAGGATTCAGAATCCAAAAACCGTACGTTCCACCGGGGATATTAATCGACAAACTGTCATTGATAACGGCGGGAGTATTAACGTCTGGTGTCGCATTTTGCGGAATTTTGTATTCAGCGATTGCAAACAAGTACTCTGCGCGTACTACATCGTGAGTGCCATAATCGCCAAGAAGCAATACAAAACCTGTGCCATCCCCCCATACGTCATCTGCTTTTAATGCTATTGTAGCAGAATTAGTGTCTTTGCTTGGAGAAACGCTTTTCAGTTTTAATCTGCCGGAAGTCGCGTTCGGAACAGGACTTGCCTGAGTTTTTTTCGCGACAGTTAATGCGTTTTGTTGGTTTACAAAACTCACAGCTCTTGTAGAGCTAACAATTTCTGCGACATTTACATTTTTTGTAAAATCCGCAGTTTTTACAAAGTTTACAGTTCCTGCAGCGTTTACAGTTTTATCAGGGACAGTTCTTTGCTGCAATTTTTTTTGAGCTGCCTCAGGAACTTTGGTTAGTGGCACATTCTTTGTCGTGCCAACTTCTGCATAAAGCATACAACCTACTAAGACGGTTGCTAATGCCATAGACGTAATTTTTTTCATTTTTTTATTTTTTTTATGGATAACTGAGGACGGTTATGAATCCGTCCAATTTTGGCGAGGGTGAGAAAAAATTTTGACATTCTGACTGAATAAATTTACTGATACTGAAGATGGCGATAAAATACCTGTCTTTTCAGCTAAATTTGACAATGATAGTTTATTAAACAACCATCATTTTGAGAGTCTTCACTTCTTGTTCTGTAGTCAGACGAATGAGATATAAGCTGATACGCTCTGCTCTTTGAATTAGTGCCGCATTTTTGGTTTTGGCGGAAATTTTGTCCATTTCGGACGTTTCGGGTACAGATTTTGTTAAGATTGTCTTAGATGTTTTCTGTGTTGTTTTTTGTGCTAAAAGTGTACCTGCACAAAAAACGGACATTACGAAAAGTAATAACATTTTTTTCATGGTTCAAGTGGTTCAAGTGGTTCAAGTGGTTCTTTTGTATGAAATAATTCATTCATACTTATAACAAAGGTAAACAAATTTCTTCACATTTACAACACGTTATTACCACTGATTTTGCACGAAGCAAATCCCTGCGAACGCCTTTCGCCAGCCACTTTTGCGAAAAACAAATTTCGTTATACAAAAAAAGCCACTCTCTTTTCAGAAAGTGGCTTTTTCAAAGGCTGAATATGTCAATTTATTTTACAATAAATTTTACTGTTTTTGCATCTTTGGCTGTTGTTGTGCGTGCCAAATATACGCCTTTAGCCAAATTACCTACATTTACAGAATAATTATTTGTATTTAACTTTGTCGCTGATTTGAAAACAATTCCACCTCTAATATCACTGATAATAACATCATTAATCGCTTGAGCGGATTTTACATTAAGCACATTATCAGAGCAATAAACATCTATTTCTGCTTCGGCATTTTTTAACGCCTGAATACCTGCGATTTGAGAGAGTTCAAGACTGTTTATTCCCAAGCCTTCAAGAAAAATAGAGATAAAGGCTATCTGATAAGAACCCGCTTCATCAATAGTGAACGATGTTGTATGGTCTTCATAGCCCTCCGTACCTCCTCCCAGATATTCAAAAAGAAGAGTACCTGCAGTTAGGTCAGTGCCGGACCTCCCCACACGTACTTCAAAAATATCACCTTCTTCCGTATATTCTCTTTGTGCAAAGTACCCAAAAGTGAGAGAGTAAGTGCCCGGATCTAAATCAATGCAATTTGTATAAAGAACAGCACCATCCACAAGAGCAGTGAAATCATTAAACCCAAGAATTGGAATATTAAGGCGAAGCCATGTGCCCTCAGTAAAATGAAATTGGGCATCTTCCCCCGCATCCAATAAATGATTGCTTATCGGCACTTCCAAATGGACTGACGATGCCACTGCTGTTGCGGAGTTATTTTCTGTATTTTCTTCCTCGCTACTTATCACTGTCGCAGAAACATTATAAATACCTGATGGCGAAAAATCAACAGGATTAGTTATATAAACCTCCACATACTCTCCTGCTAAAATAGGCTCATTAAATGTTTCAGAACCTGTTGTTCCCTCAATAGAATAATTAATCTCAAAAGAAGATGCATCTCCATCGCCCTCATTCGCGACTAAAAAACCTATCGTTGTTGATGCAGCAAAATCGCAACCCGATAGCGATGTCGGCAACATGATTTCATAAATGGTTAAATCAGGAAAAGTTGCAATATCACCATTTTCATCATATATCGTAAGCGAAATATTATCACGTCCTTCATCTTCAATAATCGAAGCTTCAAATACATAACTCCAACCATTTTTGAAATTATAATCTTCACCTATAGGAGCACCATACGCCGGAGTCCAAAATTTGTTAGAGCTGGGTTCAGGATTTAGAACCCAAAAATCATACGTTCCACCGGGAATATTAATTGACAAACTGTCCTCAAAAACAATAGGGGTAGTTACAGGATTTGATGTTGCATTTTCGGGAATTTTGTAGGCATTATTAAAAACGTCATCATAAGTTATGGCATCATCAAAATCCCCAATAAGCAATATATAACCCGTATTATCTCCCCATACATCACCCGCTACCAATGATATTGTAGCAGAATCCGCGTCTTTACTTGGGGTAACACTTTTGAGCTTTAATCTTTTAGAAGTCCCGTTCGGAGCAGTATTTGTAGAAGTTCTTACTTTAAACGCTTCATTTGCAACAGCAGTTTTTGTTGCGAGTTTTTTTTGAACTACCGCAGGAAATTTTTTATATTCTTGCGATTTTTTACTTACTACCTGATTAGAGGGCAACATGGTCTGTGGGGTACTCACCCCTGCGAAAAGCACACAACCTCCTAAGATAGTCGCTAATGCAATTGACAAAATTTTTTTCATTTCTTTAAAATTTTTAATATTACTTGGAACTTTCCAATTCCTGCAAAGTTAAAAATTTTTCATACTTTTACATTAAATTTTGTAAAAAACATTTCCAATGAACCAATTTCAACAAGAAATTATGCAGGGTATTCCTGACATTTTACCCGAACTTCCGCAATATTCCAATCAAGTGAGCCACGCACCAAAGCGCAGGGACATTCTTTCCGATACAGAGAAAAAACTCGCGGTGCGTAATGCGCTACGCTATTTCCCTGCAAAACATCACACATTGTTGGCAGGCGAATTTATGCAGGAGTTATGCGACTATGGGCGTATCTATATGTATCGCCTGCGTCCACAACACGAGATGTATGCTCGTCATATAGACGAATATCCCGCGCATTGCAAGCAGGCTGCAGCAATTATGATGATGATACAAAATAATCTTGACCCTGCGGTGGCGCAACATCCTCACGAACTCATCACTTATGGCGGTAACGGTGCGGTTTTTCAAAACTGGGCGCAGTATCGTATCACCATGAAATATTTGTCGGAAATGACCGACGAACAAACGCTCGTCATGTATTCAGGTCATCCATTGGGGCTTTTTCCGTCACATAAGGACGCACCGCGCGTAGTTGTCACCAATGGTATGATGATACCCAATTATTCAAAGCCTGACGATTGGGAGCGATTTAATGCGCTCGGCGTTACGCAGTACGGACAAATGACTGCAGGCTCGTACATGTATATCGGACCGCAGGGTATTGTTCATGGAACTACTATCACAGTGCTAAATGCGGCGCGAAAGATGGGGGCTGCAAATGCGCCACTCTTTATCACCTGTGGACTTGGCGGAATGTCTGGCGCACAACCAAAAGCAGCCAACATCGCAGGCGTTGTTTCAATTACTGCCGAAATAAATCCTGCCGCTACCGAAAAACGCCATAAGCAAGGCTGGGTGGACGAAGTTTATGGCGACCTGCCAAAACTTTTTGAGCGAGTACAGGCTGTACGACAGGCAAACAAAACTGTTTCGTTTGCATATCAGGGCAACGCTGTCGATTTGTGGGAATACGCTGCCAACAATAATATAAAAGTTGATCTTGGCTCTGACCAGAGTTCGTTGCACAATCCATATTCAGGTGGCTATTATCCTGTCGGTCTTACATTTGAAGAAGCAAACGAAATGATGGCGAATGAGCCAGAATTGTTTAAGAAAAAAGTTCAAGAGTCGTTGCGCCGTCAGGTAAATGCTATTAACACACTCGCCAGAAAAGAGATGTATTTTTTTGACTACGGCAATGCATTTCTGCTTGAAGCCTCACGCGCCAACGCAGATATTTTGAGGGAAGACGGCTCATTCAAATATCCGTCATACGTTCAAGATATTATGGGACCAATGTGTTTTGACTACGGCTTTGGACCATTCCGTTGGGTCTGTTCATCTCAAAAACCCGAAGACCTCGACACTACCGACAATATTGCAATTGAAGTGCTACACGAATTAAGCAAAAATTCACCGAAAGAGATTGCACAGGTAATGCAAGACAACATCAGATGGATTGAGGGTGCAAAGGAAAATAAACTCGTTGTAGGCTCGCAAGCGCGTATTCTTTACGCGGACGCTTTCGGCAGAATTGCTATTGCAAAAGCATTTAATGAGGCTATCCGCAATGGACGCATAAACGCACCCGTCGTTTTGGGACGCGACCATCACGATGTTTCAGGCACTGACTCACCATACAGAGAAACATCAAACATCTATGACGGCTCACAGTTTACTGCGGATATGGCTGTGCAAAATTGCATTGGGGACTCATTTAGGGGTGCTACATGGGTATCGCTTCACAACGGCGGTGGCGTTGGCTGGGGTGAGGTAATCAATGGTGGATTTGGGATGTTGCTCGACGGCACTCCACAGGCAGACAAAAAATTAGAGATGATGCTCTTTTGGGACGTAAATAACGGAATTTCCCGCCGCGCGTGGGCACGCAACGATAATGCACTGTCGGCAATAAAACGTGCAATGGAAGAAAATCCACAATTAAAAGTAACTTTGCCCAATTTAGTTGAAGATAAAATTTTAGACCAGCTATGGAAACAACAAGACAAGAAAAAATAAATCGCCTTCTGCAAAAAGAGTTAGCAGAGATTTTTCGGCTGAATGTTGCACCGCATTTTCACGGCATTATATTCACTGTGACGTATGTCAAAGTTACGAGCGACCTCTCACTTGCAAGAGTTAATTTGAGTATGTTCCCTGCGGACAATAAAGAAACTCTCATCAAAGAAATAAAAGAACATACGAAAGAAATTCGTCTGTTGCTTGGTCGGCGCATAAAAAATCAACTCCGTATTGTGCCGCAGTTACAATTTTTTATAGATGACACACTCGACAAAGCAAGACGTATAGAAGAACTCCTCACGCAATGATTTCATTTTTTATAGCAAAGAAATATTTTTTGTCAAAAAAAACAAAAATGGCAAACCTTATAAGTATGGTTGCCCTTTTGAGCGTTGCCGTATGTAGCGCAGCGATGATAGTTATTCTTTCGGTAATGAACGGAATGAACAGTTTTGTTGCCGAGCGTTTTTCGCTTTTCGACCCCGACCTCAAAATTGAAAAGGCAGAGGGTAAATATTTTGAAGCTACGTGGATTTCAGCTATAAGTGAAATAGAGGGCGTTTCAAAAATATATCCGACAATAGAAACGCAAGCACTTATCTCTTTCGGTAACTCTACAAAAGTTGTTGTCCTTAAAGGCACTGTCGAAAAAGAGTCATCACAATTTTACACCCCAATTACAGTGGGGGAAGGTATAGCTATTGGACTTGGAATTTCCGAGATGTCGCATATTTTGCTTTACACATTACCTGTGTCTGCAATAAATCCATCAGAGCTTGCGAGCGGATATAATGCTTTTGATGTAGTCGCGACAAATTTTCTCACCACAATTCCCGATTACGACAATCGCTATATTATTGCTCCTCTTGGGTTTGTACAGCAAGCGATAGAAAAGGAAAATAAATATTCGGCAGTAGAAATATTTATATCTAACGGTGATGTGGCTACGATAAAATCTGCTGTCAAAAAAATTATCGGGGATGACTTTACTGTTAAAGACAGACAAGAACAGCAAGACTTGCTTTACAGCAGCATGAAAGTTGAAAAAATGATTATAGTCGTGATTTTTATTTTTGTGATGTTAATCGCTTGCTTCACTCTTATAGCTTCGTTAATGCTTCTGATTTCCGACAAGAAAAAAGATCAATTTATACTTTCAAGCATTGGCTTAAAGAAAGAACAGATACAAAAAATATTTCTTTTAGATGGAATTTTTATTACTCTGTTCGGCACAGCAGTCGGTCTTATCACAGGCATTGCCATAACCTTATGCCAGCAGTTATTCGGCTGGGTAAAACTTGGTGGTAGCGGTGGCGAGGGCAAATATATCGTGGAAGCCTATCCTGTCGCACTGCAAGCGAGCGACATCCTGTTAGTGTTCCTTATTTCAACCGCAGTCGGCATTTTTGCCTCAGTCCTTTCAACTATTTCAAAACACGAAAAGCACGCCTCGTAAAAGACGTGCTTTTCTATCGTGACCATGTAGTTTATAAAATTACTTTCGTTGTCTTGTTGCCCACCGTAACAATATAAGCACCCGATGAAAGATTGCCAACAGGAATAGTGGCATTATTGATGATTTGTTTTTTGAACATCAGTTGTCCCATCATATTATATACTCTCACTTCGTTTTTGCCGCTTGCATTAATGATTAGACTGCCGTTGGAAACGAATGTGTTGAAGTTGGCAATTTCATTGTCTTTAATGCCTGTTGTCGGAACAGGTGTTGCAGATTTCTCATTTGACACAGCAGAAACTTCGGTTTCGTTTTTGGCTTTAACCGTATAGTAATAAACAGTTCCTGTAGTTAAACCTGTGGCGTTATAACTTGTTGTTGCCACTGTAAAAGGCGAGCCTGTTATTGGCACTGCCGCAGCACCTCCTTGTTTTACCAATACGTTATCCAAAAAGAAACGTGAATTGCTTGCTGCTTCACCCTTGAAAGTTATTTTTGAATTAGCTGTGCCACCTGTGATATTTACAGAATATTCCGTAAAAGCACCTTTTACTAATGTAACGGAAGAAACACTTAACTCGCCGCCTCCTGAAATGCTGAGAAGTAATGTTGTCTTTTCGCTATTGCCGTCCCACGCGCCTGACTTGAAAGTAAGCACAGCATTACCATTCAGACCTAAAGCGGGAGTTGTTACAATACCTTGAATATCACCCGTTCCGGCTTTTATGCAAGAAGATGCTGCATATACTTTTGTGAACTCCCATCCTGCATTTTCGTATTCAGCAGGAATCTTATTTGATGCAATATTACCCTTCCATTCATCATCGTTACCGCCTTTACCGCTACAAGCTGAAAAATCTTCCGACAAAGACGTTATCTCTGCTGGACCCTCTCTTGTGTATATGCTAAGTTCGTATCCTGTAGCATCCTCAACTTCACTCCAATTGGCAGTAAATCCTGTGGCAGTAATATTGGTAGGATCTAACGCGACAGGGGCTGATAAGCCGCTCGCAGTACCTGATATTACTTGAATGTCATCCACAAAGACCTCATAATCAGAGGCATAAAAACCAATCCATACGCCGTCCATTCCACCAGAAAGATTGAAAGTATATTCTGCCCAATCATTGGTTATTTCAACATAATCATATACATAATACTCATCTCCCATTGTTTCTTCGTCATAAGCATATACTGCAAGATAATCCCCATCTTCATTAGTCGATTTGGCTTTTACTTTAACTGTGAAATTGCCTGAATTACCTGATAGATCAAGAAGCGGAGTTTCAAGCGTACCCGTTTCTTCGTAATCTAAATCTATACCTATGTAAACTTTGCCACCTGCCTGATAAATGGCTACCCCCCACCAACCGTCTTCGGTGGTATATTGCGATGATATCCAACCTTCATCTGCCAAAGACAGATCTAATGTGTCAGGAGTGGCTTCGCTTCCTGCGGTAAATTTGCTAAAATCCTCGAATAAAACGACATTGTCGGATGCTTTTGCAACTGCTTTTTGTGCATGAATGTCTTTGAGTTTTTTCTTCTGAACAAGAGATTTGATGTCTTTTGTTGATACCGACCTTTGAGCCGACATCGGCGTAGCTGCAAAGAGGCAGAACGCGACTGAAAGTAAAATGATTTTCTTCATATATATATTAATTTAACCGATTAAACATCTTTCTTCTTTTCTATTTCATTCGGCAGCAAGCTATCAAATTTTTTACGTACTTAATAATTCATTGACATCTTTGATTTTTGACACGCTTTTGGCAAAGGTATGAAAAAACAAACAAAAAACGTGTGTCAGCAACATTCTCAATTCTTAATTCTCAATTCTTAATTAACAAAAAAGCCCCCTGCTTTTCAGCAAGAGGCTTTTTATAGGGCGGCGACTACCTACTCTTCCGCACTTTAGATGCAGTACCATCGGCGCAAGCGGGCTTAACTTCTCTGTTCGGAATGGGAAGAGGTGAGCCCCGCAGCTTTCGTCACCAT